>CAYMGG010000524.1:0-3318 GCA_964389915.1 uncultured Planctomycetaceae bacterium
GAGCCGCCGCGCCCGCGCCGCCCGCCGGGCGGCCGCCGAAGCCGAAGCCGCCGCCGCGCCGGCGGCCGTAGAAGTGCCGGCCGCCGTGGTCGAAGAACCGGAAGAGCCCGAGCCCTCGGCCGCCGAAGAGGAAGAGGAAATCGAAATCCAGACCCAGGCCCCCGCGACCCCTCCCCCGCCGGTGGAGTTCACGCCTTACGGCTTTGACGGCGAGGAAGAGATCGAGGTCGAGGAGGAGGCGCCCGAGGAGGAAGCAGAGGAGATCCCCGCTCCTGCGCCCCGCGCTCGCCGCCGGAGCCGCGACGAGAAGCCGGAAAAGATCGACGTCATCCGGGTGAGCGAGCGCGATTGCCGCGACTACCAGCTGCCGCCGCTCTCCCTGTTACAGCCGCCCGACAAGGCCACCGGTGAGGATACCGGCAGCCTGGAGAAACGCGCCCGGGTTTTGGAGACCACCCTGGCCGACTTCAAGATCGACGGCCGGGTGGTCAAGATCCAGTGCGGCCCGCGGGTGACCATGTATGAGGTCAGCCTCGCCCCGGGCATCCGTCTCTCCAAGGTCATCAACCTGGCCGACAACCTGGCCATGGCCCTGCGCGCGGCCAGCGTGCGCATCATCGCCCCCATTCCGGGCAAGGACACCATCGGCATCGAGATCCCCAACATCTCCAAGGAACTGGTCACCCTGCGCGAGATCGTCGAGGCCGTCAACCGCTCCTCGCGCCGCGAGATGCTCCCCATCTGCCTGGCCAAGGATGTGGGCGGCAACCCGATGGTCGCCGACCTGGCCAAGATGCCGCACCTCTTGATCGCCGGCGCTACCGGCAGCGGCAAGTCGGTCTGCATCAACGGCACCATCCTCTCGTTCCTGATGTGCTGCAAGCCCGACGAGGTGAAGCTGATCCTGATCGATCCCAAGGTGGTGGAGCTCTCGCGCTTCAAGGACATCCCCCACCTGATGAGCCCGGTCATCACTGACATGAAGCGGGCGGTGGGCGTGCTCGAGTGGGCCTGCCAGAAGATGGACGAGCGCTACGAACAGCTCTCCCAGGTCAGCGTCAACAATATCTCCAAATTCAACGCCCTGGGCGAGACCGAGATCAACCGCCGCCTCTCCGGCAGCTATTCGCCCGAGGAGCTGGGCCTCTTCCCCAAGCACCTGCCCTTCATCGTCATTATCATCGACGAGCTGGCCGACCTGATGCTGGTGGCCGGCAAGGAGGTCGAGACCCATATCACCCGCCTGGCGGCCAAGAGCCGCGCGGTGGGCATCCACGTCATCCTCGCCACTCAGCGGCCGTCGGTGGACGTCATCACCGGCCTGATCAAAGCCAACATGCCCTGCCGGATCGCCTTCCAGGTGGCGAGCAAAGTCGACTCGCGCACCATCCTCGACCAGAACGGAGCCGAAACCTTGCTCGGCGCCGGCGACATGCTCTATCTGCCGCCCGGCGTGGGTAAACTGACCCGCGCTCAGGGTGTCTTCGTCTCGGACGAGGAGCTCTTCGCCATCGTCGACTTCTGCAAGGAGCAGATGGCCCCCGAATACCACTCCGATCTGGAAGGTCCGGTCATCGGCGGTAACGCCGCCGACAGCATCGAAGATTTCGACGAACTCTTCTTCGAGTCGGGCCTGGCCATCATCGAGTCCAGCCGCGGCTCGGTCTCGCTTTTGCAGCGCAAGCTGGGCATCGGTTACGGCCGGGCCAGCCGGATCATCGACCAGCTGGCCTCGGTCGGCCTGCTCGGTCCGTTCCGCGAGGGCAAGGCCCGCGAGATCCTCATGACCCAGGAGGAGTTTACCGCCAAGTTCGGCCGCGACCGCCAGACCTCGCTCTTCGAAGAAGACGGCCCCCGCGCCGGCCTGCGCGACGACGAGCGCGAGCCCGAGGAAGAAGTCCCCTGGGACGATCCAGAAGATTAGGCCGCCACTATTCCGGGGGAACTTTTTATGCAAAAAAGTTCCCCCGGACCCCTTCAAAAAAATTCTCCACCTGCTCCCTAGTTTCAAGCGTTCAGATAACAACTCGCAGAAATTGCCATCCCTTCCGCAGTTCCCGCCATTCCTTAACCGTTAGCCTGGGATAAATTCCAGTCGAGGGGCAGAACGCTTCGCGTCGGAGCCGGCGCGGCAACTGCCCCGAACACCACGGACCAGCCGGAAACCCATCCTTTCGCCCCGGCCGCTCGGCGGCCATGGGGCCGGGTGCGGTTTTTCTCCGCGGTCCCAAGGAGCAGTGATCATGAAAAAGGTGCGCGTAGGCATTCTCGGCTGCGGCGGATTCGCGGGCAACCACGCCAAGCGGCTGGCCGGCATGAACGACGCCCAGGTGGTCGGCCTGTGCGACGTGAGTGAAGAGGTGACGCGCGGTTTCCAGGAACGCAATATGCCCGGCTATGCTCACAAGGTCGAGCATTACACCGATCCGGCCGATCTCTTCGGCAAAGCCAAGCCCGACGCGGTGGTGATCGTCACCCCCCACACCATGCACTACCGCCACGCCAGCCAGGCCCTCAAGGCCGGCTGCCACGTCTTCGTCGAAAAGCCGATGGTCACGGCCGTGGCCGACGCCTACGCCTTGGCCGAAGAAGTCCGCGCCGCGGGCAAGATCCTGACCGTGGGCTACAACACCTCCTGCACCCCGGCCTTCAACTATCTGCGCGAAAAGATCCGCGCCAAAGCCTTCGGCCGGCTGGAACTGATCAACGCCTACATCTCCCAGAACTGGTTGAAGGCCACGGCCGGCAAGTGGCGGCAGGACCCGGCTCTCTCCGGCGGCGGCCAGGCCTACGACAGCGGCGCCCACCTGATCAACAGCCTGGTCTGGAGCGTGGAAAGTCCGGTCTCCGAGGTCTTCGCCTTCATCGACAACCACGGTTCGGCCGTGGACATCAACAGCGCCATCGCCATCAAGTTCGAGAGCGGCGTGCTGGCCAGCCTGGCCATCGGCGGCAACTGCCTCAAGAACGGCCGGCACATGGCCTTCATGTTCGAGAACGGCCTGGTCGAGATCGACGGCTGGGGCGGCTCCTGGATCAAGGTCCAGGCCGAAGGCGAACCCGAAACCCCCGAATTCGGCCAGGTCGACGGCTCGCCCCTGCGCAACTTCATCGACGCCGTGCTCGGCAACGCCGAACCCAAGACCAGCCCGCTTAACGGCATCCACCAGAGTGAATTGATGGAAGCCATTTACGACTCCGCCAGCGCCGGCCGGCCCTCGCGCCCGCGGCGCCGGGCCAAGGCCGCGTGAACTTCGACCGCCCCGGGAAAACCTTTTTTGCAAAAAAGGTTTTCCCGGGCCCTTTCCAAAAAACTCT
>CAYMGG010000525.1:0-3300 GCA_964389915.1 uncultured Planctomycetaceae bacterium
GGCCTGTACTGCCTGAATCTGCCGGCCGGCGAGGCCCGCGACCGAGCCCGCGAACACATGCGCGCCCTGGTGGCCACCCGCCACGGCCCCTGGCCGCGTGCCCGCGAACTGGCTAAAAACGCGCTCGAAGGCGTGCTGCTCTGGTGCGATGCGGCCAACCCCGGTTCCTCCGGCGCCTGCCGCGATTCGCGCGTGCGCGAGGCCATGGCCTGCCTCTGCGCCCGCCACACCGAGCCGCTGACCGTCTCGGCCGTGGCCGCGGCAGTGCACCTCTCGCCTTCACGCCTGGCCCACCTCTTCCGGGCGGAAACCGGATTGACGCCCATGCAATATCTCGAACGCCACCGGCTGGAACGGGCCAAGGATTTGCTGAGCCTGACTGACCTGCCAGTGAGCCGGATCGCCGCCACGGTGGGCTTTGCCAGCGCCGGCTATTTCGCCCGCTTGTTTCGTCGCTCGGCCGGGTTGACTCCCGGTGCCTTCCGCCGCGAGGCGCGGGCGGGGTGATTGTACCGCCACCTCGCGGGGGAACTTTTTTTGCAAAAAAAGTTCCCCCGGCCCCCCTCAAAAAAACTCTCATAACCATTTCCAACGCTCTGTAGATTGCCCCAAGAATCATCCTGCTCTACAGTTTGTCCATCTGAACGCTGAAGACTGCGAAGCCAGGTGAGAATTTTTTGGAAGGGTCTGGGGAACCTTTTTTGTAAAAAAGGTTCCCCAGAAAACGGTCTTGCGGAATTGTCTCCGCTGGCCGTATCGATTTTTTTACAGTTCGCCTGCCGGCAGCTATCGTCTTGTCCTCAACCAAGTAAAAAGGCAACCGGACGTGCCGGCCTGGACCGGAAATTTGACAATCGCCCCATTGTATTTTATTTATTAAATACATTGAATCAGAACCGGAGAACTCGTGAGCCGTCAGGACGTGGTCTTTCGCCAGGCCTGGGAGAAGTGCCGGGCTGAGCTGGCCAAGCTCTCTCCCCCCTGTCCCCTGCCGCCGGAGCAGGAGCTGGCCGAGCGCCTGGGCGTGAGTCGCTTCACCGTGCGCAAGATCGCCGCCCAACTCGCGGCCGCCGGCTTGGTCGAGACGACCGGGCGCAGCAAGCGGCTGCTCGCCCTGCCGGCAGCGGCTGACGAAACCGAAGCGGCCGAGCCCCAATCGGTCCGCGCCGACCGCTTTCTGCTCGAAACCCTGACCGGCGGCAGACTCCGCCCGGGCGAGGTCTTCACCGAAGCCGGCCTGGCCCGGGCCGGCGGGCTGACCGTGCCGGTCCTGCGCGAAGCGCTCTGGCGGTTTTCAGCCACCGGCTTGATCCGCAAGCAGACCAACCGGGGCTGGGAGCTGACCCCGCTGGATTCAGCCCTGATCGACGAGCTTTACGAATTGCGCGAAATGCTGGAATTGCGGATCGTCAACCGACTCCTGGCCGGCGGACTTAGCGCCCCCGACCGGCGGCAATTGTCCGCTTTCGCCCGCCGCCATCGCCGACTGGCCGCCGGTCCCTTCACGCTGAATGAGTACATCGCCCTGGACGAGAAATTCCACCAGTTCTTTTACGACCGGATCGGCAACCGGTTCATGCGCCAGTTCCACCTGAACGCCCGGCTGCTCATCAACCTCTCCATGCGCAACCGGGGGCGCACGCCCTACGACATCCGCATCGGACACGCCCAGCACGAACGCCTGACCGCCGCCCTGCTGGCCGAGGACGCCGCCGGCGCCCGGGCGGCCTTGCGCGAACACCTGGTTTACTCCCGCGAAATTCTGCGCCAATACAGCGGCCTGGCCGCGCCCGTTTCTCCAGCCCAGATCAAGGAGCCCTGAGTTGACCGACTCGACCGATTTATCCGGCCGTCCCTCGTCCGTGGACGTCTGGCCGCCGCGCGACGTCGATCCGCAGAGCGACCGCCCATCGCAGGCACCCTGGCTGAACGGCCCATTCCCGCCGGTGCTGGAACTCGGTCCCGGCCGGCAACTTTTCGTCGACGATTACTTGCTGGCGGAGAACGGCCTGACCCGGCGCTTCCACGCGGCCGAATGTTCGGGCGAACCGGTGCTCTGGCCGCAGACGGCGGTGGAAATGAACGAAGGCCGCTGCCCGGCGGCCGCCCCCTTCAAGGACGGGGTCTGGTACGATCCGGCCGACCAGTTCTTCAAACTCTATTATCAGTCCGGCTGGATGCAGGGGGTGGCCCTGGCCCTCAGTCGCGACGGCCGGATCTGGGAGCGGCCGGCGCTGGACGTCGTGCCCGGCACCAATCTGGTGCTGCCGCTGCGCCCGGACCATTACCGCGACGGGGTGACGGTCTGGCTGGACCACTTCGCCGCCCGCGCCGACGAACGCTGGAAGATGTTCCAGTATGTCCGGCACATCCCCGACT
Organism: uncultured Planctomycetaceae bacterium; assembly: GCA_964389915.1. Classification (GTDB taxonomy): domain Bacteria; phylum Planctomycetota; class SZUA-567; order SZUA-567; family SZUA-567; genus CAYMGG01. The sequence goes on from CAYMGG010000525.1 coordinate 2,380, forward strand.
CGGTCCGCGCCGAATGGGGCGAACTCTATCTTTCGGCCGACGGCATCCACTGGCGGCCGGCCGGCCGGACCTCGCCCTGCGGGGACAACACCTCGTTTTTCTACAATCCGTTCCGGCGCAAGTGGGTCTTCAGCGTCCGGCGCGGCTGGCCGATGCGGGCACGCAACTATTACGAGCACGCCGAATTCCCGGCCGCCGGCCAGTGGGCCGACAAGGCCGACGCGCCTTGGTTGCGCGCCGACCGGCTCGACGGCGTGGACCCGCTCACCGATCACGCGCCGCAGCTCTACGACCTGAACTGCGCGGCCTACGAAAGCCTGCTCCTGGGCGCGGTGAATATTTTCTACGGGCCGGAGAATCACCTCTGCGCCAAAACCGGCGAACCGAAGCTGATCGATCTGCAACTGGCCTTCAGTCGCGACGGCTTCCATTGGGACCGGACCAACCGCCAGGCCTTCATCCCTTGCAGCCGGCGGCGCGGCACCTGGAACTACGGCTACATCCACGCCGCCGGCGGCCTCTGCCTGACCGTGGGCGACCGGCTGTATTTCTACTACGGCGCGTTCAGCGGCGAAGCGCCGGCCTACCGCGGCCGAACCGAACTGCCGCCCGAGCTTAATCTCAATCCGATGTACGCCGGCTCCAGCACCGGCCTGGCGACGCTGCGGCGCGACGGTTTCGCCTCGCTCGATGCGGGAATCAGCCCGGCGGCGGCGATCACCAAGCCGCTGCGCCTGAAGTCGCCGCACCTCTTCGTCAACGCCGACGCCGCCCGGGGCAGTCTGCGGGTCGAAGTTTTGGATCAGGATTACCGCCCGCTGCCCGGCTTTGGCGTTGCCGACTGCCTGCCGCTGCGGGAGGACGCGACCAAGCGGGAGATCCGCTGGCGGGAGCGCGAGAGCCTGGGCGAACTATTGGACC
>CAYMGG010000526.1:0-3293 GCA_964389915.1 uncultured Planctomycetaceae bacterium
GTCACCGCCACCGGTCCGCTGAAAAACGAACTTGAAAACCTCGCCGCCGGGATCGCCCACAATTATACCGGCCCCAGCTTGTTGAGCGATGAAGGCGAGGATTTGGCCCGGCTGTCGCGCCGACCGCTCTGGCTGATCGGGCTGATCTTTCCGCCGCTGTTCAATCTGCTGGCCTTTATCGTTCTGCGCTGGCGCGCTTGGCACGAGGGCCATCCTGACCTGCGGCGACGCCGGCAGGCGCTGGGCAATTGCCGCCGACAGCTCGCCGCGGCCTCTTCGCCGGAATCCGCCTTGGCGGCACTGCGCCAGTATCTGTCGGACCGCACCGGACGCAATGTGCTGACTTTCGCCGACGCCCAAGCCGACTTGGCCGCACTTCCCGAGCCCTCCTTAGAACGACTCAAACAGGTCTTTGCGGCCGGCGAAGCGGCCAGCTATGCCGGCGCGGCCACGCTGGGTGGAGATTACGCCAAGCAGGTGGCCGAGGCGGTGGAGCTGGCGGAAAGGAATTGGCGATGATCCGAAACACGACCACTGGCAGGCCTGCCGTCTTCGCCCGCTTCCGTCGCCGGCTGCGTCCGACCATCTTCGGCGCTATTCTCTGCTGTTTGACAGCGCTCAATGCCGCAGCCGATACGCTTGGACCGGTCGAAAAGCAGACCCTGCTCGGCGAGGGCGAGGATTTCTTCCGCCAGGGCAACGAACTGCTGGCCAAGGATCCCGTCGCAGCCAAGGCCGCCTACGCCAAGGCCGCCCTGCGCTGGGAGCGGCTGATCCGTGAAGGCCGGACGCACAACGGCGGTCTGTATTACAACCTGGGGAACGCCTATTTCCGGGTCAACGATCTGGGACGGGCGATTCTGGCCTATCGCCGGGCCGAACGCTATCTGCCCCTCGATGTCAATCTGCGGCAAAATCTCGAGTACGCCCGCGCCAAGCGCCTCGACCGGGTCGACGAACGCCCGCAGGATCAGGCCTGGCGCACGATCTTCTTCTGGCATTACGATCTGGCCGCCGTAACCCGGGCCACGATCTTTATGGCCGGCTGGCTGTTGTTCTGGGGATTGGCCGGCTGGCGACGCCTGGGCGGGCAACCTCCCCGCTGGCTGCTCGGTCTGATCGGCGGCCTGACCTTGCTTTTCCTCGGCTCGGTCTTGCTGACCTGGCAGGACGAACGCCGGCATCCCGACGGCGTGGTCCTCAGCGTCGAGATCACGGCCCGCAAGGGCGATGGCGAGGGCTATGACCCCAGTTTCAAGGAGCCGCTGCACGCCGGAACCGAATTCCGGCTGATCGAGCAGCGCTCTGATTGGCGCCAGGTGGAACTGCGCGACGGCCGGCGCTGCTGGTTGCCCAACCAGGCCGGCGAACTGCTCTAGTCTCCGTTTTGCTTATAGCCTTCGGCATACTAAAACCAGGGCGGCACTTGGCCGCCCTGGTCGCATAACCGGAAAAACCGGCTACCAACTCATTTTCGTTCAAGCCAAATTTACTTGGCCTCTTCCTTAACCTCGGCGCACTTGCTGACCTTGATCCACTTGGCGCTGGTGTCGGCCTCTTCGCCCTTCTTGGGCGCCGGGGCTTTGGCTTCCATGGCGGTGAAACTCACCTTCTTGCCGTCCAGCTTAACCAGGGCCTTGGCGCTGGCCAGAATCACGCTATAGGTCGCGTCGTCGCAGGTGATCTTGACGGATGTAACCTTGCCCTTGTCATCCTTCTCGACCGCAACCGTGCCGGTGGATTCGATGGCCGCGCCCTTCTTCTTGCCGCCCTCTTCCTCGCCGAACGCCGGGGAGAGCAGAACGCAAGCCGCAACCAATACCGCCACCACTCCGTACATCACCTTCAACATTTGTTTCTCCATTTTTTTGAAATTGCCGATTTGGAAAACATCTCCCCATGTCACTTCATGGGGCTAGATTTAGCACCATAAAACAAAAGCTCCCGCCTGCTGTCAGCCAAAGCGGGAGCTATTTAAATAAAGCCTGGATCATCTTTTTGGCTTATCGCACCGCTCGGCTTTTTTTACCCGCATTTCTTTGTTGGGCAGAGGTTTGGGCGGCGTGCGCGGACAAACCGGTTTTTCGTCCTGGTTCATGGCACACCTCCTCGTTGCTGCGGATAGCGGAAGCTATAAGAATAGCCATTATGTTCAACTTGCATGCCAGAAGCCGCCAAACCAGGCCCTAATCTCGACCTCACAACGAATTGCCCAATCACCTAATTCGTCAGGTAACATACTGATGATTAAGCCTTAACAACGGACATTTACCTTTATCCGCCCAGGCTGAAAATGCCCTCAACTTTTCTCGCGTCAGAGCTCACGCTTCGACCAAAAAAGGCTTTCAGAATTCCGAAATATCAGGAGTTTTTATCTCCGAAACCATATAATAGCCAGAAGCGATACTAGTTTGGCCGCCAGGAGACGGGCAATGATTTTCCGGGTCATCATGGCCTTGGAAGAGAGCGCTTTAAGGGATAGCTTGCGCAAGGATCTGGGCAAGCGCGACTGCCTCTTTAAATTCGTCGATCAGCGGGACCGGCTTTTGCCGGCACTGAGCGGAGAGTCCTGGGACCTGGTGATTCTCTCCGAAACTTTGCTGCCCGGCCCGACCGAAGATACTCTGCGGTTGATCGACAGCCTGCCCGAGCCCCCCGCAGTGGTCATGATTGTCCAGGCCGAGGCGCCGGAGAAGCAGGCCGCCCTGCTCGCCGCCGGCAGCGACGTGGTCCTGCCCGCTTCCCTGCCCGGACCGGAAATCGCCGAGGCCATCTATGCCCTGCTGCGCAAACACGGCGAAGGACGGCGAGGCCAGCCATCCCGACGTCCGGCCCTAGCCGATCCCAGCCTGAGCGACTTTGTCTCCGCCAGCCCCGCGATGCGGGCCTTCATGAACACGGTCCAGCGCGTCTCTCGCAGCGACTCTTCCCTGCTGATTCAAGGCGAGACCGGTGTAGGCAAGGAGCGCCTGGCCCGGGCCATCCACGGCGAGGGGCCGCGCGCGCCCGGGCCGTTTATCGCCATCAATTGCGCCGCGTTGCCCGAAAATCTGCTGGAGAGCGAGCTCTTCGGCCACGAGCAGGGCGCTTTCACCGGCGCCACCCGCGCGCGCCGCGGCGCGTTCGAGCTGGCCCACGGCGGGACCATCTTCCTCGACGAGGTCGGCGACATGCCGCTGCACCTCCAGGGCAAACTGCTGCGCGTGCTGCAAGAACGCGAGTTCCAGCGGGTGGGCGGCGAGAAGCCTATCCGCGTCAACGTCCGGGTCATGGCCGCCACCAACCGCGACCTG
>CAYMGG010000527.1:0-3292 GCA_964389915.1 uncultured Planctomycetaceae bacterium
GATAGCCGCTGTGCAGGGACTGATGGTGCCAGCTCCCGCCACCCCACCCCCTCCGGCACCTCCACGCGGTAATCCATCCGGTCCGCGGCCGGCGCCAGATTCACGCCCGCGATCAGCGGCGGCTGCGCCAGGCGCGGAAAGCTCAACTCCAAGCTTTCGCCGGCCTGCGCATTCTCCGGCGACCAGCGGGTGCCGCCGGCCCAGCGCGGGGCCGGGTACGAGTAGCGCGTCTCGCCGTCGACCAGGAAGCGGGGCTCCTTGTCGGAGAACCAGCTCTCGGCCCGGATGACGCCGGCCGGCGCCAGATTGGGCCAGGTTTCGGTGCGCGGATCCAGAATCGTCACCTCATCGACCAGAGCGCCGCCCCGCCCTTGGGGATTGGTCCCGAGCAGCAGCTCCAAGCGCTTGTCCGGGGCCGCCCCGGGCAATTCGCCTTCGGCCGCCGTCCGGCCGTTGATTTGCAGCAAAAAACGCGGTCCGGTCAGGTCGCAGTCCAGCCGCAGCCGGTTCCAGCCCCCGGGCGGATTGAGCGCCGGGGATTTGATTTCCGCAGCTGCACCACCCTTGCCGCCAATCGTACCCGCTCCCCCCAGATTCAACCGCAACTCCCCGTCCGGCCAGCGGACCCGCAGACAGCCCGGCTCCCGGGCCTCCGGCTCGATCAGAAAGGCCAGACGGAAACTCACCTGCGCGCCCGGCTCGAGCAGGGTGCAGACGGCCGAGGCGTCCGGCCCGGCCTGCAACCGCAGCACTCCCTGGCCGGCGGCGGCCGGAACGGATTCGGTCCCGGCGCGGATACTGACGCCGCCGGTCGCCCCGTACATCGTCCAGGGCAGACTCGGCGTGATAATCCCGGTTTGGCCGGCCACGTTGGTTTTTTCGAAACCGTCCGTAAAGGGAAGATTCTGCACCAGATCGGCGCGGGCCGGGCCAGCGACCAACCCGGACAACAGGCAGAGCCAAAACGTGAACTTCATCTTCGCGGCGAGAGTATGAGCGGACATGAGGATCCTTTCCAAGCGAATCGGGGGGGGGGCGGTCATCGCCGCAGCCCAGGCCGCCAGACACGATTATTTGAAATTGCCGCCATCGGCCACCAGGGAGTTGAGCGGAATCGCCGCGCCAGGATTGACCGCCGCGACGTGGCCGTCGAAATACAGCCAGTTTGACTGGTTATGGTGGTAGAAGCCCGGCGCGCTGCGCGTGTTGGGCAGAGTCGTGGCCAAGCTGTTCGCCCCCCAGGCGGTATGCCATTCCGGGAGCGGCGTGCCGTCGGTGATGAAGGGCTCCTGGCTGCCCTGGCTGGCGTCGGGACGGCGCCAGACATAGGTGCCCAGAGTCGAGGAGTAGCCGGCAAAATGGCAGTTGATCGCATAGCTGCCCCGGCCGCCCGAGTGATCCTCCCGGCCATAGGCTTCAACATAGTCTCGGCACCAGAAAATGCTGTAAATCGCCGATTTAGTCATGTACTCCAGCGCTTTGGTTCCGTCCGAAGAAACCGGCTTGCCGTCGGCGACTTCCGCCGCCGTGCGCCGCCAGTACCAGGCATAGGTGGGATTGACCAGCCGCATGATATGGTGGAAGGGCAGGCCGTCATTGGCGTCCATATATTGGCAATTGAGCAACCCGATCTGCCGCAGATGATTGGCGCATTCGGTGGCGCGGGCCAGGCCCAAGGCCTGTTGCAGTGCCGGGATCAGCATGGCCGCCAGCACGCTGATGATGGCCATCACCACCAGCAGTTCCACCAGCGTGAACCCGGCCTGGGCGCGCCGGGGAGCAACGGATTCGAAAGCCGCAGGCATCGGTTGACTCCTGACAATGGGCCGAAAAAGTTCCTCTTCCACAGGCGCGGACGGCGACAGCCAAGGCCGCAACTCGGCCGGGACAGGCTCGACCGGCAACCAACCGCGGGCGACCGCGGTCTCCCGTTCGAACAGGCCGGCCCGGACCGCCTGCCCGACCACGGCCGCCAACTGGCCGGAGGTCCGGAGCGACTCGGCCGTATCCGCCAGCGTCTGAAGCGGAGTCGTCACCCGCAGGGGCGATTCCCCCGCCACGGCCTCGGGCGGCAACTCCCGACGGTGAATCTCCAGCTCAACCGGCGGGAATTTGCGGAAATCCGGAGGCACGGTCAGATTGATTCGGGCCGGAGGCTCGGCGATCAGCCCGTGAAAGTAAAGGGCGCTCTCATGGCTGACCACCGCTTGCGGCTGCTCCCGCCGGTTGCGCGACCACAGGCACCAATGGGTCAACTCGCCGTTATAGGTCCGTTCAAACCAAGGCAGGCGATAGATCGAATGTTCGACCCGCTCCCAGTTCTGCTGGGACACATGGTAATGCTGATTCGGATTTGAATACCCGATGGCGCGGGCTTGGCTGGAGGTAAAGTAGCCATTTTGACTGGCCGCAAGGGCGCGTAATTTTTCACGCCTTTCGGGAGCGTCTTTATTGCTCATATCCATACCCAAGGAAAACAATCGGTAAAACTGGAGGTTTGTCAGGCCAGTCAAATAGGTTTATCTATCCACATAAAAGATAAACTCGAGATTGAGGCGCCGCAAATCGACTAAAATTAAAGTTTAACTTATTTGCGGCAGCAACGCAGAGAAGAAGCGGCGACACGCCGATCAATTTGGGGAGAAATAAGTTATGTCGATCGGATTTCAAGCCGCCAGATTCTGCGGAACCTCTTTGGTTAAAAAAGTTCCGCAGAATCTGCATGGTGTGAACTTGAATTGCGATTGGCGATTGCAGGATTTTGCTTAAGGGGATCAACTTCCGTTGCGCCAATTGTGCGCCATCGTTGACCGGATTGGACCATACGCTGGCGTAGAAATGAGTTGTTTAATCGGCGACCAGATCGCCGGAAGTCCGGCCCCCATCGCTTTACTCTGACCGGCCATAGCACGCCAAATTACGCTGCGGCGAATTTGCCGCCCGACCGTCTCAGCGATAAGCTCCGTACCGCCGGCCGCATTCATATAAACGCAGGACATTGGCGGTAGGCGTGTTGTCTTGAATGGCATGGGTCGGGGCCAGGGCATAGCCGCCGCCGGGCATCATGATCTCCAGCGTCTGGCGGCAAATCCGTTCGACGTCGGCCGGAGTTCCGGTGGCCAACTCCCCGGCCGTGCTGATGCAACCGTGGAATGCCAGTTTGCCCCCGAAGGTCGATTTCAGATAAGCCGGGCTCATGTCCGCCGCTTCGGGTTGCAGCGTATCGACTACGGCTACTACTCCGTCAGCTCTTAATTACCGGATAAAGGCGTTTCAGCTTCACCCGCGCGTC
>CAYMGG010000528.1:0-3255 GCA_964389915.1 uncultured Planctomycetaceae bacterium
AAACGGCAGCAAGGCGCGCAGTAGCACGAGTAGCAATTGCCAGATTGCGTCCATGGAACTGCTCCCGAAAAGATAGATTTGAAAAGCGGGCTGCCGGGCAGTTGGGGTATCCAGCTCCCGTCCCTCCCATTTCCCCAATGCCCGGCAGACCCGAAATCACCATTGTGGATGCCTCAGATAGTCCCGGCTTCGTCCATGGAATTATGGACTACCTGAATACCGTTGGTGAACTCGGCCACCTCGGCACTGGTAGCCCGGCGGCCAACCGCCTGCTCATAGACGGTAATCACATACTTGAGCGCGGCGTCCAGCCGGGCCAGCCCGGCATTGGTGGTTTCGTCGGGCACCTGCTTCTCCGCCAGACGGATGGCGGCAATCACCGTGCCCTCGTACTGCTGCCACAGCGGCTTGGCCGTGTAGAGGCGATTCAAGGCCCAGAGCAGCACGCCCGCCATCGCGGTGATACCGGCCGGGGAATTGAGCGCCGCCCAAACCGTCTCAACAATCGTCTTCCAATCCATGACCAGCTCCTTCTCGTTTTGGACGTTTCGGCGTTGGACCATCCGCAGGTCCAAGCGTCCGCCAGTCCGACAAATCGTCAGTTACCTTTTACAAACACGGCTTTGAGAATCCGGATGTTGTCCGCAGTCAGCGGAATGCCTTTTTTGGTACGTTTGGCTTCGTAGGGGTGACACTCTTTGGGTTTGATCGCGCGCTTGCGCGGGTCGCGATGCAGGTTGACCAGTAACGCCAGCAGACTCGCCGTCCGATTCCATTCGGCCCGCTCCCGGGCCTCGGTCATCCAGATCAGCTCGCGTAACGTCAGGGGGCCGGGGTCGCAGCCGATGATGCCGGCAAACTGCCAGACGATCCGCCAGATCCGGTCAGGGTCTGCGCCATCGTCTGATTCAGTTCCAGGCTGTCCAGCCGTTGCTCCGCCACGTCCAGGGCCATTTGTTTGAGTTCGGCCAGTTTCTTCAGCGCCTTGGCCAACACGCGGCGCTTGCCCGGAGGGAAAAAAGCGACCAGTTCCTCCAGCAAAGCCAGAGTGGCATGCTCGATGACATCGCCCGCCAGGGCCCGGCCGAATTCTTCGTCGGTAACGTTATTGGCCAAGGCTTCATCCCGGCAAAGCGCATAGAGCAAATCGCAGAGCAGAATCGGATCCTCGCTCAGCAGCTCCAGTAGCTTGCCGCGTACGGCATCAAGCAGGTCCACCTGGCATAGTGTGCGTACACGTTTGACGGCATCGATGTTGATGTCGATGGTCCAGGTGCGGCCGGCATTATCCTGAAAGGTCTTCACTTGTTAGGCTCCTCGGGGATGGAGCCGGACGATTTCGTGCAACGCCGGCTCGGACATTTGAAGACCTTGGCCGTCCCCTTGGGCACGGCGTACTCACTCCCGCATTTCGGGCAACTCACCTTTTCAAACTGATACGTTTTCACAAGCGCCTCCTCGTTTAGCTGATGACCATCCAGATCGGGGCATGAGCGGAATACGCAGGCTTGATCGTGACGCTGGCGGTGATCGCCTCTTCCAATTTCTCATTACGGGTGAAATTCGTGACGCTCATGGTCGCCCGCAAACCCTCGCTGCCGGTCACGGTGATGTCACCGTCCATGACCGCCATTTCGATCGTGCCGTTGGCGAAATAGGCCTCGCGCAAGTCCGTAAAGCCTTCATCGTCGGAGTCCCAGATGGCGTCGAAGTCCACTGAGCCGTCTTTCAAGGTGGCCATCGTGGCCTTCCACCCGGAATTTCCCCGCGTCGTGGCATCGGCCTCCCCGGTCTCGAGATTCAGGGTGAGATCTTTGACGTTGGGCATTTCGGCCCAGACCGGCGTATCGTAGGTACCGGTGTTGCGGTACAGCTTGGCTTGCGAGCCCAATTTGATGCTCATGATCTGTCTCCCGATTTACCGAACAGATGCGCGCCAGAAGGCGGGCAGACGCGGCCGGCTCTCTTCCAAGGCCGGTTGCATGAAAGGCCGCGCCGGATAGCGCTGCCCGCGGAACCAGCCGCCGAATTCATGTGCCTTGCCCGAATCACCGACCATTTCTGCCGCCGGACCGATCACTACTCGCCCGGCCGATTTCTCCACCGCAAACAGAATGGCCCGTTTCAATTGTCCCCGCCGGGTATGCGGCGGCTGACCGGCCGGAGAGGCCTTGGCATTACGCTTGATGCTATTACGGGCGATCTTACGGATCAGTGCGCCCGCATGGCCCAGGCCGTTTACAATGGCGCGATCCGCCGCGCGACGTACCGGCTTTCCGTCAAAACGCTGCTTTCCTCGCAGCAGAATCGGCAAGGCCATGATCGGTCCATAATGACTGATTTAGAGAACTGCCTTAGACTACGGGCGTGATTCAGGAAGGTTCGCTTTCCGAAGCGGCGGTTGTGGTATCGGGCCGCGCCGGCCAAACCGGATTTTTGGCGTCGAAATCGGCCTGATCATCCATTTCCCGCAGAGCCCGGCGATATTCGATCAGTTTCTTGGCGCTGTCCGGAATCGCCTCACCCAAGGCCAGGCTTTCCAAAATCAGGTCATTCACTTGGACCGTCTCGGTCAGGCGGGCAACGCGCTCCGCTTGGAATGCGGCTAAAAGCTCCTCTTCCGTCGGCGTGGGTTCAGGAACTTCCGGCGCAGGAGAAAATTTTTCGCCGTCCCACAAACAACCTTCCATGACCGTCTCGCCTTCCGGAATCTTCGCTGCCGACAGGCCGGATTCTTTCGTATATTCCGGCCGCCAATTGTCCGGACCAGTCGCAATCGCCCGCACCACCCCGTCCTTGATTTCCGCAAATCGGCGCATCTGGAAATCTCCCTTTACCACCAGACCATGACTAAACCGCTGCCCCCCGCGCCGCCATAGCCGGAATCGCCCGAAGTGTTGGAAGCGCCGGCTCCCCCGGCGCCAATTCCACCCCCGCCGCCGGTTCCACCCGACCCTCCCCGTTGTCCACCGCCGGTTCCAAAGCCGCTGCCCCCGAAACCGCCGGATACCACTCCACCCCAGCCGCCAGCCCCGCCGGAAATACCTTCCGAGCCCCCACTACCACCAGCCCCGGCGAGTTGAAGGGAACTTTGCCCGCCGCCAGTGCCGCCGGCGGCCGTGACCAGCGAGCCAAAGCTGCTGCTGCCGCCACTGGCGCCGCCGGAATAGGAATTGGTCGAACCGCCAGATCCGCCCGCACCGACCGTCACCGCCACATTCCCGGTAACCGTAACGGTCTTGGAAACTATCGCGC
>CAYMGG010000529.1:0-3228 GCA_964389915.1 uncultured Planctomycetaceae bacterium
GCCGTAAAGTTGCCATGGGGGATTTTTAACGCAGGCGGGGGTGGAAGTCAAATTGGTGGCGTTTAAAAACCGGCGGCCCGGGCGGGTTTGGCGGGCGTGATTTTTGGGCTTTCTCCCGGCCCGGGGCATTAGGATAATGGTTCGCAGGCCGTCCGGGGGCTCCGCCGCCGGCCGGGTCGCCGGCGGGGCCAGGGAGCGGTTTGGAATGAGGCTGATCTTTTTTTCCGCCCTGCGGTACGAGGCGGTGATCGGCGGGCGGACGCGGGCGCTGGCCGAGGCCCTCTCGTCCGCCCACGACGTGCATTTTGTCGAAAAGCCCGGCTGGCGGCGGCCGGATCCGCGGCCGTACGCCCGGCGCGTCGGCTCGGTCACGGTCCATCATCTGCCGCCCTGTCCGCTCAAGTGGCCGCGCGCGGACTCGTGGCTCGGGGCCCTCTGGCTCGGCGGCGTCCGCCGCTACCTGGCGCGCGCCCTCGGCGCCGCCGGGCACGCGGTCGTCTCCACCCCTTTCTGGCAGGCGGTTCTGGACCGGCTCGCCTTCGCGTCGGTCAGCTACGATTGCCTGGATCACGTGGCCATCCATTCCCCGCCGGGCTGCCGGCCGGCGGTCGAGGCGGCGGAGGCCGGGCTGCTGGCCCGGGCCGACCGGGTCTTCGCCGTCAGCACGCCGCTGTGCGCGCGGCTGAAGGCGCGCACACCGCGGCCGGTGCACCTGCTGGTCAACGGCTGTCCGGAGGCCTGGTTCGTCCGGCCGCTGCGGGAAAGCCCGGTCCCGACCGCCGGGTTTCTGGGCGCGCTTTACGAATGGGTCGATTACCCCCTGCTCGAAAAGGTCGCCGCCGGCCTGACGGACGTGAAATTCCGCCTGGTCGGGCCGGTCAGAAACCGCGCCGACCTCCGCCGGCTGCGCCGGCTGCCCAACGTGGAGTTGCGACCGCCCGTGCCCTTCGAGCGGGCGGCCGAAACGATCGAGAGTTTTTCCCTGGGCCTGGTTCCGTTCGTCCGGGACGAGGTGGGGGCGTACTGCAATCCGCTGAAAATGTACGAGGTCCTGGCCCTGGGCCGGCCGGTGCTGAGCACGATTCCCGCCGAGCCCGGCCTGCCGGTGACTTATGCGGAAGATTTCGAGTCGTTTCAAAGCGGCGTGCGGCGGCTGCTGGCCGGGAGGCCCGACGCGGCCGCGCTGCGAAACTCGGTGCGCCGCTTCAGCTGGCGCAACCTGGCCGAAAGCCTGGCCGAAATAGTGGCCCAGGCCGACCCGCCGCGGAACGCGGACGCGGAAGGCCGCCACGGGGCTGCGGCAGAACCCGGAACGCCGAAGGCCCGCGGCCCGAATTTGCCTTGAACCGAAACCACCCGTCGCTTAGCATGGGGCGGCTTTCGGGAAAGGGCGCCGGGAAAAGATGCGTAACCACGCGTTGTTTTGGCTGATCTCCTCGCTGTGGCGGCATCGCGGGTGGTTTCTGGCCGGCCTGGACCTGGCGGCGGTCTACCTGGCCGTCCTGATCGCCTACCTGCTGCGATTCGAAGCCCGGTGCGTCGTCGACGGCTTCCGCCATTCCCTGGACATCGGACTCTGGCCGTACCTGCGGGGGGCCGCCGTCTTCGGCCTGCCGTGGGTGTTTCTGCTCTGGCGGGACGGGGCCTACCTGGGCGGCCTGCGCAACCGCGGCGTGCTGCTCTTGGAGTTCGAGCTGCTGGCGCGGACCGGGCTCTGGGCCCTGGCGGCGGTGATGGCGTTCAGCTACGTGTTCCGCGGCGAGGCCTTCCTGTTCTCGCGCCTGATTTTCGCCGGCGCGTTCGGCCTCGCGGTCGCGGCGATGTCGCTGACCCGGTATCTGATGCGGGCGGTCGACCGCTACGCCACCCGCACCGGCATACTGGTCGAGCGGCTGCTGGTCCTGGGCGGCGCCGAAGCCGCCGGCAAGATCCGCCGGCAGATGTTTCAGACCCACTGCGCGGTGAACGTGATCGGCTACGCCTCGTTCGAACCGCAAGCGCCCGCGCCGGCGGACGCGAAGCCCGCCCCGCCCCACCTGGGGCCGGCCGTCGACATCCGGGAGCTGGAGCGCCGGCATCCGTTCGAGATCGTGCTGGTCGCCGCCGAGGTGTTCGGCCAACCGCGCAACGAATCCTTCCGCCGCGTCCTGATGCGGGTGATCAACCATTGCGAGAAGCGCGACATCCCGGTCTACCTGGCCCACGACTCCTTCGGCATCGCCATCAAACAGCAGGAGGTGGGGTGCTTCGCCGATTCGCCGCTGATCGTGCTCCAAGACGCCTCTTTGCACCCCCTGTTCGCGGTCTTCAAACGCGCCCTCGACCTGGGCTTGAGCGGCCTGCTTTTGCTGGGCGGACTGCCGCTGTGGCTGCTCATCATGCTGGGCGTCCGGCTGACCAGCCGGGGGCCGGTTTTCTTCGCCCAGGTGCGGATCGGCGCCCACAAAAAGCCGTTCGTGATGTACAAGTTTCGCACCATGGAGGAGGACGCCGACCGGCGGCTGCGGGAGCTGGTCGATTTCGCCGCCCTGCCCGAACCGGTTTTCAATCTGCGGGAAGACCCGCGCGTGACCCGCTTCGGCCGGCTCCTGCGGCGCTTCAGCCTGGACGAGTTCCCCCAGCTGTGGAACGTGATTCGCGGCGAGATGAGCCTGGTCGGTCCCCGGCCCGAACGGCTGGAGCTGGTGCGCCGCTACAATCCCTGGCAGCAGCGGCGGCTGAAGTGCAAGCCGGGCATCACCGGTTACCAGCAGGTCGTCAGCCGGGGGGATCCCTCGCTGGCCCGGCGGATCGAACTGGATCTGTTTTATCTGAAGCACCAGTCGCTGCTGCTGGATCTGGCCATCCTCTGCAAGACGGTCTTCGTCGTCTTGCGCGGAGACGGACTGAATCCCGACCGCCAGGACCTGGAGGAGCAGCCCGATCCCCGGACTTTGTACGACCCGCCTGAGGAGTCGCAACAGGAAATCCTGTCAGCGCAGGCGCCAGGCGAAGCGCCCGTGGCCTGCGCGGGCTATATCCGGAATTCGCGAGAATGACTCCGTCGTGAGCGAAAATCTGACCCGCCGCCCCGTCGACCCCGGCCGCTCTGGAATCGGACGGGTATTGTTCCTGGTGCGCCCCGATCTGGACGACTGGCCCGGCGGCGACACCGTGCAGATCCGCCAGACCGCCGAGGAGTTGAAGCCGCTGGGGGTGAGGGTCGAAATTCGCGCCGAACTTCCCGCA
>CAYMGG010000530.1:0-2918 GCA_964389915.1 uncultured Planctomycetaceae bacterium
TCCTGGCCTCGCTCACCGCGACCATGGCCCTGCGTTTCTGCGCGGCCAACCGGGATCTGGTGCGCGGCAGCGCCGTCATCCTGGCCGCCCTGCCGGTCTGCCAGGTGCGGCGGATCCGCTACGCCACCTTCACCCTGGTGGACTGCGTACTGCACGGGGCCACCCGGATCGTCGAGCAGGGCAATCCGCAGTTCCTGCTGCTGCGCGACGGCCTGGGCCACGAGCTGCGCCGGACCCGGCTGGCCGCGGGCGGGCCGGAGGAGTCGCCGATCTACGCCGCCCAGGTGGCCACCCGGCCGGAGGACCGGCTGGTGATCTGCTCCGACGGCGTGACCCAGGCCGGCCTGGGCAGCGAGCAGTGGAAACTGGGCTGGCGTTGGAGCGGCTGCGCCGACTTCGCCGCCCGGCTGGTGCGGCGGGAGCCCGGGCTCTCGGCCCGGCGCCTGGCCCGGGAAATAGTCGAAGAGGCGGTGCGCAAGGAACCGGGCCAGGTCGCGCGCGACGACATCTCCTGCGCGGTCTTCTATTTTCGCCAGCCCCGGCGGCTGCTGGTCCTCTCCGGGCCGCCCTTCGCGGCCGAACGGGACCGCGAGATCGCTAGGCGGCTGGACACCTTTCGCGGCCGGCGGGCCATCTGCGGCGGCACCACCGCCAATCTGGTGGCCCGGGAACTGCGGCGGGAGGTGCACACGCCGCTGGGCGGCGCACTGGGCGACCTGCCCGGTGTCTCGGTCCTGCCCGGGGCGGATCTGGTCACCGAAGGCATCCTGACCCTGACCCGCACGGCCCAGTATCTGGAACTGGCCGGGGCCGACTTTCCGGCCGACGCGGCCGGCCGGCTGGCCGAGCTTCTGCTGGAGAGCGACTCCATCGAGTTTCTGGTGGGCACGCGGATCAACGAGGCGCATCAGGATCCGACCCTGCCCGTGGATCTGGAGATCCGCCGCAACATCATCAAGCGCCTGGCGGCCCTCCTGCGCGACCGTTATTTGAAGGAAGTGACGCTGCAATACGTCTGAAGGGAGAAGAGGATGAAACCGATCAAGGTGCGGATCTGCCTGGGCACGACCTGCCACGTGATGGGCGCGTCGGAGAGCCAGCTCCTGCCGGAGCTGCTGCCGGCCGAGTGGCGCGACCGGGTGGAGGTGACGGGGGCCAGTTGCCTGGGGCATTGCCAGGACCGCAAGTACGGTAAAGCGCCCTACGCCGAGATCGACGGCGAGGTGGTCGCGGCCGCCACGGTGCAGACGCTGCTGGCCAAGCTCGAAGCGCGTCTGCGGGCTACGAGCTGAAGGGAGAGACCTCATGGATTGCCAGAACAACGCCACCCGGCTGCGCCGGGAAGTGCTCATCCGGCTGGCCCGCGCCTTTTACGAAAAACGGCTGGAGGCCGAGGCCGACCGGATTCCGTACCGCATCCGCCCCAAGGGCCAGGCCGCCACGCGCTGCTGCCTGTACAAGGACCGGGCGGTCCTGCGCTCGCGCTGCATCGCCGCCCTGGGCTATGCGCTGGAGGACGAGACCGACGACTTCACGCCGCTGGGCGAATACGCCGGCCGGGCCCTGGCCCGGACCGAGGTCGAAGGCCCGATCATGACCGTCCTGGACATCGCCTGCCAGGGCTGCGCCCCCAGCCGCTACCTGGTGACCGACGCCTGCCAGGGCTGCGTGGCCCGGCCCTGCGCGGTCAATTGCCCCTTCGACGCGATCCGCTTCGAGGGCGGCCGGGCGCGGATCGATTCGGAAAAATGCATCCGCTGCGGCAAGTGCGCGGCGGTCTGCCCCTTCCACGCCGTGACCCGCATCCCCGTGCCCTGCGAGGAGGCCTGCCCGGTCCAGGCCATTCATAAGGGCGAGGACGGCAAGGCGGTGATCGACCCGGAGCGCTGCATCAGCTGCGGGCGCTGCATGCGCGGCTGTCCCTTCGGCGCGGTGATGGAGCGCTCGCAGCTGATCGACGTGCTGCGCGCCCTGGCCGATCCGGACCGGCCGGTGGCGGCCCTGATCGCGCCGGCCGTGGCCGGCCAGTTCCCCGGCGAGCTGGATCAGCTGAGCGCGGCCCTGCGGCTCTTGGGCTTCGCCCTGGTGGTCGAGGTGGCCCACGGGGCCGACGCCACCGCCCGGGCCGAGGCGCACGAATTCGTCGAGCGCCTGGAGCGGGGCGAACCGTTCATGACCACCTCCTGCTGCCCGGCCTATCTAGAGGCGGTGCGCAAGCATCTGCCGCAACTGGCCGAGCGGGTTTCGGACACGCCCACGCCGATGCACTACACGGCCGAATGGGTCAAGCGGCGCGATCCGCGGGCGGTGACCGTCTTCATCGGCCCCTGCGTGGCCAAGCGCGTCGAGGGCTTGCGCGATCCGGCGGTGGACTATGTGCTCACCTTCGAGGAACTGGGCGCGATGTTCGTGGCCCGGGATGTGGAGGTGGCCGTCTGCGAGGGCGGCACGGTCACGGCCGCGGGCAGCGCCGAAGGCCGGGGCTTCGCCGTGACCGGCGGCGTAGCCGCGGCGGTCAAGCATCTGGTCGGCGACCAGGCCGAGGTCCGGCCGGTGGCGGTCAACGGCCTCTCGCCCGAGGCGGTCCGCCGACTGGCCGGCTTTGCCGCCGGCGGCTGCCCCGGCAATCTGGTCGAGGTGATGGCCTGCGAGGGCGGGTGCGTGGCCGGCGCGGGCGTGCTGGGCAACGCCCGCGTCGCCGGCCGGGCGGTGGCCGAATGGAGCGCCCGCGCGCCGCACCTGCGCAAAGAACCGACCCCGGCCGCCGCCTCCTAAGCTACGCACTTCCGAGGGGGGGGAGCATTTTCTTGCTCCCCCCTTCCCTCCCGGTCAGGTTCGCCCATCGGCGGCTTATTCATTCACCGTAAAAGTCAATCTTGATCTGCACCAACCAGCCGGTGATCGCGAGAAAAAATCGC
>CAYMGG010000530.1:2928-3210 GCA_964389915.1 uncultured Planctomycetaceae bacterium
AAATATGGGGTTTAGGGCTCCGTCGGCTGGAAATCTCCGGCCGGAGAATGGCTGTCCGAGCCAGGGCATAATATCAATTCACGGCAATAGTGACTGATTTGGGGGACCTTTTTTGCAAAAAAGGTCCCCCAAATCCCGCCAAAAAACTCTCGCCGGCTCCGCGGCCTGAACGCCCGCTGATCCTCAACAACGCGAGCGGCGATAACTTTCTCCCGCCCCAACCGGGCAGCGGGCAGGAGGTTCCGAGCAGATCGTGGCACGCTCCGGTACTTCAACGGCATG
>CAYMGG010000531.1:0-3200 GCA_964389915.1 uncultured Planctomycetaceae bacterium
AGTTTTGAGAGAACTTTTTTGAAAAAAAGTTCTCTCAAACTCTTTCAAAAAACTTTATCCCGCTCTGCATTCATCCGCGATCGAATTAGCAAAATGCTGTTCCCGGTTTCAGGCCGAAAATTTTCCGCATCAGCCTTTGACCGCCGCGCCGCCGGCTCAGAACGCACCGACGCTGCAACCGCCATCGATGATGTAATTCGTCCCCGTAATGAACGCGGCCTGGTCCGAACTCAGGTAGAGAATCAGATCCACGATCTCCTGAGGTTCGGCCGCCCGGCCCAGCCGGGTCTTCATGTTGGCCATCTCCGGCCGGGTCAGCACCGGGCCGGGCGAGACGCAGCAGGCGCGTATGCCGTGGGGCGAGCCGTACACGGTCAGCGACTTGGTCAGGCCGATCATGGCGCTCTTGGCCGCACCGTAGTCCAGGCAGGTCGAACCGGTCACGCCGTCGACCGAACCCAGGTTGATGAAGACGCCGCTCTGCTGCTTGATCATCTGCCCCAACACCGCGTGGCAGAAATATAACGCGCCCTTCAGATTGACGTCCAGGCCCCAGTCGATCACCTCGATGGGCTGCTCGTGGAACGGCAGGCCGGGCTTGCCCTTCACCCGCGACGAGGCCCCGCCCGCGCAATTGACCATGATGTCGATCCGGCCGAATTTTTCCACGGCCAGATCGGCGACCGCCTTGACCTGCGCGTAGTCGCGAATGTCGGCCGCCGCGCCGACGGCCGTTCCGCCCCGCGCGCCGATCTCGGCGGCGGCCGCGGCCACGCGCTCCTGGTTCACGTCCACCAGCACCGCCTTGCCACCCTCGGCGGCGTATTGCTGCGCGCACAACAGCCCCATGCCCGAGGCCGCGCCGGTCACGATCGCCACCCGGTCCTGAAAACGCATAAGTCATCCTTCCGCAAAACCGTCAGTCGCCGGCCCGGACTCCGGTCCGCAGCCGTCGGAAAAAAGCGTCACTCGACGCTGAGCACGACCTTGCCCAGATTCTCCTGCTGTTGCAGAATCGCGTGGGCGGCTTCAGCCTTAGTGATCGGCAGGATCTGATGCACCAGCGCCTTGAGCTTGCCGGCGGTGAAGGCGGGCCAGAGCCGGGTTTCCAGTTCGGCCAGGATCTTGGCCTTCATTTCCGAGGTCCGGCTGCGTAGCGTGCTGCCGATCAGGCGCAGGCCGCGCTTGAAAAAATGATTCATGTCGATTTCGCTCTTGGCCCCGCCCAGCGTGGCGATCACGATCCACCGTCCGCCCGGCGCGAGGGTCTCCAGGCAACGGCCCAGCTCAGGCCCACCCACGCAGTCCAGGCCGACATTGACCGGATGCCGGGCCATGGCCGCGGCCAAATCTTCGGTCTTGCGGTTGATGACCACGTCCGCGCCCAGCCGGCGGACGAATTCGGCTTTTTCCGGCGAACCGACCGAGGTCACCACCTTGGCGCCCAGAAATTTGGCCAGTTGAATGGCGGCCATGCCCAAGCCGCTGGCGCCGGCCTGGATGAAGACCGTCTCGCCCGCCTGCAAGCCGCCCTCCAGGCAGAGATTCAAATAGGAAGTGGCAAACGCTTCCGGGATCGCCGCCGCCTCGGCCAGCGAAAGGCCGGCCGGCACCGGCAGCACCATGCCCGCCGGCACGGCCACTTGCTCGGCGTATCCGCCGCCACCCAAAAGGGCGCAGACCTGGTCGCCGGGCCGCCAGCGGCTTCCGGCCGGCGCGGTCCGGATCAAGCCCGCCACCTCCAGCCCCGGCCACTCCGGCCAGCCCGGCGGAGGCGGATACTGCCCGGCCCGCTGCATCAGGTCGGCGCGATTGAGCGCGGTGGCCTTGACGTCGATGACGACCTCGTCGGCCCGGGGCGCGGGGTCGGGCACCTCGCGCCAGACCAATTCCTGCTTGTCGGTGATCAGAATCGCATGCATGCTAGTTCTTCCATTTCATATAACCGGAGGCGGCGAGCACCACCTCCTGGACCAGGTGGTCGTGTTCGTAGGTGTAGGGGTTTTCCATCTCCCCGCGGACGATTTTCGCCAATTCCCGCAACTGCGCCTCGTAACGGTCGCGCTGCGCGCCGAAGCCGAGCGTGTGGGTTCCCGCCGGATACTGCCCGGCCGGCTCACTCAAGGTCAGTTTCATTTCCAGCGGCCGGCCGTCGAACCGCTCCAGCGGGCAAAGCTCGATCGTTCCCTTGGAACCGCAGATCTTGAGCAGCCGGCGACAGTGTCCCTCGATTTCGTAACTACAGGAGCGCAACGTCGCGGTGGCGCGCGGATACTCCAGAACCGCCAAACAATTGTTCTTGATGTGATCCGCCACGCCGCCGGCCGATTTCAGGAACGGCGTCACGCCCGTCGGCCGGCCCAGCGCGGCGACCACGAAATCGATCAGGTGGCAGCCGAGGTTGAACATGATGCCGCCCTTGAAGCTGCCGATGTAAGGTTGATAGGCTTGGCCGCCGTAGTTGTGGCTCATAGAGGCCTGGATTTCGAAAACCTCGCCCAGCCAATTTTCGCGGACCGCCTTTTGGCACAACTGAAAGGCCGGATTGCCCCGGAACATATAGCCCATCTGGAACGGCACCTTGCGCGCCCGGCAGCAGCCGATGAACTTGTCGAACAAGGCCAGGTCTTCACCGCCCGGCTTGTCCAAGTGCATCGGCAACCCCCGCTCGGCACAGCGCAGCGCCGCGGGCACCAGATCCGCGTTGGGCGTCTCGACCACCACGGCCTCCAGCCCGGGATAATTGAACAACTCCTCTTCGGTCAGCCACTTCAAACCGTCGTAAGGTTTCAGGTCGTCGCCGGCAAAGCGGGCCGCCTGAGTCTGCCGGTCGTCGACCACGCCGACGATTTCATATAAATCGCTCAGCAGGCGCAGGGTGTTCATCTTGCCGCTGGCGTGCTCGTGGCAGACACCAATCTGCCCGACTTTGATTTTTTCCATAAACTTTCAGCTCCGTAATGCCAGTCAATCCACTTGAATTGCAGGTCAGGTTTTCACATTTTGCCGCTCTTGACCGCTTCTGGTTTCAGGAGTGGAGTCCCTTTAGGTAAGCATCCATCCTTTCCCAGACCGCGCTGGCATCGGGCCAGACCGTGTCTTTCGGCAGCGCGCGCAGTTCTTTTTCCAGGCCACTGCGCAGGGGCATGAAATCCGCCTGCTTCAAGCCGGTCACGCGCAGAACCTTGGAATTGTCCACG
>CAYMGG010000532.1:0-3196 GCA_964389915.1 uncultured Planctomycetaceae bacterium
GTTTTTTGGAAGGGTCAGGGGAACCTTTTTTGTAAAAAAGGTTCCCCTGAATCGGCCCCAATGGTTGGGAATCGACAAAGCTTCGTTTCGTCCCGCGATTTCCCTTTCCCGGCAGCGTCTAGGCTGAGGCCCCGGGGCAGGGCATCCCCCTCTAAAAACTGGAGTAACATCGGGGCTTGTGAGGTTAAAAACCGACATTTTCTTGGCACTAAAAGACCGATAACTAGTTGTGAAATAGTTAGTTGCGTGACGTGAGGCGCGGCCAGAAGCCCCTTCCCGAAGCGGAGTGAAACAAAAAATAAGGGAAGGGCTTGCTCAGGCCAATTATGCATTGTATACAATAGACAGAGAGCCGCCAGCCCCCGAACTGTTCGCGCCGCCTCGGCGCGGCGGGCCCGGCCGAACCCGGATGTCGAGGACTCCGCCATGTTCAGCGCTTCGTTGTCGCCGTCGGCCGCCCGGATCGGGCGCGGCCTGAAGACCGGGCTCTGGCCCGTGATGCTCACCCCCTTTCGGCCGGACGGCGCCATCGACTGGCCGGCGCTGGATGAATTGACCGATTGGTATCTGGACCAGGGCTCGGCCGGCCTGTTCGCCTGCTGCCTGTCGAGCGAAATGTACGACCTGACTCCGGACGAGCGGGTGGAGTTGGTCGGCCGGATCGTCCGGCGGGCCGAGGGCCGGGCCCAGATCGTGACCGCCGGCGCTTTCGGGGCCGACCTGGACGAAACAATCGAACTGGCCGAGCGGCTGGCCGGGACCGGCGCGGCGGCCGTGGTGTTCACCACCAACCAGTTCGGTTCGGCCGAGGCTGGCGAAACGGCGTTGCGGCGCGGCCTGGAAGCGGTGCTGGCCCGGACCGATCTGGCCCTCGGGCTGTATGAATGCCCGGTGCCGTACAAGCTGCTCTTGGGGACCGAGACCCTGCGTTGGGCGGCCGGGACCGGGCGCTTCCTCTATTTCAAGGACACCTGTTGCAATGCCGAACAGCTGGTCCGGCGGTCGGCGGCGGTCGCCGGCAGTTCCTTGGGGCTGTTCAACGCCCACACGCCCACGGCGCTGGTGTCCTTGCGGGCCGGCGCGGCCGGGCTCTCGCCCATCGGCGCTAACGCTTTCCCCGAACTCTACGCCCGGCTCTGCCAGCCGGATCTCCCGCCCGAGGCGGCCGAGCGCTTGCAGGCCCGGCTGGTGCTGATCGACGCCCTGATCCGCAACAATTACCCCGGTACGGTCAAGCGGCTGTTGCAACGGCGCGGCCTCTCTCTTACCGACCGCTGCCGTCTGCCGCAGAACCCGGCCCACCCCGACGACGCGGCCTGGCAGGACGCCCTTTTGCGCTTGACGGCCGAATAAGGCGACGGCGGATAATCCCGACCTTCCGCAAGGAGAAGAATTTTGGCCCATGACATCGGCAACGGTTTTGCCAGCGGCCAGACGCTGCCGCGGCTAGCCGGAGAGCGGCGATTGGTCCACGAACCGGCTGCGGAATGGACTTATTCGCACCATCCGCATCTGGCGTTTTTTAAAGGCCGTTATCATCTCATTTGGTCCAGCGGACGAGTGAACGAGGACGATCTGGGCCAACGGGTACTGACCGCCAGTTCGGCGGATTTTCGGACCTGGACCGCGCCGCGGGTGTTGGCCGACAGCCAAACCGGCACGACCAGCGAGCGGGTCCTGACCGCCGCCGGACTGTATGCTTCGTCCGCCGGGCTGGCCGCCTACATCGGCCAGTACGAGTACGATTCGGCCTCGCTGGTCGAGGGCGTTCGCCCGCGCGGCGATGCCCGGCACTGCCATACCGGCTGCCAGATCTGGCTGACCCCGGACGGAGAGAGCTGGCGTCCGATCGGCGCGGTCGGCCTGCCCATCGTGCCCAACCACGGCCCGCAGGCCATTGCCGGCGGGCGGCTGATCCTGGTCGGCAACGTGATGTTCCCCTTCACCGACGATCCGACCGGCCTGACCGGCTGGCGGGCCGCCGGGCTCTTTCCGCCCGAGTTGGCCGCCGAGGTGGTGGATGACTCGGAAGGCTTTCAGACCTTGCAGGCCCGGCTGGGCTGGCCGGTCTCGCTGTGCGAAGGGGCCTTCTATCAGACCGGCGACGGCCGGTTGCACATGCTGTTGCGCTGCGGCACAGGGCGCCGGCTGTGGCTGAGCGAGAGTTCGGATCGTGGCCAGACCTGGAGCCCGCCCCGGCCCACCGAATTCACCGACAATCAGGCCAAGTTCCATTTCGGTCGCCTGCCGGACGGGCGCCATTATTACGTGGGCAATCCCGACGCCGATCCGCACTGGGGGCGTCACCGGCTGGTTCTGTCGCTGAGTGAGGACGGCTGCCGGTTCGATCGGCACTTCGTGATCGCCGACGAGCCGTTCACAATGAAACGCCCCGGCCTGCACAAGGGCGGCCAGTACGGTTATCCGCACTCGCTGGTTCACGACGGGGCGCTGCTGGTCGCCTGCACCCGTCAGAAGGAGGCAGTGGAGGTTTTTCGAATCAAGCTGGCGGAGCTGGATTGATTGGCTTCCCGCGCCATTCCGGATATATTTAGGATCTTCCGAAAGGGAAAATGTCATGCGTTTCACCGAACTGCATTACCAAGACCCGCGGACCAAGACTTATCTGGGCAGTCCGGCCCTGGTGCGGCTGCCGGACGGGGCGCTTTTGGCGAGTCACGATTTCTTCGGCCCCGGCTGTCCGCGCAACGCCGAAGGCGAGGAACATCTCACCGCCGTTTACCGTTCCGAGGATGACGGCGTCAATTGGAAGCGGCTGACCCTGGTGGCCAACGCCTACTGGAGCAGCCTGTTCATGCACCGCGGCGCGGTCTATCTCTTCGGCACCACCCAGCAGTACGGCTCGATCGTCATCCGCCGCAGCGACGACGGCGGTTTCACTTGGACTCATCCCCGCGACGGCAAGAGCGGCCTGCTCTTCCGGGGCGGCTATTTCCACGACGCGCCCAATTACCATTGCGCCCCCATGCCCATCACTTACGCCAACGGCCGGATCTACCGGTCGTTCGAGGACAATTCCACCGACCGATGGGGGCCGGGCTTCCTGGCCCTGGTGGTTTCCGCGCCGGAAGACGCCGATCTGCTGGACGCCGGCAGCTGGACCATGAGTAATAAGCTGGCCTTCGATCCGGCCTGGCTGCCGGCCGAGTGGCCCGCGATCGACAAGCCCGGCTGG
>CAYMGG010000533.1:0-3180 GCA_964389915.1 uncultured Planctomycetaceae bacterium
CCCGCCACCGACACGCCCGGCGTCTCGGCCGCGGCGACGCCCGGCACGGGCACGGTCTCGCTGTTGACCGCGTCGGGCCCCCGTTGCGGAGTCACGAACGGCGGCTTCTCCTTCTGGCGGAAGGGATTGATCTTGAGGTTGATCCGACTGGTGTCGATCAGCTTCTCGCCCGGCACCTTGAGCTCGCCGGCCCGTTCGCGGGCGGAATCGGCGTAGGAACTCTTGGGGAAGCGCCGGACAATCTCGCCGTAGGTGAAGATGGCGGCCTTGACGCTCTCGGGCGAACCGCGTTTCTCGTAAAACTCGGCCGCCTTCCACATCTTCTCGGCTTCCATCTCCTCGAGCTGATTCAGGCTCTCCTCGACCTTGGCCAGGCGCTGGTCCTTATCCTTGCCCTCACCTTCGGCGGTGGCGGTGTTGCGCCCGCGCATCTCCTTGATGAGCGCGCCGACCTGGCCGCTTTCGGCCTTGCCCTCGACCACGTCGGCCCGGGCCAGCCCCACCCGCGCCAAGTCGGCCAGCGAACTCTTGCTGAATTCGGAGAGCAGGCGCTGGTACTTCTCGCGGGCCTCGGCCGGCTGCTTGAGCTCCAAGTAGCAGTCGCCCAGCATGAGCAGCGAGTCGTCGGCGTAGGGGCCGTAGGGATCGCGCTTGTAGACCGCCTCATACACCTCCACCGCCGCCCTCTGGGGCGCCAGCGGATCCTCGTCGTCCTGACCGAAGACGCTCTTGCGCGCGCCGGCCTGAAGCTTCTGGGCGATCTTGAACTCGATGGCCACCAGATCGGAGACCCGGCCGCTCTTGGGGTAGGTCTCCAGCACCTGCTCGATGGCCTTGAAGGACTGGTAGTAGTTCTCCATTTCGAAGAGGCACTTGGCCAGGCGCTGGAGGGCGACGCCGGCTTCGTTGCTGTCGGGGTAGGCGTCGATCAGGGCGAAGTACTGCTTGGCCGCGTCGTAATATTCGCCGCCCTTCTCCAGGCGGTAGGCCAGGCGCAGCTGTTCGGTGGGCGTGCCCTGGGGCTTGCCCCCGCCCTCGCTCCAGCCCTGGCCGCGGGTCCATTCCCACTGGGCGGCGAAGGTCGGGGCGGCCCCGGCCAGCAGCCCGGCCAGCAACCAGAGCCCCAGCCCGCCGCGGCGGCGCGAAATGAAAATACCCGCAGGCGAGAAGCGCGGGTCATGGCGCGGAGATTCCGGATGCTGCGTGGGAGATTCGTTCATTTTGCTCGTTCAGCCGTTCTGGCGCCCGGGTCGCGGCGGACCGCCCGCCTACTTGTTTGGCGCGCCTTTCTTCTCTTCGCCGGCCGCGGCCAGTTCCACGCCGGCCTGGTCCAGGAGTTTTCGCGCCTCCTGGGCCGCCTTGGTCTGCGGGTACTTGTGCACCGCGTCCTGCAGGACGAACAGCCCGGACTTGCGCTGCCGCTCGGTGCCGCGCAGGTAAAACCGCGCCCGCTCGATCAGATCCGCGGCTTGGGCCTCGTCGCGGGCCTGCTGGGCGGCGGCGATCTTTTCCTTCAGTCCCGCGCCCGCGCCGGCCGGTTCGGGTTTCTCGCCGGCGATGGCCTCGTCGAGCAGCTGCGCCGCCTCGCGGGCGGCCCGGTCGGCCCGGCCTGATTCGCGCCGATGCCGAACCAGCAGCTCCGCCAACGCGGCCCGCGCCAACCGGCCCTCGTTGGTGTCCGGATGCGCGGCGATCAGCCGGCGGTAGTTCTGCTCGGCCTCCGGCCAGCGCCCCAGCCGCTCGAGGCAATCGCCACTCGCCAAAAGGGCGGCCGGCGCTTCCGAGGCCAAGGGATCATTATATACAATTGCGGCGAAAACGCGAGAGGCCGCCTCCCATCCGGTGAGATTTTTTTTATCATCGACCGCCCCGGGAACCGGCTGGCCGGCCAGCTTGAGCAGGCGCTGAGCCAGGTCGAATTCGACCTTGACGCGGGCGGAAACGGCCTCGGCTTCCAGCTCGCCGGGGAAACTTGCCTCCAGGTTCTGAAACGCTTCCCACAATTCACCCTGCAAGATCTGGCAGCGCCCCAGGCCGAAGAGCGCTTCCAGGTGCTCCCGGCCGTTCAGACCGGCGGCCACGGCCCGTTCGAACTCAGCCCGCGCCGTCTCCACCTCGCCCATTTTGAACAGCCGCTCGGCCCGCTGGCGGATATCGCTTGGCTTCTCCTGCTCCGGCTGACTGAAAACCAGGTCCGGCTCAGCCTCGCCGCCCCGGATCACACCGGCGGACAAGATCAATCCGGCCAAAACCAGACCCCAGAATTCTTGCCGGCTGGGCCGCATCGTCGACCGCCTTTTCGGTTTCGCCATCTGTAACTGATTAATATTGTCGGATTTCATCATCATTCCCTCGCTAATTCATAATCCGCAAGCCATAGATTATTGTAATCGGCCATCTATACATTAATTTGTTCCCAGACTAAAAGCGGCGTATTTCTAATTGCCGGCCTCTATTATTTGCCATTTTTCAACCCATCCTTTCGTTCGACTTGATTTTATCTAGCAAACAATTTTGCAGCGCTTTTATAACATAAATAGGTAATAATGGGAGTTTTATGAAAATATCCACATTCTTTGCGGTTATAATATGTTTAATACTAAGATTAATAGTTTTTTTTAAAGTTAGATTTCTGATTTATAGTCCCAAAGTCTAGAATCTATTCAGCAGTAAGCGGGACGAATCCGAGTTTGAGGCTAATGACCACCATGACTCTACATTGCCCAACCCGAGAAAGACGTGACCTGCTGGCGGAATTGGCCCAATTGCAGGCCGGCTATTTCACGGCACGCCAGGCTCGGGAAGCCGGCTATCGGGTCGAAAACCATCCTTATCATGTCAAACATGGCAATTGGCTAAAAATCGACCGGGGCTTGTTTCGCCTGCCCGGCTTTCGGGAAGACCACCTGGCCCAGACCTGGCGCTGGCTGCTCTGGACCCATGACCGGCACGGCCAGCCGCGCGGAGCCGCCAGCCATCAGACCGCGCTTTACATTTATGGCATTCTGCCCACCCCGCCCGAACTGGTGCACCTGACCGTCACGCCGGGCGCCAAAACCTCGACCCCGGCGGCCGTGCGCCTTTATACGTCACATCTGCCGGCCGATTCGGTCCAGGTACGTGCCGGCCTGCGCCTGGTCACGCCCAACCAGGCCTTGCGCGACGTGCAAGCCGAATTGC
>CAYMGG010000534.1:0-3166 GCA_964389915.1 uncultured Planctomycetaceae bacterium
GCTCGGCCGCCGACCACGAGGCCCGCGAACGGGCCACCAGCGTCTATCTGCCCGACCGGGTCATTCCCATGATTCCGGAAGAGCTCTCCAACAATCTCTGCTCCCTGCGTCCCGACGAGGTGCGGCCGACCAAGACCGTCTTCATCCACTACGACCGCAACGCCAAGCGGACCAACTACTCCATTCACCGCAGCTTCATCCGCAGCTGCCGGCGGTTCACCTACGAGGAGGTCAAGGCCCTGCTCGACGCGGGCGAGGCGGCCGCCGGCGAGACGCCCGAGGTGCTGCGGTCGCTGCGGATTCTGCACGAACTGGCCCAGACCATCCGCGCCGCCCGGCGCGAGGGTGGGGCGATCGAGCTGAGCATGCCCGAATTCAAGGTGCTTTTGGACGAGAACCGGCTGGCCCAGGACATCGTCATGGTCCCGCACGACGAGTCGCACCAGCTGGTCGAGGAGTTCATGCTCGCGGCCAACGCCGCGGTGGCCGAGTGGGCGGGCCGCAACGGTCTGGGCGTGCTCCACCGGGTGCACGCGCCGCCGGCCGAGGAGAGTGTCGAGGAGCTGGCGGCCTTTCTGACCTCCAGCGGCTATCCGTTCAAGCTGCCTTTCCGGCGTGACCGGCTCAACGCCGTGCTGGCCAAGGTCGCCGGCCGGCCCGAGGAGCACGCCATCAACCTGGCGATCCTGAAGAGCTTCACCCAGGCGGTCTACGCCCCGGACCCGGAGATCGGGCATTTCGCCCTGAACTTCCCGCATTATCTGCACTTCACCTCGCCGATCCGGCGCTATCCGGACCTGCATCTGCACCAGCAGTTGGAGGCCTGCTTCTCCGCCGGCGCCGAGAAATTGGCCAAGCGGATGAACAAGCTGCCCGAGCGGGGGGGCAAGGCCCTGGAGTCTCTGGGCAAGCACACCTCCGGCCGCGAGCGCCGGGCGGCCGAGATCGAGAACGCGGTCAAGGATTTCCGCCGGCTGGAGCTGCTCTCCCGCCGCGAGCAGCGGGATTTTCTGGCCGTGGTGACCGGCATCCGCAAGTTCGGCATCTTCGTCGAGATCGAAAAGTATTTCGTCGAGAGCATGATTCCCCGGTGGATGCTGGAGAAGAAGGGATTCTCCACCCGCGAGGAGCCGCCGGCGGGGGCCGACGCCGGCAAGAAGAAGCGCGGTCTGCGGGGCGGCGGGCAGGCGCCGGGCTTCCATCTCGGCCAGGAGGTGCGGGTGCGCATCACCCGCATCGACCTGCCGGCGCGTCTGTGCGAAATGGAATTCCTGGGGCTCAAGGAGCAGGATTGACCATGGCTGACGCCGATTGTCAGGCCTCCGGTGAGGGATTGTGTTTCGACCCTTACCTGACTGCGCTGCTGGAATACGGCGGGCAGTACGCCCTGATTCTGGATCTGGACCGGCGCATCGTGGCCTGCAACCAGGCCTTCGCCCGGACGCTGGGCAAGGCCTCCCCTGCGGAGGCGGTCGGTTGCCAGCCGACGCCGGCGCTGCTGGCGGCCGGCTGGCGCATGCTGGGGCGGTCCGGTGAAAATCTGGATCTGTCCGGACGGGAAATTTTCGCCGAGATACAGGCGTGGGAGGAGGCGGCCATCTCGCCGGAGGGCGAGCTGCGCTGGTTTCTGATCCGGCGCTTTCCCATCCGTGACGAAACCGGGCGCTTGCTGGCCGGCGCGGTGGTCACCACCGACGTCACCGACATCAAGCGGGGCGAGGCGGCCCTGCGCGACGCGGCGGCCTATCACGCCGTATTGGCCCGGGTTCGGGGCGCGGCGGCGGAGGGTAGCGAACGCGAGCTGTGGGAGGCGCAGCTGGCCGGCCTGGTCGAAGAGTACGGATTTGTCATGGCCTGGTGCGGCGAATACCGCGACGGCCAGGTCCGGCCGCTGTATCACGCCGGCCAGGCCGACAAATATCTGGCCGGCCTGGTGCTGGACATCCGCCGGCCGGATTCGCCCGACGCGAATTGCGCCATGAGCCAGGCCGTTCTGGGCGGGCAGCCGTTCGGTTATGCCGATCTGGCCCATGACGAAGGATTCCATCGCTGGCGGGATTATGCGCTCGAACTCGGGTACGCGGCCAACCTGGCCTTGCCGGCCCGCATTGGCGGACAGATCAGCCACGGGGTGATGGTCTACGGCTCCCGGCCGGGCGAATTCACGCCCACCCGGGTCAAGCACCTGGCCATGCTGGTGGACGATCTGGCCCGGATCATCGAATCCCGGCGCGAGCACCTGCGGCTGCAAGCGCGGCTGACCCAGGCCGAGAAATTGCAGGCCGTCGGCCAGCTGGCCGGGGGCATCGCCCACGACTTCAACAATCAGCTGGTCTGCATCAAGGGCTACGCCAACCTGTTGCAGGAGGAGCTGCCCCAGGACACCTGGCGCAACTATGCGGCCGTGATCGACCGTTCGGCCGACCGGGCCGCCGGCCTGACCGGCCGGCTGCTGGCCTTTGCGCGCAAGGGGCCGGCGGGCGATGCGGTAGTCGATCTGCGGCGGCTGACCGAAGACACCCTGGCCTTGCTGGAGCGCACTATCGACCGGCGGATTCGGGTCGAGCGCCATTACGCCGTCGAACGGGCGCTGATCCGGGGCGACGCCTCCCAGTTGCAGAACGCCCTGCTCAACCTCTGTTTGAACGCGCGCGACGCGATGCCCCGCGGCGGCCGGCTGCGACTGGGACTCAAGCTGGTCGAGCTTACGCCCGCCGAGTTGTCCGACCGCCCGGGACAGGCCCCCGGCCTTTACGCCGAGTTGGAGGTGGCCGACACCGGCTGCGGCATCGACGCCCGCATGCAGGAGAAGATTTTCGATCCCTTCTTCACCACCAAGGAGAAGGGGACCGGGCTGGGACTGACCTCGGTTCAAGAGGCGGTCCGCAATCACGGCGGGCTGTTGGCCGTGCGGAGCGAACCGGGGCAGGGGACGATTTTCGGCCTGCGCCTGCCGCTGGCCACCGAAACGGCGGCCACTCCGGTCGGCGTCAAAGTCGAATTGGCCATTCCGGCCGGCCGACGGGTCATGCTGGTCGACGACGACGACACGGTCCGCGACTATGTCAACGAAATCCTGGTCCGCGCGGGCCTGAAGGTCGAGCCCTGCTCCAACGGGCTGGAAGCGCTGGAAAAGTACACCTCCGAGCCAGGACGGTTCTACCTG
>CAYMGG010000535.1:0-3150 GCA_964389915.1 uncultured Planctomycetaceae bacterium
GGAAATCGCCGCCGCCGCACCGAAGGCTGAGCATACCATGTGCTTTTACGGGGTCGGCGACCACGGCGGCGGCCCGACGCGCGAACAGATCGAATGGATCCTGGAGCATCGCCGCTACGCTCCGGGCGTCGAGCTGCGCTTTAGCCATCCGCGGGCCTACTTCGACGCGGTGAAGCGCCGCGCCCGCGCGCTGCCCGTGGTCGAGGGCGAGCTCCACTACCACGCGGTGGGCTGCTATACCGTAGTGCGCGAACTCAAGCGCGAGATGCGCCGGGCCGAGATCATGCTCACCCAGGCCCAGGCCCTGATCGCGCGGGAAGGTGCGACCAAGGAATTCCAGGACCGTTTAGGCGAAGCCTGGCGGCTGGTCACTTTCAACCAGTTTCACGATATTCTCGGCGGCAGTTCGGTCAAGGAGGCCTGCGCCCAGGCGCTGGACGAGCTGGGGGCGGTCAAAAACTTCGCCCGCGACACCCTGGTGCAACTGACCAGAAGGCGCAACGTGGCCTTGCCGCCCCGCCCGTACCAACGCCTCGTGGTGGACAATCCGGGCGACCGGGAGTGGTGCGGGCTGGCGGAATTCTGGCCGTGGCTGCCGTACGACGGCGGACCGAAATTCTATACCCTGCTGGACGAACAGGGGCGGGAGACGCCCCATCAGGAGGTCGCCGGCCAGTCCGCCACCGCCCATAAACAGATCGTCTTTCCCCTGACCGTTCCGGCCGGCGGGCGGCGCATCCTGTCCCTGCGCCGTCAATCCGCGGCCCCCGCCGCGGCCCAAACCGCGCTGACGGTCGAGGGGCAGACGTTGGCGACGGACCGGTTGAGCGCAACCTGCAATGCCACCGGCATCGAGTCGCTCCGCTTCGCCGGCCGCTCCTGCCTGGGCGCAGACGGAGTGCGGGTGGCGGTGTTCTCAGATGATTCCGACACCTGGTCGCACGAGGTGGAGGGCTATGCCGGAACTCTGCTGGAAACTTTCGCCGCCGCGTCGGCCTGGACGGTCACGGAGCCGGGGCCGCTGCGCGGAACGCTGAGCAACACCCTGCACACCTCGACCGGCGAACTGAGTTGGCAGGTGCAGGCGGAGGCCCAAAGCGCCGCCCTGCGCCTGCGGCTGCGCCTAAGCTGGCAAGGACGGGACCGAGTGGTCAAGCTGCTCATCCCCCCCGGATTCAAAGTGCTCAAGCGCCGCGACGGCACGCCGGGCACCCTGCTGGAGCGTCCACTCAACGCCCGGGAGTATCCGGTGATGGACGTGGTGGAGGTGGCGGGAAAGCAGACCGGCTTGACCGTCGTCAGCCCCGACGCCTACGGCGCCGACGTGCAGCCCGACGGCACGATCCGGTTGACTCTGCTGCGTTCGGCCGTCTACGCCCACCACGCCCCCTTCGTCATTCCGCCGGTCAACCCCTATCCGGTGGCCGACCAGGGCGTCCACGAATTCGACCTCCTGCTCGTTCCGGGCGCGCCCGACGGGGCGGAAAGCGCCCTGGCCGAAGCCTACCGGCTGAACCACCAGCTGATCTTTTCCGAGACCACCGCCGGCATGCCCGCCGGCTGGACCTATAACCGGCTGCTGGCGCCCGACCGCCAGGGGCGGCCGACCATCCGCCCCTTCGATGCGCTGTCGGCCGCAGACATCCTCCCGCGCTCCCGGCCGGGCGCGGCCCTGGCGCCGAGCGAAAAGCTCTGTCCCGACTGGGCGGGCGAAACCCTGGTCCGGGTCAAGCAGGCCTTGAAATTCACGCTGCCGCTGCCGGCGGATTGCCGCTATCGCGTGGCGGTGGCGCACGTCGTGGGCGACGGCTACGGGCCGACCGAACTCCTCATCGGCGGCCAAACCGTGGGGCTTCTGCCGCGGGAGAAAGGCCGGCCGCGCGCGCGCCTGACGCTTTTCGAATCGGAAGCGGCGCTGCCGGAGGGACAGGTCGCGGCGGAATTCCGCAATCAACAGAATTCGCTCGCGGCGGTGAATTTTCTGCACTGCGAACCCCGATATCGCGATCTGGCGCCGAGCCACTGGATTCTGGCCGGCCCCTACTGCTTCGCCCGGGCGACCGGCACGGCCCGGGCGCTGGCGGAAGTGGAGAGCTTCATGCGCGACAAGGCCTATCCCCCCGAATCGTCCGGCCCGGCCGCCGGCAAAGTCGCTTGGCGGCCCGCGCCGCCGGCGGAGGATTTCGTCAATTTTCAAGCCTTGACCGGGGTTTTGACCGGCAGCATCCACTATGCCGCCATGCGGATCTGGTCGCCGGCCAAGCGGCGGGTACGTTTCGCCTACGGGGTCGATTATTGGCTCAAGCTTTGGATAAACGGCGAAGTGGCGCGCGATTTCGTTTCCGGCGACGGTGTGCCGGTGAAGCGGCAGTTCCACTTCGACGCGCAGCTGGCCGAAGGCTGGAACGAAGTGCTGGTCAAAGTGGCCTCCGGCACCGGCGGCAATGGTTTCTGGCTGGCTCTGACCGACGCCGGCGACTGGAAATTCGCCGTCCCCAACCGCCAGGGCGGCAAATGAATGCGTAAGCGCCAGATACGCCGAACCAGTCGGGCAGGCGGATAGTTGACGCGCTGCCCTTGGTTGGTCGGGGCGAGCTTGTATCACCCGCGGGCAATCCCGTCGGGCCTTCCGCGCAGCCAACTTCGGCCCAGGCTCGGGGCCGCATGGCTTTTCTCACCCGCGGTCCGGCGCCCTAAGAGGCTCCGGGCAACCTGATTCAGCTTAGGTAGCAGTGTTTGGGCCTGTGGACCGGATCGGAACTGGCCCCGGCCCGCAGGCCGCTTGCGGCCCAATATTTCATCTTATTTGGAGTCAATCGGATACCTTGGCTGCTTTTTGTTTTAACCATTTTTTTGCTTGCCAACGTATGTAAAGAAGGGATAGAATTCGTAAATAGTAGGTTTCTGCGGCGGATACGGGCAGCGCACAGAAACTCGAGCAAATACTTGACATTTAATGGCTTAACAAAATCTAGCCTGACGACCGATACAACTCGTTAGCTACTCGGCACATTTATTGTGTGTGGACTAGAACCAAAGAAACGTCTTTTTTTATGAAATAATTTGTTTTGGCAACGCTGGGTCGATTTTTTTTAGGGAAGGGAGCAAGGCTGATGGATAGGCAAATGAAAAGGCAGTTTTTGGCGTTAT
>CAYMGG010000536.1:0-340 GCA_964389915.1 uncultured Planctomycetaceae bacterium
TCCCGGATGGCGTGGGTCAGGTTGGTCTCGATCTCGTCCAGGGCCTCGCCGAAGGCGACGCCGTCATTGCCACCGCGCAAGGCAACGAATCAGGCTTGCGTGAGGGGCGGAGGGTCGCGACGAAATGAACCTGGCCATTCGCGACATCCGGCACAACCTCGGCCGTTTTGCCCTCACCACGTTTGGCATCGGCATGCTACTGATGGTCGTCATGGGCATGGGTGGCATTTACCGGGGACTGGTGGAGGATGCGGTCTTTCTGCTCGACCGCCTGGACACTGACCTGTGGGTCGTGCAGCGGGATACGCGCGGCCCATTTGCCGAAGTCTCACGGGTGCCG
>CAYMGG010000536.1:350-3120 GCA_964389915.1 uncultured Planctomycetaceae bacterium
CTGGCGGTGCCTGGCGTAGCGCAAGCGCGGCGCTTCCTATCTCACACCATTCAGCGTGAATACGAAGGCAAGCCGCTGCGCATTGTCGTGCAGGGCCTTGCCTGGCCGGAGGACAAGGGCGCGTGGCTGCCGTTCGTGGCGGGTCGTCCCTTGGCGGCGGGGCATTTCGAGATGATCGCGGACGCCAGCCTCGGCCTGCCTCTTGGCACGCGCATGCGGCTGGGGAAGGACGATTACACCGTGGTCGGCATCACCAAAGGCATGATGGCCCAGTCCGGCGACGGCATGGCCTTCTTCACCGTCCGCGACGCGCAGGCCATCCAGTTCGACACAGCGGGAACTGCCCTGCGCCTGGAACGTGCCGCACGGGAAAAGCGCGCTTCCCAGAGCGACATGACCCGGAAGCAGCCGTCTCTGCTGGAGCGCGCCGACAGCCCCGCGTCCGAACTCGCCGTGATCTCTCCGCCGACGGTAAGCGCGGTCATGGTCTGGCTCGACCCTGGAGCCGACCGCGATGCGGTGCAGCGACTCGTCAACGGCTGGGGCGATGTCACCGCCCATACGGATCAGGATCAGCGCGACTTTCTCATCAAGGGGCTGGTGGACAAGTCCCGCCGCCAAATTGGCCTCTTTCGCGGCTTGCTGGTTGCTATCTCCGCCGTGGTGATGTCGCTCATTCTCTATACGCTGACGCTGGACAAGATGCATGACATCGCCATGCTCAAACTCATGGGCGCGCGCACGCGGGTGATCCTGCGCATGATCCTGGAGCAGGCTATCCTTATGGGCGCGCTCGGCTATGCCATCGCGTACGCGGCCGGCACCGAGGTCTTCCCCAAGTTTCCACGCAAGGTCGTCATACTGCATGAGGATCTCTTTGCGCTGGCCGGTATCGTGCTGCTCATTTCCATTCTCGCCAGCGGTCTGGGAATCTGGAAAGCGATCAAGATCAAGCCGAACGAGGTGCTCTCATGACCACCGCCATCGAAGGACGCAACCTTACCAAGACCTATGGCACCGGCAACACCGCCGTCCATGCCATGCGCGACGTGTCCTTCACCATCGACAAGGGCGAGGTCGTGGCGCTCCTGGGGCCCAGCGGGGCGGGCAAGTCCACGCTCCTCACCGCCGTGGGGCTGATCAACCCGCCCACGAGCGGGACGGTTCTGATTGGCGAGAAG
This sequence comes from uncultured Planctomycetaceae bacterium, assembly GCA_964389915.1. Lineage (GTDB taxonomy): Bacteria > Planctomycetota > SZUA-567 > SZUA-567 > SZUA-567 > CAYMGG01. The sequence goes on from CAYMGG010000536.1 coordinate 1,532, forward strand.
ATGGTATTGGAGGGTGAACGCGAACTGGTCGAGGTGCAGGCATTCCGGCGCAAATACATCGGCTTCGTCTTCCAGAAGGCGAACCTGATTCCCTTCCTGACGGCGGTGGAGAACGTCCAGCTCGCCATGGAAATCAACGATATTTCCTCCCGCGAGGCGCGTGCGCGAGCCATGGAACTGCTGGAGTATCTCGGCGTCGGCGAACGTGCTGGCAATTATCCGGCCGCCCTCTCCGGCGGCCAGCAGCAGCGCATCGCTGTGGCGCGCGCACTGGCCAACAAGCCGGAACTCATCCTCGCCGACGAACCGACGGCGGCCCTCGACAGTGAACGCGGCCGACAGGTGATGGATCTCTTCGCCAAGGTGGCTCACGATCAGGGCGCGGCGGTGATGGTGGTCACCCACGACCACCGGGCGCTGGACGTCTTCGACCGCCTTCTGTTGATGGAAGACGGCCTCCTCGAACAACCAACTCCCGAGCGTCTGCGCCACTTTGGCGTACTGGAGGCGGCTGAACACGCTTGAGCGTTTCATGAAGAAATGCTTGGATACCGTATATACATGAACAACATCGACAGAGAGGAGTTACGCATGACGAAAGTGGGAATCATCCGGTGCCAGCAGACCGAGGATTTGTGTCCCGGCACGATGGATTTCAAGGTGGCTCGCGAGGGCAAACTGGCCTTCGAGGAAACGGGGCCGATGGAAATCATCGGGTTCGTCAGTTGCGGAGGCTGCCCCGGCAAACGGGCCATTGCACGAGCCAAGATTATGGTTGAACGGGGTGCCAAGGCAATCGTTTTCGCGTCTTGTATCTCGCGGGGCAACCCCATTGGCTATCCCTGCCCGCACTACGCGAATATGCGGGATGCGGTGACCAAGACGGTCGGCCCTGACATCAAAATCATCGAATACACGCACTGAACGGAAGCGCATGATCGAACCGTTTGACGAAATCGCCGAAGCCTACGCCCGGTGGTATGACGAGCCGGAAGGCTACGCCATTCTGGAGGCGGAACTTGCCTGCTTGCGGCGCATAGCTGGTGGTTTTAATGGCCGGTGGCTGGAGGTAGGCGTCGGCACTGACCGTTTCGTCTCAAATCTCGGGATCGGCGAAGAAATCGATCCGTTCGATGGAATGCTGGCACTGACGGCAGCACGAGGAATTCGAATAACTCCGACGCGGTCCGAATCACGGTCCAAGGCCATGGCCATTTGCTTCTCCCTTCATGCAAAATCCGTATCATTTCGCGCCGCCACCGTTCGCCGCGGGTGAGGGAAACGGTGCTCTCCGTCCTTTGCCCGGTCAACGCCGCGTTTGCTAGTCAGCAATTTTGCGGGAACCGGATGGTATCGCGCTTTTTCGAGGGAAGGCGCGGAAGAAATGACAGTACTCTTGCGGCGCACCATCTCATACCGATGGAGAAATGGCCGGGCAGGCGGCCAGAGAAACCGGAATTGGCAGGGATATTTCCGGATGCCGTTGCGAGTGGCCGGGTTTTGGCCGGAACTTGGCCAGTCGGCGGCGCGCTTGGCTGGCGGCGGGCGAGTAAAACAGGGCCAGGTCGGGCGAGCAAAACTAGGCCACC
>CAYMGG010000537.1:0-3101 GCA_964389915.1 uncultured Planctomycetaceae bacterium
CAATCGCCGACTGGCGCAAATGGAAGGGGTCGGGGCCTTGCGCCAGGGCGACGAGGCTGGTGCCCGCCGCGCAGCCGGATAAGCCCAGCACCCCGAAAATGGCCAGGGCCAAATTGTGCAGGCTGGGGGTGGACTGAACCTCGCTCCAACTGAGAAACAATGCGGCGCCGCCCACCCCGATCAGGCCCAGCAGGCCCAAGACCCGGTCGACCATCAGGCTGGCCACCGCGCCGGCCCGGTTGGGCGTGGCCCTCAGGACATAGGCCAGCTTGACCACGTCCCCGCCCATCCCGCCCAGCATGAAGGTGTTGAAAAACGAGCCGATCAGGCCGATGCGGACGGCATCCAGCAGGGAGAGGTCGATGCGCAGCGCCCGCAGCAGCAGCCAATAGCGGGAAAAGCTGATGCTCATCACGACCAGCATCAGCAGCAAGGTCCCGCCGATCAGCGGCCAGGCCGAGGCCGGAAAGGCCAGATCGGACAGCCGCAGCTTGCCCGAGCGGACCAGGTAGGTCAGCGCCACGGCCACCACCCCCAGCTTCAGGGTCAGCCAGAACCAGGATTTGAGTCTTTCATTGTTCATATGTAGTTAAAGGCTGCAGGGCCCAAGCACCTTTTTCCAGAAAAATGGGGCGCATCGCCTCCGGTCGGGCCCGGAATTTCGGACCCCCTCCCGGAGGGAGGGGGATCTGACGCTCTCAAGAGGTTTAGCCCGTTATTTTCTAAAGTGGGTGTGCAAACTCCGTCTCAGCGCTTGAGCCTGCATCGCAGCGGCGCGAACGCGCCAAAAACCTCGAAGCTACCGAGTTTTTGGATGCCGTCTCGTGCGCCGGTCCTTGACTGAAACGCTGCTTCGGACTTTTTACACCCGCGCTGAGACGCTGACCATATGGCTATTTGGCCGCGCGGCGTCGCAGGCGTTCGGCCAGCCAATGGCCGGTCTCGCGCAGATCGGAGCGGCAGAAGAGCCAGGCCCCCAGGCTAGCGGCCAGCAGGCCGGCCGAACCGGCCAACAGCAACTCCGGCCCGACCACCCGGACCACCGCCCCCACCGCCCGGCCGGCGCGCACCTCGACCAGTTGTTCGTAAAGGCGGCGCACGCCCCAGGCCGCCCCGCCCGTCAGGGTCGAAATTATAACGATTCGGCCCAGGAAGGAAATGGTTTCCCCCGCCGCGAAGCAGGGCACGAAACGCCGCAGCCAGACGGCCAGCGCGCAGACCTTGAGCGCGCGGCTCACCGTGAAGGCCGCGGCCACGCCGCCCAGCGCCGCCGCCCCCCGCCAGCCCCAGACGATCACCAGCCAGTAGCTGAGCACCATGCTCAGGGTGCTGAAGAACATGCCGATCAGCGTGACCGAGAGCATCCGCCGGTTGGCGAAGAAGGCCTGCATCAGCACGTATTCCAGGGCGAAGAAGGGCAGGACCAGGGCGTAGCCCGCGCTGGCCGTGGCCGCATTCAGGCAGGACTCGTATTGATAATGTCCGCCCTGGAAGAGCACCCGGGCCAGCGGCAGGGCCAGCGCCATCACCAGCGCCCCCAGGGGCGCGCAGAGCAGCACGATGATCCGGGCGCTGCGGTTGATCAGCCTTCCCAATTCCTCGCGCCGGCCGGCGTGGGCCAGCTCGCAGAAGAAGGGGAGCATGGCGATGCTGACCGCGTAGGGCACGAGGTGCCCCAGGGTCTGGTGGAGCTTGCGCCCCCAGGCCCCGTCGGCCAGCAGGCCCGGCTCCAGGTGGCTGAGGACCCAGATGTTGTTGAACCCGTCGCGGACCTTGGCGAAGACGATTCCCGCCAGCAGCGGCAGCACCAGCCAGGCGAACTCCCGGAAGGCCGGCGAGCGCATGTCCAGGTTGGGCCGAAGGAATTTAAGCTCGCGCCGCAGCCCCAACAGGTGGGTGGCGAGCTTGGCCATGCCGCCCAGGAGCGCGCCGGCGGCGAAGACCCGCAGGGCCGTGACCCCGTCCAGAGTCGCCCCGGCCAGGGCCGAGACGGCCAGGCAGACGATGATCCCCAGCTTGGCCGAAGCGTCGCCGAACGCGGCCAGGAAGAAACGCTTGTATCCGTTGAGCAGCATGTAGGTGGCCGAACCCAGGCTCAGACAGACCAGGCCCGGCGCCAGCCAGCGGGCGTAGCGGGTGGCCAGGGCCGCCCGTTCGGGCTCGGCCGCCGTCCGGGTCCAGTCGGTCAGCAGATTGACCCAGGCTTCGGGCCAGAGCATGGTGACGGCCACCGCCGCCAGCAGCAGGAAGAACTGGACGGTCAGCACCGCCCCGCCAAAGCGCCAGGCGGACGCCTCGCTCTGGTGGTCCTTCTCGCTCATGAAGACCGGCAGCAGGGCCGGCCCCAACGCCTCTTCACCGACCAGATAGAGCGTGCCCAGCACGCCTTCGAAGCCGAAGACGAAGAGGTCCCGGGTCAGCGGGTCGGCCGAATAATGGCCGATCAGTTTGTATTGAATGGGGCTGAGCAGCTTCAGGCAGAGGTGGGCGGCGAAGATCGCCGCGCTGGCGCGCAGGATGCGTCCGCCCAGCGAGGCCGGGGAGGCGGGGGCTTCAGTCATGGATTCTCTTAAAGGCCGGGGGCGCATCGGCCCGTCGGAGATAGAGCGGCTGCAAGGCCAGGGGGTCGTCGCCCTCGTCCGCCGCCAGACGCAGACGGGCCAGCCGGGCGATGGCGCTCGCGCCGGCCCCGTCCGGGCCGGTCAGCCGGGCGACGCCCGCCGGCAGCCGGTCCGGGGCGAAGAGTTCGGGATAGCGTTCCAAGGCCGAGCCGAAAAGCGCTCCGTCCACGTTCCGGGCCAGGGCTAGGGCCTCTTCGGGCGCTAGGGCCGCCTCCGGTTGCAGGACGGCGAGCCCGGCGGCTCCGGCCCCGGCGGGGCCCAGGCGGTAAGCGCCGGCGTAGACCTCGTCGCGCCGGGCGTCCTGCACGGGCACCACGACCGTGCCGGGGGCGGCGGCCGCGTCGAGCGCTTGCGCCGTCAGACTGGAGACTCCCAACAGGCGGACGCCGGCGGCGAAGGTTAGGGCTTTGGCGGCCATGACGCCGATGCGCGTGCCGGTGTAGGAGCCGGGCCCCACGCCTACGGCCACCGCGGCCAGCT
>CAYMGG010000538.1:0-3091 GCA_964389915.1 uncultured Planctomycetaceae bacterium
CAAACTCAAGACCCTGCCCGGCCTGCGCGACGCGACCGCCGACAAGGGGGTGCGCCCCTACGGCGCCAACGCCCGCAAGGAGGAGACCGAGAAGCGCACCCGGATCGGCACGGAAAACTCACGCATCGACATCCACGGTCCGGCCGGCCGGGTCACCCAGACCGACGCCCAGAAGCTGAGCAATCTGCTCGACCAGCTCAAAAACCAGCAGACCAACCTGCTGGAGGACATCTTCTAGCCATGGCCGGCGAGGCCGCCCCCCCCCACCCCGAGATCGCCGTCGTCATCGAACCGGGCCGGGGCGGACTGCGCGGGGTCGGGCGCGAATGCTGGCAGGCGCGGGAGATCCTCTTCTTCCTCGCCTGGCGCGACATCAAAGTCCGTTACAAGCAGACCCTGCTGGGCGTGGCCTGGGCGGTCCTCCAGCCGGTGGCGACCATGGTCGTCTTCACCCTGGTCTTTCACCGCCTGGCCGGTTTGCGTGGCGGGGCCACCCCCTATCCGGTCTTCGCCCTGGCCGGACTGCTGCCGTGGCTGCTCTTCCAAAGCGCGCTGCTCCTGGCCAGCGAGAGCCTGGTGCTGGAATCGCGGATCATCACCAAGGTCTATTTCCCGCGCCTGCTGGTGCCGCTCTCGGCGGTCGGCTCGGCCCTGGTCGACTTCGCCTGTAGCCTGGTGGTGCTCGTCTGGATGCTGGCCCATTACGGGGTCAGTCCCGGCCGGGCGGTGCTGCTGGCGCCGTTCTTCGTCGGACTGGCGGCCGCGGCGGCGGTGGCGGCGGGGCTCTGGCTCTCGGCCCTGAACGCCCGCTACCGCGACGTGCGCTATACCGTGCCCTTTCTGGTGCGGACGCTCATGTTCTTAACTCCCGTGGCCTATGCGGGCGAAAAACTCCTCTCCCAGCTGCCGGCCGGCTGGAGCTGGATCTACTACTTAAACCCCCTGGCCGCCGCGATCGACGGTTTCCGCTGGGCGCTGCTGAACGAACCGGCCCCGCCCGCGCTGGCGCTGGCCGCGGCCGTGGTCATGGTCGCAGCGACCTTCGCCGGAGGGCTGCTCTACTTCCGCCGGGCCGAACGCACCCTGGTGGACACGCTGTAATGCGCATCGTCCAACTGAACACCTGCGATCAGAGCGGCGGCGCGGCCACGGTCGCCCGCGATCTGCACGCGGCCTTCCGCCGCCGCGGCCACTGGTGCCGGCTGGTGGTGGGGGAGAAGAAGACCGCCGACCCCGACGTTCTGGAGCTGGACAATTCCGGCCGCCGGCGCGGCCGCTGGCTGGGCCGCGCCCTGGCCGAAAAATTCCTGGGCTGGGAGGCCTTCTCCTATCCGGGGGCTCACGCCCTGCGCCGCCTGGTCGGCTCCGACTGGGACGTCCTGCTCGCCCACAACCTGCACGGCGGCTATTTCGACCTCGGCGCGCTGCCGGGTCTGAGCCGGCTGGCGCCGACCGCCCTCATGCTCCACGACACCTGGCTGCTCAGCGGGCATTGCGGGTATTTCCTCGCCTGCCGGCGCTGGGAGCAGGAATGCGGCGCCTGCCCCGACCTGACCCTGCCGCCGGCCCTGCCCCGGGACGCCACCCGCTTCAACCGGCGGCGCAAGCAACGCCTGCTCGCCGCCGCCACCGTCAGCCTGACCGCGCCGTCCCAGTGGCTGCTGGACGAGGTCGGCCGCTCCCATCTGGCGGCCAGGCCGCGGCGGCTGATCCGCAACGGCGTGGACCGGGAAATCTTCCGCCCCGGCGACCGGGCCGCCGCCCGCCGGGAGCTGGCCCTGCCGGCCGACCGGCCGCTGGTCTTCTTCTGCGCCCACGGCGCCCTGGGCAATCCCTATAAAGGCGGCGAAGTCCTGCTGGCGGCCTTGCGCCGGCTGGTGAAGGAGCTGCCCCAGGTTTTGCTGGTCAGCCTGGGCAGCCCGCTGCCGCCGGCGGCCGCCGACCTGGCCGAAGCGATCCGGACCTATCCCTACGAAAGCGATCCACGCCGGCTGGCCCGCTACTACCAGGCCGCCGACGCCTTCGTACTGGCCAGCCGGGCGGAAAACGCGCCGTTGGTGTTGCTGGAGGCCCAGGCCTGCGGCCTGCCGGCCGTGGCCTCACGGGTGGGGGGAATTCCCGAGTACCTGGGCGAAGCCGGATTGCTGGCCGACCCGGACGCTCCGGCAGACTTTGCCGCAGCCTTGGCCAGACTGCTGACCGATCGCGATTTGGCCGCCCGCTGCGCCGCCGCAGCCCGGCAGGCCGGGGACGGCTTTTCGCTGGAACGCCAGGCCGACGAGCTGCTCGCCTGGTTCGGCGAACTGGGGGCCAAATCATGACCGAAACCCACACACCCTGCGCCACGATCTGCCTGCCGACCTTCAACGAAGCCGCCAACCTGCCGCTGATCGCCGCCGAAATCTTCGCCTATGTCCCTCAGGCCCGGCTGCTGGTGATCGACGACAACTCGCCGGACGGCACGGGCGAGGTGGCCAAGCGGCTGGCCGCGGCCGACGACCGCATCCGGATCCTGCACCGGCCGCAGAAGGAAGGCCTGGGACGGGCCTACCTCGACGCCTTCGCCCGGCTGGCCAATGCGGCCGACACCGGTCCCTTCGTGGTCCAGATGGACGCCGACCTGTCGCATCCGCCGGCGCGCTTGCCGGCCCTGCTGGCGGCGGCGGTCGACGCCGACCTGGTGATCGGCTCGCGTTACGTCGCGGAGGGCGGGGTGAGCGACTGGTCCTGGCGGCGGCGCCTGCTCAGCCGGTTCGGCTCGGCCTACGCGCGCTTCTGGCTGGGCCTGAAAATCCGCGACCTGACCGGCGGCTTCAAGGTCTGGCGGCGGGAGCTGCTGGCCCGGGTGATCGAGCGCCCGATCGCCGCCGGCGGCTACGCCTTCCAGGTGGAGACGACCTACCTGGCGCACCTCCTGGGCGCCCGCATCGTCGAGACGCCGATCCTCTTCGCCGAACGCGCCCGGGGCGAGAGCAAGATGTCGGCCGACATCGCCCTGGAAGCCTTCACGCTGCTGCCGCGCCTCGCCTGGCAGCACCGGCGCGACGTCTTGGCCGCGCCTCAAACCCCGCCGCGAACAAGCTGATTTTTC
>CAYMGG010000539.1:0-3088 GCA_964389915.1 uncultured Planctomycetaceae bacterium
CTACCGGTTGAACCAGGCAGGGCACGCGCCGGCCGGCCTGACCCCGGCGCGGTCCCCGCCCCGTTTTTTGGCCGCCGCCGCCCTTGACGCTGCCGCCGGCTGGCATAGAATGGAACCTTTAGACGCCGCGAGGAACGTCGGCGCCGCTACCCGCCAACAGGGAAAGGGTTTCAGCCATGTCGATTCTTGACGACATCCGTGCCAAGGCCAAGCAGCTGAAGAAGACCATCATCCTGCCCGAATCCACCGAGGAGCGTAATCTCCAGGCCGCCGCCCTGGTGGCCAAGGAGAACATGGGGCAGATCATCCTGTTGGGAGCGCCCGACGAGATCCGGGCCAAGGCCCAGGCTGCGGGCGTCGACGTCGGCGCGGCCAAGATCGTCGATTTCCTCAAGTCGCCCGAGCGCGAAAGCTATGTGGCCGCCCTGGTCGAGTTGCGCAAGAACAAGGGCATGACCCCCGAGAAGGCCGCGGCCACGCTCAACGACCCGCTCTATTACGCGGCGATGATGGTCAAGCAGGGCGCGGCCGACGGCTACGTGTCGGGCGCGGTCCACTCGACCGCCGACACGGTCCGGCCGGCGCTGCAAATCATCAAGACCGCCCCGGGCGTGAAGACCGTCTCGTCCTTCTTCCTGATGGTCCTGCCCGAATCGAGCCCCTACGCCAGCACCCGCCGGGTGCTGCTCTACGCCGACTGCGGCCTGGTCCCCAACCCCTCGGTCGAGGAGCTGTCCGACATCGCCATCTCCACCGCCGCCTCCTTCCGCGCCCTCCTGCCCGGCGAGGAGCCGCGCGTGGCCATGCTCAGCTTCTCGACCAAGGGCAGCGCCGAGCATGCGGACGTGGACAAGATGCGCGCGGCCACGGCGCTGGTCAAGGAGCGCGCCCCCGAGTTGCAGGTCGACGGCGAACTCCAGGGCGACGCGGCCTTGATTCCGGCGGTGGGCGCCAAGAAGGCCCCGGGCAGCCCGGTGGCCGGCTGCGCCAACATCCTGATCTTCCCCGACCTCGACGCCGGCAACATCGCCTACAAGCTGACCGAGCGGCTGGCCGGAGCCACCGCCATCGGCCCGCTGCTGCAGGGCATGGCCAAGCCGGTGAACGACCTTTCGCGCGGCTGCAAGGCCCAGGACATCGTCGACGCCGTGGCTGTCACCGCCTGCCAGGGGGCGTAGACCCCGGCGGCGGACGTCAGATTTTTAGGCACAGGGGGGACGAGGCGGACCTCGTCCCCTCTTTCACCCCAAAAGACCGCACAGGCGACGGAACGGACATGGATCGTTCGGGCAAGGCCAAAATTCTAGCCGGACCCGGGCCAGGCCTGGGGCTGGCGCTGCTGCTGGCGACCGGACTTCTCTGCGGCTCGACCGGGGCGGCCGAGAAGCGCGAAGACACCGCCTATGCCCGCAACCTGGCCGAAGGCGCGGCCTTCCTGGCCCAGGGGCGGCTGCCCCAGGCGTTGGGCCGGTTCAAAGTGGCCCGTAAGCTCAGGCCCGGCGACGCCGACGCCTATTACTGGCTGGGGTTGACCTGGTCGGAGCTGGAGGACTACCCCCAGGCGGCCAAGCACGCCGAGAAGGCCACGATCCTCGCCAACGACCGCTCGGCCCAGGCGTTCCTGCTCTGGGGCCAGAGCCTGCTCTACATGCACGACTGGGCCCAGGCGCGGGAGAAGCTGGAGAAGGCCTTCCGGCTCGCCCCCGACAACCACCTGGTCACCTTCAACCTCGGGCGCTGCTACTTCTTCGGCTTAAACGACAGCCACACCGCGCTCAAATTCTTCCGCAAGACCCTCGACCTCAACCCCAAGTTCGCCCCGGCCCGGCTCTATGCGGGCTGCTGCTACCGGGCGCTGGACATCCCCGCCCCGGCCATCACCGCCTTCCAGCAGGTGCTGACCTGGGCGCCCGACAATCTCGAGGCCCGGTTTCAGCTGGCCTTCGCCCTGCGCCAGGCCGGCCGGCCGGGCGAAGCGGAGGAGGCGTTTCGCCACGTGATCGAACGCCAGGGCCAGGGCACGCCCAACGACGAACGGCTGCGCGCCGAAGCGCACCTGCAACTGGGCCACCTCTACCTGACCGAGCTGCCCAACCGCGAGGCGGCCATGCTGCATCTGAACAAGTTCCTGGCCACGGCCGCGCCCGATCATCCCGCCCGGGAGGAGGTCGAGATCTATCTGCAAGAAACGGCTCAGGCCGCCCAGCGCGGCCCCGAGCCGCCCCCGCTGCCCAAGACGGCTGAATAAGGCTCTTTCATTCGCAGTTGCCGGCCGCAGCCTGCCCGGAGCATTCCAAAGGACAACGCATGCGTTGGGATTGGTGGGAGGTGGCGGGGCTGGCGGGCTACGGCCTATTCTTCGCCCGGATGACCGGCCAGTGGCTGGCCAGCGAACAGGCCGGCCGGCCGGTACTGCCGGGCTGGTACTGGACGCTCTCCCTGCTCGGCAGCGTGATCCTGGTGGCCTACGCCCTCCACCTGGGCAGTTTCGTGATCCTGGTGCCGCAGATCGTAGGCGGCTTCATCTACGCCGGCAACCTACGGCTGGAACGGCGGCAGGCCCGGCACGAAATCTGGCGGGCCGCCCAGGGGTTCGATACGCCAACCTTCCCCTGGCCGCCGGTGCAAGTGGCCCTTGCCGCCGGCGGCTCGACCGAAGAGGCGGCCGCCTCCCGAGCTTCCGTCTCCCGCCAGGCTTATTCCGGCCCCACGCCGGCGTTTGTCGAGCGCTCCGCGCCCTTGCCGCCGGTCGAAGATTCGGTCCTGATCTTGATCGACGCGGGCCTGCGCCTGGTGCCGGACGCCGCGCGCGAGGCGGTCGAAGCTTTGCACGGCCGGCCCCGCACACTGCTCAAGCTGGCCGGCCGGCCGGAACGGGGACTGCTGGGCGTGCGGCTGGGGTTCTATCGTCAGAATCGCCGCGCCCGCCACCGGGACGAACTCGCGCCCGGCGGAGCTTTGGCCCTGACGCGCGCGGTCTGGGATGAATTGGCCGGAACGGCCGCCGAAAGCCCGGCCGAACTGCTGATGCGGGCGCGCCAGCGGGGAATGTCGATCGTCTTCGCCGAACGGGCACAAACAATTACGC
>CAYMGG010000540.1:0-3076 GCA_964389915.1 uncultured Planctomycetaceae bacterium
CGCGCCTGCCGGGCCTTGAAGCGGCAGATCTCGGGGTTGGCGTGGCGGGCGCCGGGGATTTCCAGGTTGAAGATCCCGGCGTAGCCGATCTCCCGGAAGGCCGCGATGATCGCCGTCCAGTCGAGTTTGCCGTAGCCGGGGATCAAATGCTGATCGCCCGAGCCGTCGTTGTCCGAGATGTGCGTGGCGATCAATTTAGCCCCGAAGTCGCGGACCACCTGCGCCACGTTCAAACCCATGACGTTGGCGTGAGAGGTGTCGAGGGTGATGCCCAGCGCCGGGTGAGCGGCGTCGGCCAGCAGCTCCAGGATTTCGCCGGCCGTCGAGCCGTAGCGGCGGGCGTATTGGAGCGGCTTCTGGTCCATCAGGTTCTCCAGGCCGATCCGCAGCCCCAGACCGCCGGCCGCGTCGCCCAACCGGCGCAGGCTTTCGCGGTTGAGCCGGCGGGTGCGCGCCAGCTCGGCGGTCTCGGCGGCGTTGCCGGTGGAGCCGGGGTGCAGGACCACGTTGCGACAGCCCAGGCGGGCGGCCAGGGCCAGATGCTTCTCCACCCGCCGCAGGTCGGCCTCGCGCTTGGCCGCGTCGGACTGGGCGATGTTGGCCGAAAGGAAGGCGTGCGCCTGCGGCATGACCAGGCCCTGCTCGGCGGCGTAGGCCACGGTCGTTTCAATTTGTCGGTCGGCATCGGCGGCCTGCTCCAGCTGGACCAGGTGCTCGTCGGAGATCTCAAACGCCCGCCAGCCGCAGCCGCTTAGGATTTCCAGCGCATCACGCAGGGACGCTTCGTAAAACATGCCGGTCCAGATCGAAAGCTGCACGATTTTTCTCCTTTGGAAAAATGGCGCGGGGCGAATCGCCGCCGGTGTTTTAAAAGTGGCGTCGCGGGCGCGCAGCTAAAACTCGCCAGTCGCGCAAAGCGGGCGCCGAAGCGCAATTTTTGCGCCGTCGCAAACGTTGAAAGCCCTGACGCGACGCCGGCTCTGCGCCCCAGACCGCGGTCAAAATATTTTCTCAGGCGAAGGCGGCTCATTTGGCCGGCGCGAATTGGCCGGTCTGGGCCACGACGCTGCCCAATTCTGCGGCGTGGGACATGTCGTTCAGGCGCTGCAAGCGAAAGACACCCCAATCGCCCTCCGTCTCCAGGCGCAGCTCGGTCACGCTGCTGGGGTCGCAGGCCAGCTGCGCGTAGCAGAGGGGCAGGGGCAGATGCAGCAGATGGGCCAGCAGGGTCAGGATCACGCCGGCATGGCAGAAGCAGGCGAGCGAGACGTCCTTTACTCCGCTTAGCCGGTAGCGCTGACCCTCGCGGTGCAGGCCGTGGCCGGCCAGGAACTCGTCATAGTTGGCCCAGAATTCACCCGCCACCGGAATCATGTGTTCGCCGTATGGAACCTTGGTCGCCCAATTTTCCGAGGTGAAGGTGGTCGCCTCGGCCAGGGCCGCACAGCCGGGATAGTTCCAAGCCCAGAGGCTGCCCGTGTAATTGCCGTTCAGCTCATGGAGCCAGGGCAGGATTTCGACCGGCAGTTCCTTGACGGCCGCCACCGCAGCGGCCGTCTGCTTGGCCCGGCCCATGGGCGAGGCGTAGATCCGCTCGATCCGCTCGGCGGCCAGGGCCCGGGCCAGCCGGCGGACCTGCGCCTCGCCCTTGGGGGTCAGGCAGTCGCGCGGATAATCGGGATCGCCGTGGCGGACGAGCAGCAGACGCATGGAATCTCCTTTGCTAAGAGCGGGTGCGAAAAGTCCGAATCGGCGTTTCAGTCAAGGAGCGGCGCGTTCGCGCAACTGCGACGCCGGATCAAATGCCGAGAATAGCTTTTCACCGACTCCCTGTGTAACATCAATTCAAATTAACAGTGGCCGATTTTGGGGAACCTTTTTTGCAAAAAAGGTTCCCCAAACCCCACCAAAAAACTCTCATCCTGTTCACCAGACCCGAACGCTAGTCGGCCATCAATAACTTGAGTTGATATAAGTGGCGCGGCTGGTTCAGCCACGCGGAGCCGCGACCGAGCCGCGCTCGATCAGCCGAACCGGCAGAATGAGCTGCACCGGGCCGCCCTCCGGATGGGCCAGCAGGTCTTCGATCAGACGCATCGCCTGTCGGCCCAGCTCGGAGCGGTCATAGGCCATGGTGGTCAGGCCCGGTACGGTCTGGGCCGCGCAGTCGTAGTTGCCGAAGCCCAGCACGCTCAGGTCGCGCGGAACGGCCACGCCCTGGGTGCCGGCCAGGCGCACGATCTCCGCGGCCATGATGTCGTTGGTCACGAACAGCGCGGTCGGCGCTTGAGGCTCGCCGCGCCGGACCTGGTCGAAGACGGCCAGAACCTCCTCCTGGTGCCGGTCGACGTGCCAGGCCAGGGCGGGGGGCAACTCCAGGCCGGAGCGCTCCCAGGCGTGGCGGAACGCCTGGTGGCGCAGTTCGTCGCGGATCTCCCAGGCGGTGGAGACCGTGCCCACATAGGCCGTGCGGGTGTGGCCCTGCTTCAGCAGATATTCGGCCGCCTCTCGCCCGCCGGTATAGTTATCCACCGAAACCGAGGCGAAATCGCGCCGGTCGTGGCCCAGGCCGCAGTAGACGATCAGCGCGCCCTGCCGGCGGAGCCGCTCCAGGCCGCAGCGGTCATAGAGCGGACCATGGGTGAAGACGACCGCCGCGGGGACCTCCTGGCCGGGAGCCAGCAGGTCGTGTTCGGCCGGGTCCAAGGAGCGGAAGGTGACGTCGCAGTGCTCCTGCCGGGCGCGCTTTTCCAGCCCGTCGTGAATGGCCAGATAGACCTCGGCCGGCGAACCGCCATGATCGCGGGGGCAGAGAAACAGGATGCGGGGGCGGCGCACCTGTTGCAGTGCCGCCTCTTTCTGGGCCTTGTCCGTGACGAACGATCCCCGGCCGGGACAGGCATCGATATAACCCAATTCGGCCAAGCGCTTGATCGCTTTGGCCGCGGTCACGTAACCGACCTGCAATTCGGTGGTGATATTCGCAACCGAAGGCAGCCGATCCCCGGGCCGCAATTCCTGGCCGCGAATCTTGGCTAGAAAATGGGTTTCGACCTTTTCTTTCAGCAGCTGCATG
>CAYMGG010000541.1:0-3030 GCA_964389915.1 uncultured Planctomycetaceae bacterium
CAACTCGTCGAAGGAGCGTTGAAAGCCGGCCACCTGCTGGCCGTGCTTGCAGCAGAAGCGGCGGTCATTGTTGTCATTGTGCAGATAGGCCAGGCGGCGGTGGCCCAGCGCCCAAAGATGATGCAGGAGTTGCGCCGCCCCATCGGCGAAATCGGCCGTGACCAGGTGCAGCCCGTGGGAGGGGGCCTCCTCCTGCAAAGCGATGATCGGTCGGTCGCCGAAACCGGGATCGGCCCGCAGGGCCGTGATCAGCCGCTCGCCGGGCGGATAGCAGAGAAAAGCGTCCACGTCGCCGCGCTGGAAATAGGGCGGCACCTTGCTGCCGCCACCGCGCGTGGCCTTGAGCACGACCAGGCCGAAGCCGGCGGCGGAGAATCGGTCGAGCGCCCCCTCGAAGGTCCGCAGAAAGTAGGGGGTCTGGTAGAAATCCTCGGGCAGGGCCAGAGCCGCCAGTTTGTTGGGCGTCCGCTTGCCCGAACGGCCCAGCGCCAGCCGTCGGGCGGCGTTGTTGAGGTCCGGGTCATAGCCCAGCTCGCTGGCGGCCCGGCGGATGCGTTCGGTCAGCTCCCGGCTGTGGCGGTGCGGGTCGCGCAAGGCCCGCGAGACCGTGGCCACGGTGATGCCCAGGTGCGCGGCGATGTCCTTCAGGGTGGCGGCCATGTGGGCTCCGGCGGTAATCGGTTACCGAGAGCTTACCTGGCCGGAGGCCCGCCGTCAAGCCGGCTGAACCAAACGAGCGCCGCCTATTTCTGGCGGAATTTGAGTACGCCCATTTCGCCGGGCGTAAGTTCCAACGCCAACGGTTCGCCCTGGAGCCGCGGGGCGGCGAATTCGCCCACGTCACTCCACTCGCCGTCGTGCCAGCCCTGCGCCTGCCAGGTGCCGGCCACGTCGGCCGGCAGGTCCAGTTCGACCGTCACCTTGACCCGTGGATAGACTGTGGCGAAACCATCCAGGGTCGGTTCGGCCTTGGCCTTGGCCGCCTTGTCCGTCATCTCGCCGTTGCGGTTCCAGCGGATGGCCCGGTGCAGGATCAGGACGTACTCTTGCCGGTCGTTGGCGAAGAGATAACCCTCCGGCGGATAGCCCTCCTTGGCTTCGGCCGATTGCAGGCGAAACTTTCGATGCCCGCCGGCCTTTTCGACCAGGTCGGCCAAAAATCCGGCCGACGGTTCCAATTGCGGCCGGCCGGCGAAAGCGATCAACCGGCCTTTGCCCACCGGCCAGGTCCAAGCCGCCGCGCGTTTTTCGCGCTCGGCCGAGGCCAGGACTTCCGCTCCCGCCGGGGGCGTGTACACCGCCGATTCCTCCAGCACCAGCAGCCGATCCTGGGCCAGCCACCCCCCCGCCCCCCGGGCGCGCAGGCCCTTAAGAGTCTCGCCTTCGCCCAAGCCAATCCCGAAAGCTTCGCGGAACGCGGCCTGCCCCTCGCCGGGCAGCAGCGCCAGAGCAAAAACGCCGCCGTCTTCGGCGTATGCGCGGATCTTGGCCGCGGTGGGGGCGGTGATGATGCTCGGCTGTTCGGAGAAGACCAGCTTGTACGGTTGCCATTTCTCCAGCGACGTCCGATCGCTTACCGCGCCGTGGGAGAGATTTTCGAACATGTCGCCCAGCTCCAGGCTGGCGCCGAGCGTGTGCCATTGGAAAGTGCGCCCACCTCCCAGCATCATGTCGTCCCAGCTTTCGAATTGGGCCCAGTCGTCGGGCACCCGCTCGAAACCGGCGGCCTGCAATTCCTCGACCAAGGCCAGCAGCTTGGCCCGTCGCTCCCGGGCGGCGACCACCCCGGGTTGATTGTGGGTCACGGTCCAGCCGACGTTCCAGGCCGTGTTCCAGGCCGAACGGTTCTCCCGGGCGATGCCGCCGGCCAGGCCGTGGAAGGTGACCAGGTCGTACTGGAGCGGATGACGCCCGGGGGCGCTGACCGACTCGTGGCGGTAGACCAGACCGTACTGCGCCGCCAGCTCCACGTGCTTGGACAGATCGCGCGTGTCCGAGCCGCCGTGGGCGGGGGTCATTTTCAAACGGGCGAAGTCGGCCCACTGCTCCTCCATGGCTCCGTGCCCGCCGGCCATGCGGTAGGCGAAGAGCATGCGTTCGGGATCTTCGGCCCGGATCGCCTCGCCGAAGGTCTCGACATGCCAGTGGTGGATCAGCCGGTCGCGGAAGGCCGCCCACTTGATCCACTCGGGGCGCAGATCCGGACCAGTCGCTGCCGGCTTAGGCGCGGGCTGACCGCCGGAGAACTCGGCCCACTCGGCCAGGGCGCTGGGGCAATAATCGAAATGCCGCTGATCGTCGTCGCGATAGGTCCAGTCGAAGAAGGAATTCCAGAAGCCGTACCCGATCACCGCCGGTTCGCTGCCGAAGTGGCGGGCTAGCGCGGCGTAAGCCTCGGCCACCAGCTGCCGCCCGCCCCGGCTGGCGGCGGCCACGGCGATCAGTTCGTCGGCCCGGCCGTTCTGGTCCAGCGGCGGTTCGGTCTCGGCCCAATCCGGCCAGCCGGCATGGTGCATGAGCAGATAAATCTCCGAACGCAGTCCCAGCTCTTTGGCCTGCCGCACCCGCTCCGCCAGTTCGCCGAAGCGGAAGCAGCCGGGAAGGGGTTCCAGTTCGGCCAGCGTATAGCCCTGGCCGGCGGTGTTGCTGCCGTACTTTTTGATGTCCGCCAAAAAGGCCGGATACTGTTCGCGCGCGGCCGGCGCAAAGCGGGCGGAGCGGAAACATTGCTCTTCGATGCGCACCACCGCCGGCAGGTCGGGGGCTACGAAGGGCCGGTCGGTGGCCGGATCGTTCAGCCCCAGGACCAGACGGCGTTCATCGAGCTTGGTCTTTCCCTGCCAGAGTTCGGCGGTGATTTCATACAGTTCGGGGCGGGGCGGACGGAAGGCCAGGGGCACGGTCTGCGACTGGTCCGCGCCGGCCTCCAGGGTAACGGTTTTTTCCAGCGCCACCTCGCGCAGGTAATCAGCCACGCGCAATTTCAACTCGGTGGCCGCCTCGGCGCGGCGGACCAGCACCTCGCCGCTC
>CAYMGG010000542.1:0-3029 GCA_964389915.1 uncultured Planctomycetaceae bacterium
CTCCGGCCCAGATAAAAACGGCCAGCCCCAGCCCCCAATTGGCCCCCCAGCGGTTTGTCAAGGTCCATGCGCCCAGCAATGCGCCCGCCAGCACCGGCGCCAGGGCCAGATACACCCGATGCTCGTAGGCCGCATCCGCCAAGGGAAAAAAGCTGGAAGACGGCGCCAGCAACACTAAAAACAGGCTGGGCAAAAAGCTCCAGACGCACCCCCGCCAGACCCCCACGGCCGTAACCAGCGTCCCGATCCCCAGCCAGAGCGCAGGAATCAGCGCCCTGGCCGGAGTCGCCCACGGCCAGGCGTAGTCTATGGCCAGACCCTGCGGCCAGCAGACCAGCCGCAGATAATGCCCGATCACCGCCGGCTGGGTCAGAAGATAGGTCAGGGCGTCGACCTTGGCCAAGGCGCGATTGGCCCCCAGCGCCCCGCCGAAAACAACCAGTCCGAACACGGCCAACATGGCGGGGAGCAGGCACAGATACAGGCCCGGCGTCCGTCGAAAGGAACGCCAGCCCCCCCGTTCATACAACAAAGCCTCGGCCAGCCAAACGACAACCGGCAGGACGATCACCGTCTCCTTGCAGCCTGCGCCGGCCAAGGCGAAGGCCCCCGCCGCCACCAGCCAGCCCCGGCCCGCGCCTTCGCTGCGCCGGGTCAGACAATACAGAGTCAGGAGGATAAACAGTCCGGCCAGGCTTTCGCAGCGCTGAATGACATAGGTGACCGCCTGAGTCTGGAGCGGATGCAGGACCCAGAGCAACGCCAGAGCGCCGGCCAAAAAGTCGGCCGCATCGGCATACCGCCCGGCCAAGGCCGGCGCTCGTAGCCAGCGCCGAACCAGGCCAAACAGGACCAGGGCCGCAGCCGCGTGAACCGCCAGATTGAAAAGATGGTAGCTCCAAACGGCCTGGCCGCTTATGACCTGATTTAGCGCCAGCGAGAGGAGGATTAATGGCCGGGAGACAATTTCACGGCCGTTGTCGCCCGGCAGCAGAAAAATTTGCCCGAAGGTTCGTGGATGTTCCAGGTTGGGATTGTGGACAATCGTCCCCAGATCGTCGAAGACAAAGGGGGCGGAAAACGTGTTTGCGTAGGCGGCGCAAACCGCCCCGACCAGCAAAAGCCCGCCCAGCACTTCGGGGCGCAGGCTCCAGGGCAGCATAAATCCGCGGCGAGGACCGGGGCCGGCCCTCGCCGCGTTCGTCTGTTTGCTCGCTGCGGATTGGTCGTTGCGCATGGACAGCGGTTCATGAACCGACCGGCCGAGGCTACGCCGCCACGCTCACGCGCGGCTCTGCGCCCCCAGCGCACCCGATCGGATCGTCATGGGTCCATGGTGCCGATATCCGGCCTCAAGAACAAGAGTTTTGTGCCTCATTTCCACCCGGTCATTTCGGCCAGCAGCCGGCCGTAGTGGATGAAGTCGGGCCAGGCGATGTCCGGCGGCACGCCGTGGTCGCAGCCGGGAATGAAGCCGCCGTCGCGCAGGACCGGCTCCAGTCGCCGCAATTCCGCCTCCACCACCTTGCCGCCCTTGGCCATGGCCCGCTTGTCTACGCCCATGCGAAAAGCGATTCGGTGGCCGAAGCGCTCGCGCCAAGCGGGCATGTCGCAACCGGCGGCCACTTCCAGCGGGCTACAGACATTGATCCCCGACTCGATCCAGACCGGGATCAACTCGTCGATCCGGCCGTCGGAGTCGACTTCGATCAGAGGGACGCCCGCCGCCTTGGCCTCATTGACCCAGCGGACATAGCTGGGCTTGAGGAATTCCCGGGTCATAGCCGGCGAGATCATCGGCTTTTCCTTATAAGCCATGTCTTCGCAGATGAAGAGCTTGTCGACCACCCCCGTGCGCAGGATCGGAGCCAGCGCAGCCGAGACGAACTCGGTCCAAAAAGTGCACATCTCGGCGATAAACTCCGGATCGTCGAGGAAGAGCATGCAAAGCGGCTCGAACCCGACCCATTCACGCAACTGCCAAAACGGCCCGTTGATGCCCACGGTGACCAGATGCTCGCGGTCTTTCAGCTTTGCGCAGCGTTCGCCAAAATCGGCCGGGAAGCGGCCGGGCGCGTCCACCGCATAGCGCTCCTTCATCCGGGCGAAGTCGTCGCGGTTCTCCACGGGAAATTTAAGCCAGCGGCGGGTGACGAAATCGATGGCCTGGCGGATATAGGTCACGTCGAATTCGTCGGAGATCTCGGTGATGTTGCCCATCCAGTCCTGCACCACGTAGTGGCCGGCCTGGTGCTCCAGCACCTTCTCCTCGAATTGGGGGATCATGCGAAAATCCACGCCCGGCTGGCCGGCGGTGCGCGGCCGCGGGCAATCGAGGCCGATCTTTTCGCACAGGACTTCGAACCAATCGGCGTCGGCCGGCAGGCCCTGTTCCCGCCACTTGGCCAGGGTCGACCGGCGGGGGCCGCCCGGCTCGAACGGCACCCGGTCGGGCCGCCCGAAGGTCAGGGTTTCGATGCACCGTTCGCGCGGGGTCATGGTCTGGATCGCACTGCCGGACATGTCGGACTCCTTGTCTGCGTGAAGCAACATTTAATGGTCACACCTGAAGCTTACAGATCTATAAATACCCCATATTTTGCCTAAAACTTCTTGGTTCAAGTCATGGTTTGTATATATTTAGGACAGTTGTCAGGAGATCCGGGATGACGGGTGAAAAGCGCCAGCCGCCTGGCTACGCCTTCGCTTCCGCCGATTACGATATTTTTCAGGTGATCTACGTCACGACCGGCCGGCTTTTTTTTCAAGACGTTGGCCGCGAAGTCGCCTTGACGGCCCACCAGGCCCTGCTCCTGGGGCCGTTTGAGTTGCCGCGAACGCGGTTATGAGGGGGTCTGCTACATCGGCCCCGCGTCTGAAGGCGAGCCGGCCCGCGGCCTGGCCGCCCCGCTTCGCGCCGACGCCGCCTTGCGCCAATTGGCCGGCTTGGTCATCAAGGAAATCACCGCCCCCGCCACCGGCTCTCCCCGCCTGCGCGAAAGCCTGGGGGCGGCGTTGGCCTGGCAGGC
>CAYMGG010000543.1:0-3027 GCA_964389915.1 uncultured Planctomycetaceae bacterium
TGGGGGTCTTCTGGCCCGCGCCCATCGCCGAGGTTGAGCTGCGCGACGCCGCCGGCCAGACCGGCGGCAAAAAACTGATCGGGATCATCACCCAACAGCGCATCCGGCCGGCCACCGGCAAGCAGGAAACCCAGCTGCGCGTCGCCAACCGCGAGCTCAACGGCCAAGTCGACTTCGTCTGGAAGGACGCCGCCCAGCTGGGGGCGGTCAGCTGGCCGGCCGACCTGGTGGCCGTGGAGCGAAGCGAGAACGGCCTCTTCCTCGGCCGGCTGGAGGGGGTGCAGACGCCCGCCCTCAAGCCCGCCGCGGCCGGCGACTCCTGGGGCGCATTCCTGGCCGCCTGGACGGCCGGCCAAACGGAACTGGCCAAAGTGAAGCGGCTCGAACAGCGCATCTCCCAGGTCAACCGCGAGGCCGAAACCGTCCGGCTGCGCCTGCTCAAGCTGCGCTACTACAAGGTGCCCGAGGCCGACGGCCGGGTCCGCGATCTGCTTGCCCGGCAGGAGGGCTTCGCCGCCGACTTCCGCCAGTTGACCGACCAGCTCTCGACCCAGACCCGCGAGCTCAAGCGCAACGTCGCCCAGTTCCGCATCGCCGACGGCCGGGTGATCAGCCTGCCCCTGGCCGCGATCGTCACCTTCTACCGGCCCAACCAGATGGGCGTCTGGGCCAAGCTCCGCCACTACGCCTGGAAGGTGCGGGAGCTGCTCTTCGACGATCCGCGCGAGTCCAACACCGAGGGCGGCCTCTTCCCCTGCATCTTCGGCACGGTGATGCTGATCTTCCTGATGAGCGTCACCTCCTTCCCCTTCGGGGTGATGGCCGGCGTCTACCTGCGCGAGTACGCCCGCGAGGGGGCGCTGGTGCGCCTGGTGCGGATCGCGGTCAACAATCTGGCCGGCATCCCCTCGATCGTCTACGGCATCTTCGGTCTGGGGTTCTTCGTCTACTTCGTGGGCGGCAGCCTGGACGCCTGGCTCTTCCCCGAGCGCCTGCCCACCCCCACCTTCGGCACCGGCGGCATCCTCTGGGCCAGTCTCACCCTGGGCCTGCTGACCGTGCCGGTGGTGATCGTGGCCACCGAGGAGGCCCTGGGCGCGATTCCGCGCGGCATCCGCGAAGGCTCGCTGGCCCTGGGGGCCACCAAGTTCCAGACGCTGACGCGGGTCCTGATCCCCATGGCCTCGCCGGGGATCATGACCGGCTTCATCCTGGCCATGGCCCGCGCCGCCGGCGAAGTCGCCCCGCTCATGATCACCGGCGTGGTCAAGCTCGCTCCGGCCCTGCCGTTGGACGGCCAGTGGCCCTTCTTCCACCTGGACTACAAGTTCATGCACCTGGCCTTCCACATCTACGACATCGGCTTCCAGTCGCCCAACGTGGAGGCGGCCAAGCCCATGGTCTACGTCACGACCATGCTGCTGGTGGCCATCGTCATCCTGATGAGCAGCAGCGCCATCTATCTGCGCAACACCATGAAGCGCAAGTATACCGTCAAGTCGATCTAACCAGGGCCGCCGGGAAGCGCCCGGACCGAGGACAGGAATCATGGAAGAGCATTTGGATACGCCCATCGAGAACCCGGTGATCACGGCCGAGAACGTCTGCCTGCATTACGGCAAGTCGCAGGCCCTCTTCGACGTCTCGGTTCACTTTCCGCAGAAGCAGGTCACGGCCCTGATCGGCCCCTCCGGCTGCGGCAAGTCCACCCTGCTGCGCTGCCTCAACCGGATGAACGACCTGGTCGACGGCGTCGGCGTCACCGGCAGCATCAAGCTGCACGGGTTGGAGATCCTCGACCCGACCCTGGACGTGATCGAGCTGCGGCGGCGGGTGGGAATGGTCTTCCAGAAGCCCAATCCGTTCCCCAAGAGCATCTTCGAGAACGTGGTCTACGGCCTGCGCATCGCCGGCATCGGCGACCGCGAGACCTTGATCGACGCGGCCGAGAAGAGCCTGCGCCGCGCGGCCCTCTGGGATGAGGTCAAGGATCGGCTGCACGCCTCGGCCCTGGGCCTCTCCGGCGGCCAGCACCAGCGCCTGTGCATCGCCCGGGCCATCGCCGTCCAGCCCGAGGTGATCCTGATGGACGAGCCCTGCTCGGCCCTCGATCCGCGCTCGACGGCCCGGATCGAAGACCTGATCGCCGAATTGCGCGGCGAATACACCATCATCATCGTCACCCACAACATGCAGCAGGCCGCCCGCGTCTCGGACTACACCGCCTTCCTGTATGAAGGCGTGCTGGTCGAATTCGGGCCGACCAAGCGCCTCTTCACCAATCCGGTCAAGAAGGAAACCGAGGACTACATCACCGGCCGGTTCGGCTGAAAAAACGCGCCGGCGGAGCGGGGCGTCCCCGGCGATTTTCATAAGCGTGGTTGTCTAGACAGGGGGCCTCCCCCGCGGCGCGGCGAACCCATTTGCAAGGAGAAGCACGGTGTCGGTGCATTTGCAGAGAGAGATCGAACGGCTGAAGAAGGACATTCTGTCCCTGAGCGCCATGGCCGAGGAGAACGTCCGCAAGGCCATGCGCGCCTTCAACGAACGCAACGAGCGGCTGGCCGCCGAGGTCCAGGCCGCCGACCACGAGATCGACGCCAAAGAGGTGTCAGTCGAGGAGGAGTGCCTCAAGATCCTCGCCCTCCATCAGCCGGTGGCCATCGATCTGCGCTACGTGGTCTCGGTCATGAAAATCAACAACGACCTGGAGCGGATCGGCGACCTGGCGGTCAACCTGGCCAACAAGGCCTCCTTCCTGGCCCGGCACGATCCGGTGAGCATCCCCTTCGACTTCGGGGACATGCAGGAGAAGACCCAGGCCATGCTGGCCAAGTCGCTGGACTCGCTCATGACCCTGGACCCGGTACTGGCCCACCAGGTTCGGCAGGCCGACGACGAGATCGACCGCATGAAGCACCAGGTGCGCAAGATCCTGGAGGAGCGCATCAAGGTCGAACCCGAACGGGTTTCGGTATTCATCGCCCTGCTGGGCATCTCGCGCAATCTCGAACGGATCGCCGACCT
>CAYMGG010000544.1:0-3024 GCA_964389915.1 uncultured Planctomycetaceae bacterium
GCGGCAAGCGGCGTCTGGCCGCCTGGCGTGACGGATTGCGCCAGCTGCCGCCCGGGGGGCGATCCGCCCGTCCGGGCGAAGCGCCGGAAGGCTGGTCGGGCGCGGCCGCGGCGCTCGGCAAACTCCCCCCGCCGGAACTGGCGGCCGCTTCCCTGAGCGAAGCTTACGAGGATCTGCTGGAGTTCTTTCCCGCCGCCCCCGCCGGCGAGGGGCGCCGCCAGCGTCGCCGGCAGGGCGCGTTTTACACGCCGCCGGAATTGGTCGGACGCATTTTAGATTTGTGCGCGGCGGAACTGGTCGACCCGGCCGCCGTGATCTGCGATCCGGCCATGGGCGCGGGCAACTTTCTGCTGGCCGCCATCGAGCGGGTCGGCGCGGGCGATCTGCCGCGCGCCCGGGAGTTCGCCGCCCGGCGCCTGTGCGGCGTGGACCTGGACGCCGGGGCGCTGCGCGCGGCGGAACTGGAAATTTACCTCCGCCTCTCCCGGCCGGGCGATCCCTTCTTCCTGCCGCCCGGCAATTTCGTCATGGGCAACACCCTGCTGGTCGGCGCGGCCGATCCGGCGGAATGCGCCAATCCGCTGGCCGGGTTGTTTCCTCATCTGTCCGTCGGCGACGGTTTCGGGGCGGTCATCGGCAATCCGCCCTACGAAGTTCTGACCAATTTCGCCGCCCATCCGGCCGGCCGCGAACTGGCCGCCGCTTTGCGGGCCAGCGGCCGCTATCCGCTCTCCTGCTTCGGGCAGCTTAATCTGTACCGCTGCTTCATCGAACTGGCCTTGCGCTGCCTGCGGCCCGGGGGGGCGCTCAGCTTCGTGGTTCCGGCCACCCTGCTCACGGACCGTGCGGCCGGGCCTTTGCGGCGCGAGCTGCTGACGCGCCACGGTTTCGACCGGGCCGAGCTCTTGCCGGAGAGTGCGGGCGCGTTTCACGGCGTGACCCAGGCCGTGACCGTCTTTCGCGCCCGGCGGGACGGCGGGCCGCCCCGGCGGGTGACCGTGGCCACGCCGGAGACGAAGACGGCTCATGCCTTAGCCGAAATCGCGGCCCTGTCGCCGGATTTGGTCGTGCCGCCAGCCGGGCCGGCCGAATGGCGGCTGGCGGCCTGGCTGCGGGAACGCGCGCCGCGCCGGTTGGACGAACTGGCCGAAGGCGCGGTGGGCGAGGTCGACCAGACCGTCTACCGCCGGTTCATGCGCTCCGCGCCGACGCCGACCCTGCTGGCCCGCGGTTGTCACCTGGCGGCCTTCCGGTTGGACCTGACGCCCGCGCCCGGCCCGGGCCGTTTTCTGGACCGTGACGGGTTTCTGGCCGCTAAGGACGCGGGCGAACGCTGGGCTCAAACCGCGGCTCAACCCCGGGTGGTTCAGCTGGGCATCCGCAATCTGGAATGCCGGCCGCGCTTGGTAGCGGCCCGCGCTCCGGGCGGAATCCACCTGGGCAACTCGCTTAATTTCTGGACCCCGCGGCCAGGCCAGACTTCGCTCGATCTGCTTTTGGGTCTGCTCAATTCAAGGCTCTACGACTGGCGCTTCCGCTTGACCAGCGGCAACAACAACATCAACCTGATCGAGGTGCGCGAACTGCCCTATCCGGTCGCGCCCGATTCTCGGGCCGTGGCCGCAGTCGAACGCGCCGCTCGCCAGGCCGAGGCGGCCGCCACCGCCGATCTGGCGCAGGCCCGCCGCCAGCTGGATGAAGCGGTCGAGCGACTTTTCGGATTGCCGGCGGAGTTTGCGGCGCTGCTGGGCACATGATTTCGGGAAGCCCTTTTTTGCAAAAAGTTTTTCCCGGGCCCTTTCCCAAAAACGCCCAGCAGTCATTTTTCGTGGGGCGAAGGTTCGAATGAACCGGCGCTGAAGTCGTTCATCTGAACGTTCGAAACTGCGAAGCCCGCGGAAAGTTTTTTGGCGGGGTTTGGGGAACCTTTTTGGCAAAAAAGGTTCCCCAAAATCAATCACGATAAACTTGAATTAATAGGGTATGGTTGCTGCCGGCCCCGGGAGGTTCAGCGGTCCGGCGCGGCCGGTTCGCGCGGCCAGAAGCGGGCGGTGGGCGTGGTGGCCAGCCGGCCGCCGGCGCTGGCGCTGCGGATGTCTTCGATGGTGTAGAAGGCCTTGGGGTTGAATTCGCGCACCAGATCCAGGGCCCGGCCCAGCCGCTTGCGTTCGGCGACGGTGAAGATGACCTGCACCGGGCCGGTGACCCCTTCGGCGGCCAGATTGGTGACGATGAAATTCTCCGCGCGCAGGGCGGCCACCAGCTGCGCGGCGTCCTTCTGGGTGATGACGCGCAGCGCGCACTTGCCTAATGACAGCCACTCCTCGATATGCACCCCCACCAGGTTGCCGGCGCCGAAACCGGCGGCGTAGGCCAGAAAACAGATGGGGTTGTCCATGTGCTTCATGGCCGTGTTGATGGCCAGCAGCCAGATCATCACCTGGATGAAGCCGAGAATCGCCGCCAGCAGGCGCACGCCCTTGGCCAGGCAGATGATCCGCACGGTGTCCAGGCTCACGTCGCCGATGCGGGCCATGAAGATGAGTACCGGCAGGCCGACCCAGGCGAAGACCGGATTGCTCAGCAGGTGCGAGAGGCTTTCCATAACCCGAAGGCTCCTATTGTTGAGGGCAGGGCCGGAATCGGCTGTTCAAGCCCCGGCATCGTCGAGCATACGCGGGGCCCAGCCCGGGCGCAAGGCCGTGGTCAGGGCCCGGGCGAAGGGGCCGGCCGGCAGCCCGCCCAGATGGCCGTAAGCATGATCGATCGCGCCCACGGCGGCCGAAACGTTGGCATAGCTTATTTCTGACTGTCCGGCGGCGGCCGTCGCGGTCCGGGCCAGCCGCACGGCCTGGCCGGCCAGGCTCAGGGTCAGGCGGGCGCCGGCGAGCGCCGGCAGCCCCCAGCACTCGCGGCCAAAATACATCCTCCCGCTCAGCCGGACTTTTAAATATCGGCTGAGCAGGTCCCCCGCGCCGGCCGGCAGGGGCCGGGCGCGCACGCGGCGGATAGCGCTCTCCGTCG
>CAYMGG010000545.1:0-3019 GCA_964389915.1 uncultured Planctomycetaceae bacterium
GGAGCGCGCCGCTCGCTTCGAGGTCGGCCTGCGTGATCCGCCAGCGGATCTCCGCCGGCTCGATCTTCACCAGCCGCACCCGGTCCGGCAGGAGCGCCTTGCACTTGGCCACGAAGACGTCCTGCTCGGTGGAGACCAGGCCGCGCTGGTCCACGTAAACGGTCACCTCCGCCTCGGTCAGGGCCTCCAGCACGTTGCCAGGCCCCTCGATCTCCACTGCCACCGCCGCGGGCTCCAGCAGCACCTGCTCCAGGCCCAGGGCCGGATAGCCGGCCTGCAACCGGACCGGAATCTTTTCGAACACCCGCCGCGAAAGCTTTTCGAGCACCTCGACCGTGACGTAGACCGCCTTGTTGGAGCGGACGACCGCGTTGTTCTTGCGCAGCGGCTGGAGGGCCACGGTCCGGCCGATGGCGATCTTGGCCCCGCTGATGTCCAGCGGATAGGTCTTGAGCGTGTCGCTGGGCGCGAGCAACCCCTCGGGCGCCTCGATCTGCACCGCCATCGGTTCGGCCAGCACCGAACCGACGGTGTAGCCCTGGTCCGGCTGGCCGGAGATCACCGGCTCGACCGGGACGAAGACCGGCATCAGCTTGACCAGCCGCACCATGATCCGGTTGGGCTCGATGGCCGTGACCGTCACCTCGCGCGAGAGGCCGCGCAGATCCTTGGCCTCGATTGCCACCGGCTGGGCGAAGGAGGAGACCCCCTCCTCGGGCGGCTGGAGGGCCGCCGCCACCCGCACCTCCTCGGGCAGCAGCGAGTTCATAAGCTGGCGCGGGCCGCGGGCCCAGACCTTGAGGTATTCCGGCGGGGCCTCGCCCTCCACCTGCCAGCCGGCGGGGATGCCGTAGGTGATGCGGGCCTCGAAGCTGCGCTCGACCGTGCGGCGGCTGTCGACGTAGCCCCAGATCAGCACGCCCAGGACGGCCGAGAGCGCCGCCGAGGAGAGGCGGTCGCGCCAGCCGACCCGCCGGCCGCCGGCGACAGGCAGGTCAGCTTTCGCCATGATCTGAACTCCGCGTCTCGGTGCCGGCGGCGAAATGGGTGTAATGCTCACGCAGGAAGCCGCGCAGACCGTTGTAGTCCAGATCGCGCAGGATCCGGCCGGCCGAAGCCACCGAGACGGCGCCCGTCTCCTCGGAGACGACCACCACCAGCGAGTCGGCCTCCTCGCTCAGGCCCACCGCCGCGCGGTGGCGGGTGCCCATCCCGCGGCAGACCTCGACGTTCTCCGACAGGGGCAGCAGGCAGTTGGCGGCCATGATCCGGTCGCAGCGAATGATCACCGCCCCGTCGTGCAGCGGCGTGTTCTTGGTGAAGATGGTGCCCAGCAGCCGCGAGGTGACCAGGGCCTCCAGCGGCACGCCGCTCTCGATGTAGCCGCCCAGCTTGGTCTCGCGCTCGAGCACGAAGAGCGCCCCGACCTCCCCCAGTCGGGAGATGCTGACCGCCGCGTCGGCGACCTCCTTCTCGACCGCGCCGCTGCGCTCGCGATTGAGGCGCAGGGCCACCCCCTCGCCCAGCCGGATCAGGCCCCGGCGGAATTCGGGCTGAAAGATGACCACCATCCCCACCAGGGAGACGGAGACCAGGTTTTCCATGATCAGGCTGATGTTTTCCAGGTGGGCGACCTTGACCGCGAAGAGCACGATGATGAAGCCCAGGAGATAGACGATCACCAGCCCCCGCCCCACCCCCGCCCCGCGCGTGCCGCGCATGAAGCTGATGATGGCGTCCACGATCAGGCTGATGATGAAGATCTCGATCAGGACCCCCGCAAACCCCAGGGGCCGCAGATGCAGGCTTTCCCACCAGGTGCTCATGCGAACTCCGCATTCCGAACGCGAAAATCTAGAATCTAAAACCTAAAATCTTGAATCTAAAATAGTGCGGGCCACCGAGCGAACCGCAAAATGCCCGACCCAGCGCCCGGCAAACATGGGGGCAAAACTCGGCGGCCGGAACTTGCGTCTCCCCTTCTCTCCGGGATGGGGTTGGAAACCTGTTGCGCTCCAGGCCGCCTCCCCTAGCCCCGCCCCTCCCCCGGAGGGGGAGGGAGACCGGAGCGAAAATCGCTTCCTTTATTCTCCAGCGCTGGACTTAGGTCTCTGCCTGGCGAATTCCGCGACCGCCTCCCGCCATGTATTATTGTAGATTCTAGATTCTAGATTCTAGATTCTAGATTCTAGATTCTAAATTTTAGATTCTAGATTGATCCCTTCATTACAGCCGCCGTCATGCGCACGGCCCGGACCGTGGCCGCCACGTCGTGCACCCGCACGAGGAACGCTCCCCGTTCGACGGCCAGCGCCGCCAAGGCCAGGCTCGCTTCCAGCCGTTCGTCCGGCGGCAGCCCCAGGGCCTGGCCGATCAGCGATTTGCGGCTAAGCCCCGCCAGCACCGGATAGCCCAGTTCGACGATCCGGTCCAGGTTGGTGAGTAGAGCCGCGTTATGGGCGAAAGTCTTGCCGAAACCGAAGCCGGGGTCAACAATTATCCGCTCGCGCGCCACACCCGCCGCCTCGGCCGCGGCCGCCCGTTCGTGCAGGAACTCCCGCACCTCGGCCACCGGGTCGGCGGAGGCCGGCGCCGCCTGCATGGTGCGCGGCTCGCCCTGCATGTGCATCAGGACCACCGCCGCGCCCGACCGGACGACTTCGGCGGCCAGCTCCGGGTCGTGCCGCAGGCCGGTGATGTCGTTGATCACGTCCGCGCCGGCCGCCAGCGCCGCCCGAGCCACCTCGGCCTTGCAGGTGTCGACGCTCAGGGGCGCGTCCGTCCGCCGGCGCAGGCCTTCGATCACCGGCAGCACCCGGCGCAGCTCCTCTTCGGCCGAAACCGGAGCCGACCCCGGACGGCTGCTCTCGCCGCCCACGTCCAGGATCGCCGCCCCCTCGGCCAGGAGCCGCAGGCCGAACTCCACCGTCTCGGCCGCGTCGGCCCGCCGTCCGCCGTCGTAAAAAGAATCGGGCGTGCAG
The DNA here is from genome assembly GCA_964389915.1 of uncultured Planctomycetaceae bacterium. Lineage (GTDB taxonomy): Bacteria > Planctomycetota > SZUA-567 > SZUA-567 > SZUA-567 > CAYMGG01. The sequence continues at coordinate 2,982 of CAYMGG010000545.1, forward strand.
TTGAGGATGCCATCACTAGCGGGCCGGCGTCCCCCGCC
>CAYMGG010000546.1:0-3007 GCA_964389915.1 uncultured Planctomycetaceae bacterium
CAGCAGTTCGCCCGCCGCGCGGCATTCGGCCAGCACCTCGGGCGTGGGCCTGAACTGGCATTTGAACGGTTCGAGCAGGATGGCGAAGTCCATCGCCCGCAGGTATTGGTCCACCGCCTCGGGGCCGCCCTTGCCCCAGCCGTAGGAGCCGAAGGCGAAGCCGGCCTTGTTCTGCGGCCGCAGGCCCTGCAGGTAGGTGAGGACCGCCGCCGCGGCGGGCATCAGCGTCTGGTTGAGGGTCGAGGAGCCGAAGGCCACGGCCGCCGCGTCCAGCACCTCGGGCACGATGAAGGTCATGTCCGTGCGGCGGACATGGATCAGCTTGACCTCCACGCCCGGTTGGGCGGCGCCGTCGATGATCGCCTCGGCCATCCGGGCGGTGCTCTCCCACATCGAATCATAGATGACCAGGGCCTTGGGCTTGGCCTTGCAGACGCACCAGTCCTGATAGGCCGAGACGATCTGGCCCACGTGCTTGCGCCAGATCACGCCGTGGCTGGGGGCGATGATTTCGATCGCCAGCCCCTGGGCCTGCTCCAGCACCTTGGCCACCTGCTTGCCGTAGGGCATGACGATATTGGCGTAGTAGGTCTTGGCTTCTTCCATCAGAACGGACAGCGGATTCTCGTCGTCGAAGCGCGCGACGGAGGCGTAGTGCTGGCCGAAACCGTCCATCGAGAAGAGGAGCTTGTGCTCGGGCACATAGGTGAACATCGAGTCCGGCCAGTGGACCATGGGCGTGTTGATGAAGTTCAGGGTGCGGGCACCCAGGGAGAGCGAGTCGCCGGTTTCGACCAGTTTGAATTTCCAGCTCGCGACGTCGTAGTGCTTGCTCAGGATCTCGCGGCATTTCTTATTGCAGGCCACGGTGGCGTTGGGACAGGCGGCCACCACCTTGGGCAGTCCGCCCGAATGGTCGGGTTCGGCGTGATTGCATACGATATAGTCCAGCTTTTCCAGCGGGACCAGGCTGGCGATTTTGCCCAGCAGTTCCTCGACGAAGGGGGCTTTGACTGCGTCGATCAGGGCGGTCTGCCGGTCGCGGATAAGATAGCTGTTGTAGGTCGCGCCGCGACCGGTGGTGTAGCTGTGGAAATCCCGGACCGTCCAGTCGATATGCCCCACCCAGTCAATGCCTTCCAGCACGGGCACGGTTTGCATGTTTATCCCCTTTTGGCAATGGTTGCGCCCGGCGCTGGCCCGGCCGAGCGGCGACCCTCTATCCCGACGGCATGTTATGCCCGCCGCCAATATAAATCAACCCCCAACCTAGTTGTGATGGAGGAATGTACTCAGAGGTTGTCTGAATGCCCGGCGAGGTGGAAATGGACGAGAGTTTTTTGGGGGGGGCAGGGGGAGTTTTTTTGCAAATAAGGTCCCCCAAAGGCGGTTTCTCGGCCGGCCCGCCGCCACGGCCGGGACAAAGATGCAAGAGAAAGGGGCAATCGTGCAACTCTCGCGGTTTGCCGGCCGGATTGACGGGCGTATGGTGAAAGAAACCGGTCGCCCGCCGCACGGATAGGCCTCGGCGGGCCGGCCTCTGGAGGAAACCGCGATCATGGAAGTCAAAGTCTACCCCGACAAGAACCGCCTGGGAAAGGCGGCGGCGACCGAGGCCGCCGGCCGAATCCGCGCCGCCCTGCACGCGCGCGGCGAGGCCCGGGTCATCTTGGCCACCGGCGCCAGTCAGTTTGAGATGCTCTCTGCTCTGATCAAAGAGCCCAAGATCGACTGGAGCCGGGTCACGGCGTTTCATCTGGACGAATATCTGGGCCTGCCGATCACCCATCCGGCGAGTTTCCGCAAGTATCTGAAGGAGCGTTTCGCCGATCAGGTGAAAAACCTCAAGCAGTTTCATTATGTAAACGGCGAGGCGGCCGATCCGGCCGGCGAATGCCGGCGGCTGGGCGAACTGCTCAATGCCGGGCCGATCGACGTGGCCTGCATCGGCATCGGCGAGAACGCGCACCTGGCCTTCAACGATCCGCCGGCCGACTTCGACACCGTGTCCCCCTATCTGGTCGTGGAATTGGACGCGGCCTGCCGCCAGCAGCAGTTGGGTGAGGGCTGGTTCAAGACCCTGAACGACGTGCCGCGCCGGGCCATCTCGATGGGCATCCGGCAGATCTTGAAGGCCGCGGCCCTGGTGGTCTCGGTGCCGGACGCGCGCAAGGCCAAGGCGGTGCGCGATTCGCTGGAAGGTCCGCTCACGCCGCAGACGCCGGGCAGCATTCTGCGCCAGCATCCGGCCTGCACCCTTTACCTGGACGAGCCGGCCGCGTCGCTGTTGACCAAGATCCCGGTTCAGAAAGAAAGCTGAGAGCCCATGCCTTTTCCCGGTCTGATCGACCTACAGGTCAACGGTTTCCTGGGCGTGGACTTCAGCTCGCCCGATTTGACGGAGGCGGAGTTCGTCCGCGCCTGCCGGGAACTGCTCCGGCGCGGTGTGGCCGCGTTCCTGCCGACGGTTATCACCAGTGACGAAACGGTCTACCGGCGCAATCTGCCGCTCATGGCCGCGGTCATGGACCGGCCGGAATTCGCCGGCCGGCTGCCGGGCTTTCACCTGGAAGGCCCGTTCATCTCCCCCGAGCCGGGGGCGGTCGGGGCGCATCCGGCCGCGCACGTCCGCGCGCCGGAACCGGCCTTTTTCGACCGGCTCCAGGATTGGGCCCAGGGGCGCATCCGCCTGCTGACCTTGGCGGCCGAGCGACCCGGCGCGGAGGAGTTGATCCGCCACGTCAGCGCCCGGGGCGTCATCGCCGCCCTGGGGCATCAGCTGGCCGGCGAGGCCGAGCTCGCCCGAGCGGCCGACGCCGGGGCGAAGCTGCTGACGCATCTGGGCAACGGCGTGCCGGCCCAGCTGCCTCGCCACCAGAATCCGATCTGGGCGGGGCTGGCCGAGGAGCGGCTGCACATGTCGGGCATCGCCGACGGCCATCACCGGCCGGCCGGCACGCTCAAGAGTCTGCTCAAGGCCAAGGGGCTGGAGCGGACCGTGCTGGTC
>CAYMGG010000547.1:0-2976 GCA_964389915.1 uncultured Planctomycetaceae bacterium
GTAGAAGCTGAAATGGTCGCGCCGCTCGCGATATTCGGGGAGGTGATAGATGGCCGAGCCCTTGACCGCCACCTCGCCGGTCGAGAAATTCCGCTGAAAGTTGGTCATGTCGTCGTGGGCGTTGTAGAGACAGAATTCGAGAAAGCTGAAGAGTTCGATCCGCTTGGCGGTGGCGCTCTGGTTGGTCAGGCGCAGGCGCTGGACCTCGGCGTCGTGGCCGCGGGGGACGAACACGGTCAGCTCCGCCGCGAGTCCGCCGCGCCGGGCTTCGATGATCGTATAGCCCAGGCCGTGGCGGCAACGGTACGAGTCGAGCGGCTGCTTCAGCGGCATCCACCCCGGCGTCCAGAGATCCGCCCCGTCCTTCAGGTAGAAGATGCGGCCGCCGGCGTCGAGCGGAACATTGTTGTAGCGGTAACGGGTCAGGCGGCGCAGGCGGGCGTCGCGGTAGAAGGCGTAGCCGCCCGCGGTCTGGGAGAAGAGCGAGAAGAAGCGCTCGGTGCCCAGATAATTGATCCACGGATAGGGGGTCTGAGGGGTGGTGATGACGAATTCCCGGGCCGCGTCAGCGAAATGTCCGTACTCCATGTTCGTTTCTCCTGCCTGTGATTAGCCTATACTAAACGTTTAGTTAAACCCCAAAAAAAGAGAAGCTTGCTCAGGGGAGGCGCGCCCGCGGGGCGGTGGCGCCGGGAATCCAGCTTGGTTCTTGTTTCAGGCTGGGGGCGGCGGGCCGGCCCTCGATCAGGCCGATCAGGCGGTTGGCCGCCTCCCGGCCGAGGGCGTAGCGGTCGAAGCTGCAACGGGCGAGCTCCGGCCAGCTCGCTTCGAGTTCGAGCGAGCTGTCGCAGCAGGCCAGCGGCAGGACGGCGCCGACCGTCCGGCCGCAGCGGGCGCACTCCTGGATGAAGCGGCGCGCCAGCGGAATGTTGTAGGCCAGGACCGCGGTGCCGGGGGCCAGGGCCGAGGCGTTCGGAGCCGCGCCCCAAGGCACGGTCTCGACGCTGAGCGGGAGCTTATGCTGCTTGGCCGCCGCCTCCACGCCGCGCCGGCGGTCGCGCTGGCTGAAGTGGGTCTGGGCGCGGCCGAGTTCGTCGCAGGCCGGAGTGGTCAGATAGTGGACGCGCTCCGGGGCTCCGGCGGCCAGGGCTTCGACCGCGAGAGCACCGGCGCGGAGTTCGTCGCGCTGGAGCGAAGCATGCGCGTCCCAGTGGGAAGTATCGAGCCAGAGGCAGTGGCGCATGAGCTCCGGCAGCCGCTCGATCCCGCCCTCGGGGATCGCCCCGATGACGATCATTCCGTCCAGAAAGAGTTCGCGAAAGACCCGGCTGTCGAGGCCGGACTCGCCCCGGCCAAGGTCCGCGTAGCGGATCAGGCTCATGATGAAATCGGCCGCTTGCAGCCCTTCGTTGATGCCCAGCAGGTAGTCGAAGACGGCCGGATCGTTGTAACGGTCGCCGGGCGTGTTTTTGAGCAGCACGCCGACCTGGTGGGCCCGTTCCCGGCGGAGCCGTTGCGCGCCTGGATTGGGGCGATAGCCCAAGCGCGCGGCGACCGCTCGGACCCGCTCGGCCATTTCAGCGGAAGCGATCGTATTTCCGCGGGCGCCGTTAAGCACCGTCGAAGCGACCGCGGTCGAGCAACTCGCCGCCTCGGCAACCTGCTTGAGCGTAACTGGTCTGCGCCTGGACATGCCGTTCTCCAACCGATAATTACACTATACTAAACGTTTAGTGAAATGTCAATCAGCGAATTCGCGGTTGAGTTGCCGCGCCCGGGAGACGCTATCCCGGGCGTGGGGGCCGGTCCGCCTGTATTTCACTGCACTCACGGGTTGGCGGCGGGCGGGCGGATTTCCGCCGGCACGGCGCCCGGGGCCGCGGCGGTCAGGAAATAGGCCAGCACCGCCGATTGCGCCGGGTCGGCCTTGGTCCAGGGTCTGTCGCCCAGCCACCAGAACCAGCGCCCGTCCTGGGCCAGGGCCACGCAATCCTGGTGAGTGCCGGAGGCGATCCGGCCCCGGATCTGGGCGGAGCTCCGGAGCATTTCCGGTTTGACCCGCGCCAGTTGCGGGGAGAACTGGAGGGCCTGCGGTGCCGCCGGTTCCGGACCGAGCTCCAGCTTCACCTCGGCGTCCGGCTGGCTGACGATCTCCACCGGTCCTTTCCAGATGCCGCCGTCGCGATAAGTGTTGCGGACCCAGACCGAAAGGGTGTTGGCTTCGCCCCATTTCACCAGTTCGGCCGGGATGGGGTAATCGCGCTGGCTCAGATAGGCCAGATGATGGGTGGTGCGGCCGATCCGCCGGCCGTTGAAGAAGGTGACGTCCTGGTCGTCGACCGCGCCCAGCCGCAGGCACAGCGACCGCCCCTGCCATTTCCGGGGCAGGACGACCGTCGTCTGCTGCCAGGCGTCGCCCAGCAGGAAGGTCTGGGAGCCGAGCAGGCCGACCTCGCCCCAGTAGCCGGGCACCGCCCGCTGCTGCCACTGGTCCGGCGGCAACTGGCCGATCGCGGCCGGCCAGGTCTCGCCCGGGACCGCGGAGTCCGGCCCGACGAAGTGGAAAGCCCAATTGCCCGCCAGGTCGATTTGGTTCAGCTCTTCGCTACTCGGCCGTTCCGGCAGACTCCGCAGCAGAATCTCCCGGTCGCGCAACGCGCCGCCCAGTCCCTGTTCCTGGCCCCGGGCATAGGCGTCGAAATACAGGTCGCCGTAGAGCAGCACCTGGCCCGGGAAACGCTCGTGCAGGACGGCCAGCAGGTCGCGGTCCATGTAGGAGCTGCAAGTGATGACCGCGGCGTAGCCGTCCAGCACCTCGGGGGTCTTGACCACCCGCAAACCCTCGAACACGCCCACCGCATAGCCGGCGGCGGTCAGCCGCTCCGGCAGATCGCCCAGCTTGTCGCCCGTGGTGCAGGCCAGGCGGGTGTTTTCGATCAGCGCCAGCTTGACCGCGTCGGGCCGGGGTTCTGGCCA
>CAYMGG010000548.1:0-2947 GCA_964389915.1 uncultured Planctomycetaceae bacterium
GGCCTCGCTGGGCCATCTGCTGCACGAAACCGCCTTCATCCAGATCAAGGACCGCTTCTGGTTCATGCGCAACAGCTGGGGCGTGGAGACCGCGGAATACCTCCAGGCCTGCCGGCCGCTGCTACAACCGCACCCGTTCGGCGAATATATCCTGACGACCGACATCTCCCGGACCGAGCGACAGAAGGCGCTGGAGCGGCTGGCCCTGAAACTGCTGGCCGCAGACCCCGAGCACCGCATGCTGGAGATGCTCCTGGCAATGCCGAATTCGGCCAACCGGAAGCGGTTGTATGAACAGGTCCGGCAGAACGTCGACGCCACCAGCGACGATCTCCAGCTGGCCACGAAACATTGGATCATCCAGGATTTGATTCCCAAGCTGGCCGCGGTCGACCCCCGCAATCCGTCCGGCGCCTGCCTGCAAATGCTCTTTTTCGACAATACCGTCGCGCCGCCGCAGATCAAGGAATGGGACAAAACTTTCGCGGCCGATCCGCTCTACGCCTACCGGGCGGCGTGGTATTGGGAGAAGCGCGACGATGCGGCCAGCCTCGCCATCTACCAACGGCTGATCGCCGAAGTGCCGAAGGCCTACTCCCCCTATGCCCGACTGGCCGGCATCTACTACCGCCAGGACAATTTCGCCGCCTGGCGGCAGACGCTGGAGAAGTACCTGTTGCAGCCGGACACCGGCCTCCAGCACGACCGGATCCGCCAGCGGATCGCCGCCGAACTGCTGAAGCGCGGGCAGAACGCCGAAGCCCTCAAATATGCCGAAGCGGCCGCCCAGTGCGGGGCGGCCTGGGCGATGCTGATCGCCGCCGAGGCCAACGAAGCCAACGGCCGCTTCGACCAGGCCGAGTCCTGGGTCAAGCAGTGCGCCGAGCGCTACTCCGGATCGCGGGTCGATTGGCTGCTCTTCTGCCACCGGCTGGGGCGGGGCGACCAGGCCGGGGCCGAGCAGCTGGCGCGCCAGGAGCTGATCGCGCGCGACGGCGAGGCCAACACCTTCGGCCAGGCCCGGTGCGCGGCGCGCTACTACCGGATCAAGGGGGATCCGGAGGCCGAATACCGGTTCCTGCGCCAGTGCCGAAGCATGGCCACCCGCGGCAAATTGATGCGCCGACTCATGATCGCCGCAACGCTGCTCGAAGGCGGAAAGCCGGAGGAATGCAAAAAGGAACTGGCCGCCCTGATCAAAACGGGCCAGAAAGCCAATCCCACCGAGGAGGCACGGATCTTCTCCGCCCTGGCCGAGCAGGTACAAAATTGGCTCGATAATCCCGACGCCGCCGAGCTGGCCGCGGCCGAGCAGCACCTCAAGCTCGATTACAACTACGCGGCCGATGCTTACGACGCCTTGGGTCGGGTGCTAAAGAAATTGGGTCGCACCGACCAGGCCCAGGAGGCGTTTCTGCGGGTTCTCTGCACCGACGATTCCTATGACCTGCTCTCCTATTGCATGGCTTGGCGCGAACTGCGCCTGGCCGGGCTGGACGTTCCGGCCAAACGCAAAGAAAAGCTGGCCCAACTCGCAGCCCGGGAAAAAGCCACCCCCGAAAAAAAGCCGGCCGAAGGCCGGGGCGACGAGGTTTTTTAACCCTCCTTTCGCGTCAGCAATTTGACAAGCCGCCGGGGAGAGAGTATATTTTTTATATGGAACGTTCCCGCAAACGTATACGCACATCCCGCGCCCTTTCCCGGCGTACCGCCCGACCGGGCGATCAATCGTGTCGACCCTCAGCAGCACCTGACGCATAGACCCATAATTCATTCACTGACCGGAGGATGCGCATGACACGCGGCGAATGGGAGAAAATCGCAAGCTTGGCGGGAGCGGGGTGGCTGATGCTGAATCTGACGTTGGCGGCGGGCGAAATTGCGCCTCCCGCGCCGGGGCACGAAAAGTTGCCGGTAATCTTCTGGGGAAATTTCATGCCCCAGGTCGGCACGACCCAGCTGCACGCCAACACCCACGCCGGCGGCGGCTGCGACGCCTGGCCCTTCGTGACCCAAGCGCCGGATCCCGTCGACCAGTACGAACTTCAGATCCTGGCCGCGCTCGACAGCGGGGTCAACGGCTTCCAGATGCTGACCTTCCCCGATCCGAAGATGTACGAGGCCGCCCGGCGAGTGCGGGAGAAGACCGGCCAGCTTTTTTACATTGCGCCGCAATGGTGCGACCAGGGCGAGGATGCGGTCAAGGCCGGCCAGCAGATGGGCAAGTTCGGCGTCGAGCACCGCGACGACCCGCACGTCTTCAAGCTCGACGGCAAACCGTTCTATTTCTTCTACAACCAGGGCAAGTGGACCGGCAACTGGACCCGCTGCGAGAGCCTGGGGGTGGCGACGGCCCGGGAAGAGATGCGCAAGCTGGGCGTCGAGGCCTACCTCCTGCCCTGCGGGGGCAATGAATGCCTCCTGGTGCTGGACCGGCCGGAACTGATCCACCGGCCCTGGCCGGCCTTCGAACGGCTGAAGCCGGGCGAGCCCAAATTCCTGCGCGAGACGGCCTGGGACGGCCTGGGCCTGTGGTCCAGTAACATCCTGACCGAAGTGGCCGCCGCGGTGACCGAGCGGCAGCGCGCCTCCGGCCGCGATTTCATCTTCATCCCCGCGGTCCATCCGGGCTACGACAGTTCCAACCGCGCCCGCCAGGCCATCCACTGCCGGTTCCAGGGCATCCGCACCCTCCGCGACGGATTGCGCGTCTGGCTGGAGGCCGGCTATCGCCAGCTCACCCTGGTCACCTGGAACGACATGAACGAAACCATGCTCCTGCCCTCCAGCCGCAGCCCCTACGGTTATCGCGACGTGCTGCGTTACTATCGCGGACTGGCCGAAAACAACCAGAGCCCCTATGAAAAGCCGCAGGTGGTGGTGGCCTACGATCCGGAGGTGCTCTACGGCGACGAACTCTTCTTCCAGTTCCTGGTTCTGCCTGAGC
>CAYMGG010000549.1:0-2945 GCA_964389915.1 uncultured Planctomycetaceae bacterium
CAGCCGTTTCGACTTTATAACCTCCGCGCCGGCCGCCGGCCGCCGGGACTGGCGCCGCAGCACCTAGCCTGCGTGCTGGCCGCCGCGGCGGTGGGCGAGGCGGAGGTCGAGGGCGCGACCCGCGGCTCGACCGAAATCCGCTTCCGCCCCGGCCGGGTCCGCTCCGGCGAGTACCGCTTCTCGGTCGGCACGGCCGGCAGCGCCACGCTGGTCTTCCAGACCGTCCTGCCGCCGCTCCTGACCGCTTCCGGAACCAGCCGGCTGATACTCGAAGGCGGCACCCACAACCCCTGGGCCCCGCCGTTCGAATTCATCGCCCAGACCTTAGCGCCGCTCCTGGCCCGCCAGGGCGCTCAACTTGAGCTGAAGCTGGAACGTCACGGCTTCTTCCCCAGCGGCGGAGGCTGGTTTACCGCCGTGATTACCCCCCCGCCCCGTCTGCGCCCGTTGGAGCTAAACCGTCGTTCGCGCCAGATGGAGCTCTCGGCCACGGTGCTCCTGGCCAATTTGCCGGCCCATATCGCCGGCCGGGAGTTGGAAATCCTCAAGCGCCGCCTGAGCCTGAGCCGGGACGAAACCCGCTTCATTAAAGAAACCGACGGTCCCGGCAATATCGTTCTGCTCACGGCCAGTGACGAAAATGTTAGCGAAGTGTTCAGCGCTTGCGGTCAACGCGGGCAATCGCCGGAGCAGACGGCCAACCATGTGGTGGAGCTGGCCCGGGAATATTTGAAAAGCGGCGCCCCGATCGGCCCGTTCCTGGCCGATCAGCTGCTGATCCCCCTGGCGCTGGCCGGAGGCGACAGCCTGCGAACCGTGGAGCCCACCGCTCATACCCGGACCAATGCGGAAATCATCCGTCGCTTTCTCGGCCGGGAGATTGCGCTGCGCCCCTCCGGGGAAAGTTGGTTGATTTCCGCAAAATGACTTGCCGGATCAATCTGCCTCCTGACAAGCAACATGCCGCCAATATTTAGGTTACACTGCCCTAAACGTGGACTTAATTGGCTGGCGGATTTGGGCGGCGAGCAATAAATACCGGCTAAACCAAAAATCCCCTTGCGCGCAATTATTCACAGGACTAAAATTGAATTCATAACATGCATTAATGGCATTATGGCGGTTATAAAATGCGCGAATTACCCGTTTCCACACTTCGCCCATTACCTAAAGTCCCCTGCATGCTACTGCACCAATCGGGGACCGTGCTGGTTAAATTGGGCGAGGATTTACCGCAACCGCTGATCGACCTGCTGGCCAAGCACCAGGTCGAAAAACTCTTCGCGCCCGACAATGGGCAGACCGAAGAAGAAGCCAAGCACTCGCTCACCCATACCACCATTCCCGTCACCGACCTTAAGGCCGGCACCAAACTGGACCGGGAGGTTTTCGACAGCGACGGCAAGCTGTTGCTCAAGGCCGGCACCGAAGTCGCCGCCACCCTGGCCGGCTCGCTCCAGCGCCGGGGGATCGAGGCCATCTTCCTGCGCAAACCTGAGGGCGAGGCCCAGTACAAGCTGGGGGAAACCCTCCGGCTGGAGATTCGCAAACTCCGGCGGGGGGAATCGACCGACACGCCCGAAGCCGCCCCCAAGATCCAGGAGAAGGCCGCCGAGCTGGAGAAGATCGAGCTCAAGGTCGCTGCGGCCGACGATCTGGAGGTCGAAAAGCTCAAGAACAAGATCGACAAGCTGGCCACCATGGAAGTGGCCAAAGAGGGCGTCAGCCTCGAAGAGCAGGTCCGCGACACCCGCAAACTGGGTATGGCCAGCGACGAGGAGAAGGCCGCCTTCTCCGGAGTGATCGACGACAGCCTCAAAGCCACGGCCGACATCTTCGACCACCTCTCCCGGGCCTCGGGCAAGACCGTCATCGACACCGATGCCATCAACGGCATCGTCTCCCGGGCCATGGGCGGCATGATCCAGCGGCGCGAACTGCTCATCCTCTGCGGCACCCAGCGCAACGGGACCAACTACATGGTCAAGCACGCCGTGGCCACCGCGGTGCTGGCGGTCAACATCGCCTCGCGCCTGGGCTTCGGCGCGGGCCAGACCAAGGCCGTCGGCTACGGGGCGCTCCTGCAAGACGTGGGCATGCTCAAGATCCCCAGCAGCATTCTGGAGAAGACCGGCGAGCTCACCCCCCGCGAACATGCCGAAATCCGCCGCCATCCGGCCAATGGCCTGGACATCCTCCAGCGCATCCGCAACATTCCGGCCGAGGTGACCTATAACGTCTACCAGTCGCATGAACGGGCCGACGGTTCCGGCTATCCCTGCGGCAAGAGCGACATCGTCATCCACACCTTCGCCAAAATCGTGGGCGTGGCCGACATCTACGCGGCGGTCTGCGCCAACCGCCCCTACCGCGAGGCCAAGACCCCCTACGAAGCGATGGAAGCGTTGCTGCGCATGTGCGGCAAGCGCCAGCTCAACGCCAGCGTGGTCCGGGCCTTCCTGCAGTGCAACTCGCTCTACGCCATCGGCTCGTTCGTCAAGCTCAGCGACGGCCGGATCGGCCGGGTGGTCTGCGCCAACCCCGAAGACTACATGCGCCCGATCGTCAATCTGCTCTGGGATCAGAGTTTCAAGCCTTTGAGCGACCGTTCCCGCTTCGACCTGCGGGAGAATCCCGACGTCTCCATCACCCAGGCCCTTGGCATTAAGGACGGCATCCCGGTGGAAGAGACCAGCCTGATCGGCTTCTAAGCCCGCCCCGCTACAGGCCCGACCGCAAGCCGGCCCAAAGGTCCGCCCTCATCGACCGTGCCGAGCCGTCCGGGCGCAGTTTTCAGGTTTTGCCGATTGGGGTTTTCGCTATACTCTCCCTCTGGCCCCAGAGGAAACCCCTATGTCCGGTTCCTGGCACGACAAGCCGCCTTCCTCGCCCTACCAGGCCTATCTGGAGGAGAGCCGCAAGCCGATCACCTGCCTGGTCATCGA
>CAYMGG010000550.1:0-2929 GCA_964389915.1 uncultured Planctomycetaceae bacterium
CGCACCGGCGCCGGCGCGGGCCGCAGAATCAACAGCGCCAGAATAGATAGGGCCACGGCATGCAGGGCCAGCGAAGCGGCCAAAAACGGGCTGCGCCGCAGCCGCCCGATCAGCCGGCCGCTGCCGCGCCGCGGCGAAGCCGGGACCGCCGGGGCGGCCAGGGCCGCTTCGGGGCGGGTCGCGCTTTCGGCCAGGCGCAGTTGGTCGGTCAGGCGGGTGGCCGCCTCCAATCGTTCGCGCAGCCCGGCCCGCAGCCGGGCCGAAGGCTCCACCGGCGCCAGCTCCTGCCGCAGCACCCGCAGCGTGGCCGTCAAGCCCTGGTTGGTTTCGCGGCACTCGGCGCACTCGACCAGATGCCGGGCAATCTGCTCGGCCAGCTCCAGCTCGCACTCGCCCCGCGCGTAGTGAACCAGTTCGGCTTTGATCTCGGGACAATTCATCGCTCGATCCCCCGCCTGAACCACTCGGCAGCGGCTAAACCACGCCGCGCTTGGTTAAAAATTCTCGTAACCGGCTGACGGCCACATGCATGCGACTTTTGACCGTGCCGACAGGTATTTCCAGAATATCCGCAACCTCTTGATACTTAAGGCCCTGGACTTCAGAAAGCACAAACACGACCCTTTGGTCTTCGGGCAGACTGGCCAGGCCTTCGCGCACGGCTTCGGCCCGATCGGCCCGCTCCAGCCTCGCCTCCGGGCTTTCGACGTCCGCCGCCAGATGATCACCCAGCACCATGTCGCCGGCCAGGGGCCGATCCAGCGAATCCATCGTCCCGCGCGTCTTCTTCCGCCGCAACTGATCGATCCAGCAGTTGCGAGCGATCCGGTAGAGGTAGGTCGTGAACTTGGCCGACGGCGTATAGGTTCCCGCGTGCAGATACAGACGCAGAAACACTTCCTGCGTAAGATCTTCGGCCAATTCCTGATCGCCCGAAAGCCGGGCGAAAAAACCGTACACCCCTACCTGGTGGCGCAGGAAGAGCTTGTCGAAAGCCAGCCGGCTGCCTTCCTGCAATTCACGCATCAAGTCGGGATCGGTCTTCATGAGCATCGGCCCTACAGTTGCCATTAGACTGGTCCCTCCAACATATCCAACGCACGGGCCGAACAAAAGTTCATTTTTCCAATAATCTCAAGTTCTGGCACAGGTTCGACCGATTAACGATATGTGCTGTCGGCAGTATTTGGGGCCCGAATTTGGCGGCTCGGGAAGGGAATTTAGGCGTGACCGAACCGGACGGAGCCGGCGCCGGCGGCCTGGGGCGGCGCATTATCCGCACCCTGGCGGTGATTTTGCCGGTAATGGGGCTGGGATTCTGGCTGGGGGTGGCCCCGCGTCGGGCTCCGCCGCCGTTGCCGCCGCCCCTGGCTCCCGGAACCTCGGTGCCGCTGCGGCTCTCGCCCCAGCTCTCGCCGCCGACTCCTGGCCCGGAAACGGCCAGCGCGACCCGGATTCTCCAGGCGGTGACCGGCTGGCGGTTGGAAGGGCCGAACGCCCCGGGCGTGGTGGAGCTCAAGACCTCCTCGCTGCCGGTGGCCGCCCTGGTGGAGAGTTACGACGCGCAGGCGGTGGCCGAGGGCTGGCAGTTCCTGCCGGAACTGGCGCGCCTGCCCCAGGCCGAGGCCGGCCACGCCCGGCTGCGGGTCTACGGCCGGGCGGGACAGATCCGCGTGGTGGTGATCGACGAAACGGCCGGAACGGCCAGCCGCCAGGTCACGGTCTACGAGAGCCTGGCCGGCGGCAAATAAAGGTGGCGAGCGGCGAACCGGGAGCGGCGGCCCGCAATTTTCGGCCGCACCCCAGCTCATGAAAGGGCCTGTTGATGAAACGCGAACTCCTGATCCTGATCGCGGCCGCGCTCCTGGGGGCGGCGGCGGTGATCTTCAACCAGATCCGCATCTCCTCGATCGAAAACGAGTTGCGCAGCCAGATCAGCAACCGGGTCGGCGTCTGCTTCCTCAAGGAGGCCGCCGGCGCGCAGAGCCTGCTGACCCAGGAGATGCTGGAGGAGAAGGAGGTTCCCGAGGCCTTCCGCCATCCCCAATCCGTGCTCTGGAAGGACCATGCCCAGATCGTCGGCCAGCGCCTGCGCCTGCCCCTGCAAGCCGGCCAGCCCATCCTCTGGAGCGATCTGGCCGAAAGCTCCAAGCGCTCGATCCGCGACAGCATCCTGCCCGGCCGGGGCGTGGTGACCATCCCCATCGACCTGGTCGGCGGCGTGGGCGGCCTGATCTCCCCGGGCGCGCGCATCGACCTGATCGGCGTCTTCAACAAGCTGCCCGCGACCACGACCGAAACCGACCAGGCCCTGGCCGCCCTCGCCCCTCAACCCGGGACCGAGAACAGCTCCTCGCGCCTGCTCAAGACCATCGAGAAGCTCAAGGAGACCGTGGCCAGCCTCAACCAGAAGCAGGAATTCCACGTCATGATCATCGCCCGCGACCTGGGCGTCTTCGCCGTCGGCACCCGCACCCAGATGGACACGCCCGATTCCGGCGCGCCCCGGGGCGGCTACGGCACGATCTCCTTCGACGTGCCCCGCAACCAGCAGCTCCTGCTCATCATGGCCCTGCAAAAGATCGAGACCGAGGGCGGGCGGTTCTTCTGCGTCCTGCGCGCCAGCGAAGGCGGCAGCGACGACGAGGCCGGCCAGGCCGCGGCCTATTCCTCGGCCGACTTCCTCAAGCTGCTGAACCCCGACTCGAGTCCGCTGGGCGGGGCGGCGACCGCTCCGGCCGCCCCGAAACCGGCCCCGAAAACGGCCGAGAAGCCGCTGGCTCCGGCCGGCAAGTAACTACGAAAGGATTCGCGCCCCATGGCTATGCGCTCGCCTTCCGCCAACTCTCCGCAGTCGCCCGGTCGCGGCCGCTGGACCCTGCCGCTGAGCGCCGCGGCCGCGGGCCTGCTGGGCCTGGCCGGCGCGGCC
>CAYMGG010000551.1:0-2898 GCA_964389915.1 uncultured Planctomycetaceae bacterium
AGGACATCTTCCGCCGCCAGGATCTGAGCAAAAATTCCGGCCTGGAGTTCGACGCGCTGCTCCACTCGCGCATCATCCCCGAGATCAACAAGAGCACCCACACCAGCCTCCAGAAGGACAAGCGGGCGCTGCAACTGATCTCCACCAACGGCATGCTCTTCGCCTCCGAGCTGGGCGCGCGCGGCCAGGCTCTGAGCCCGGTCTTCGAGCAGATCACCCACACCGGCGACTTCGCCACCAACTGCATGGAGGACCTGCTGCGCGAGATGGCGGCCGATTCCCTCCACCTCAACTTCCAGACCCTGCGCCTGTTCGGCAAGCAGGCCGTCGATCTGATCGACCGCAACCTCTTCGAGCGCTCGGCCGACATCCGCTGGTGGGCCACGGACACCTATTTCTGGGAGGCCTTGAGCGCCCCCAGCGAGGAGAAGTTCCGCGAGGCCGGCGAGCGCCTGCGGGTCATCAACAACAGCTATACGATGTACCGCAACCTGGTGCTGGCCGACGCCCGGGGCCAGGTGGCGGCCTGCTCCTGCCCGGCCCTGCTCAACCAGCTGCGCGGGCTGAACGTCTCGGGGCACGACTGGTTCCAGCAGGGGATGCAGACCACCTCGGCCAGCCAGTACGTGGTGCAGGACGTCCGCCAGAGCGAACTGGAGCCCGGCAAGAAGAGCAGCCTGGTTTACGCCGGCGGCGTGCGCTCCGGCGGGGCCAAGGAGGGCGACGCCATCGGCGTGCTGGGCATCCTCTTCGACTGGGACACCGAGGCGGTGAAGATCCTGGAGAAATGCCGCCCGCGCGACAACACCGGCGAGGTCATCGCCGGCAGCGCGGCCTTCTACACCAACGCCGCCGGGGTGGTGATCGAGACCACCGACTCGGAACACTTCCCCGCCGGGCTCAAGAACGAGCGGCTGGCCGAAATCTGCCGCAGCCTGCCCGACGGCGAATCGGCCTCGGGCTTCTTCGAACATGCCGGCGTGAAGTACATCATCGGTTCGGCCAAGACCAAGGGCTATCGCGAATACCGCGGGCTGGCCTGGACGGCCCATGTCCTGCGGCCGTTTTGAGCCGATCCGGGGAGAGGGGAACGAGCATGAACGAGGGCCTGAAGCTGGACGGCGAGGTCGTCAACGATTTCCTGGTCGAGTCCGCCGAACATCTGGACATGATCGAACGCGAGCTCCTGGCCATTGACGGCGTGGCGGCCCGGACGCCGGAGGCGGTCGAGGTTTTGAACCGCCTCTTCCGGGCCGTGCACTCGATCAAGGGCGCGGCCGGATTTCTCGAACTGGAGAAGATCGAAGGGCTGACCCATTGCCTGGAGAATCTATTCGGCCAGCTGCGCGGGACGGGGCAGACGCCGGACAAGGCGGGCACGGATCTGATCTTCGAATCGGTCGACGGGCTGCGTGAGCTGCTGCGGAACGTGGAGAACGGCGGCGAGGTCGACTGTCGCGATCTCCTGGGCCGGCTACAGGGCTACGTGGCCGAGGGGCGCGCCGCACCGACCGCACCGGGCGAATCCCGGTTGGAGGCCGGTCCCGCAACGAGCAGCGTCTACTATTACCGCATTGACACCGCCGGTTCGGGGATCGCGGCGGTGCAGGCGGCGCTGACCGGGGTCGCCCAGGTTGAACGGGCCGCAGGGCCGGCCCTGTTCGCGCACAGCGTGCTGGAGGAGGCGCTGTTGGCGGAGGTCTTGGCCGGCACTACCGCCCGGTTGACCCGTTTGAGCGAAAATGAGTATCAGGCCGCCGGTCGCCTCCCCGCCCCGCCGACTCCGGCGCCGGTCGCCCCCGCCAAAACCGAACCCGCGGCCGGGGCCGGCGAATCCCGGAATGAGGAATCCCGCTCGGACAGCACCCGCATCATCCGGGGCAACGAGAATAGCGTCCGGGTGGACCTGGGGCTGCTGGAGCAACTCATGGCCCTGGCCGGCGAGCTGGTGCTGGTGCGCAACCGGCATCTGCGCTGGGTGGCCGGCGCGGCCGCCGGCGGGGGCGAGGCCGGCCGGGAGATCACCCAGCGGCTGGACACCGTGACCCGGGAATTGCAGAACGCGATCATGAAGACGCGCATGCAGCAACTGGAGCGCGTGTTCGGCAAGCTGCCTCGCCTGGTGCGCGAGGTCTCCCGCCAGCTGGGCAAGGACATCGAGCTCAGCATCGGCGGCGAGGAGATCGAGGTCGACCGGGCGATCCTCGAATCGCTGGCCGACCCGCTGACCCACCTCCTGCGCAACAGCTGCGACCATGGGATCGAGTCGGCCGCCGAGCGCCGGGCCGCCGGCAAGCCCGCCCAAGGCCGGGTCGAGGTCACGGCCAGCCACAACAACGGCTACATCCTGATCCGGGTGGCCGACGACGGCCGCGGCATCGATCCCCAGATCATCGCCCGCAAGGCGGTGGAGAAGGGCCTGCTGGAGGCGGGCGCGGCCGAAGCCCTGGACGAGCGGGGCAAGCTGAACCTGATCATGTTGCCCGGCTTCTCCACCGCCGGCCAGATCAGCAAGATCTCCGGCCGGGGCGTGGGCATGGACGTGGTCAAGGCCTCGGTCGAAAAGCTGGGCGGCAGCGTGGACATCCTCTCCCGGCCCGGTCAGGGCACGGAGTTCGTGCTCCGCCTGCCGCTGACCCTGGCCATCATCCAGAGCCTGATCGTGACCGCCGCCGGCCGGCATTACCTCATCCCGCGCATCAGCCTGGAGGAGGTGCTCAACCTGGTCGGCTCCGAGGTTTTGAACCGGGTCAAGACGGCCAACGGCCAGGAGGTGCTGGAGTACCACCGCAGCTACCTGCAACTGGTCCGCCTCGACGAGGTGCTGGCCCGGCCGCAGCCCTTCGCCGCCGCCGACCGCGAGGCCGTGGCCGCCCGCCGCCGGCAGGAGGCCGAGGC
>CAYMGG010000552.1:0-2881 GCA_964389915.1 uncultured Planctomycetaceae bacterium
CGGGCGAACTGGATCGCATGCCCGCCCACGCCGCCCGCGCCGGCGTGAATCAGAATCGTTTGCCCGCTCTTGAGGCCGACGTGATCGAAGAGGGCCTGCCAGGCCGTCAGCCCGGCCAGGGGAATTCCGGCCGACTGTTCGGCGGAGAGATTGTCCGGCCGCAAGGCTACGGCCGCAGCCGGCACGCAGACGTATTCGGCGTAGGTTCCCCACTGCACCACGGGTTTGCGGCAGTAGGCGAAGACCGCTTCGCCGGGGGTGCGGTCGGAAACGTTTTCGCCGACCGCGGCGATGGTCCCGGCCGCCTCCCACCCGGGAACGAGGGGAAAGGCGTGGGGGATCCGGTTGGCCAAACGCCCTTCGCGGATCTTCCAGTCCACCGGATTTATACCGCTAAATTCGACGCGGATCAGAACCTCTTCCGCTTTTGGTTTGGGGGTCGGCAACTCGGCCAGAAGCAAAACTTCCGGGCCGCCGAACCGATCGATAGTTATCGCCTTCATACCCGTACCCTCCTGCAACCGGGACGATTGAAAGCACGCTTGCACCTCCCTGGCGGCAGTCATGCAATGCGCATACCAAGCATTTGGGCTGAAGGGGAAGGGGATAAAAAGCGCTTTTTACTGAGGAAAACCGGGGGAGACGCGGTGAACCCGGAGTGGGCCGAGGTGCCGGGACGCGCGTCAGTCCGGACTCGGGCGGCCGGCGATTTGCATCGGGCCGGGCCGGCTCGCCAGGCACTCCAGCAGCTTGCGGGTGTCGAGCGGTTTGCCCAAGGCGCAGGTGAACCCCAGATCCGCCAGGTCCTCCGGATCCCAATGCTCGAGATTGCCGGTGAGGCCGATGATCAGCCCGTCGTAGCCGCGCCGGCGCAATTCGTAGCTGCACTGGCTGCCCCACATGCCGGGCAGGTGGAGGTCGAGAATCACCGCGTCGAAACGCTCCACCTCGGCGGTGATCAGGTTTTCCGCCGCGGTGAAACACTCCGCCCCGACTCCGCGTTTCGTCAGAAACTCCTGCAGAATCAGGGCGGAATCCTCGTCGTCGTCGACCACCGCCACGCACGGTGCGGTAGTCCATTGTCCGACTGGCTGGGTCATGGGGGCGGTCTCTCCGTCATCTGGGCCCTCGTCTTCGGGGCCGGGCGAAACGTCAGTCAAGATAGTCCGGTTCGTTGCCGGGACGCCATTTGATATTGCAGCCCAGGCTGGGCTTCTGCTCGGCGGGCGCCGGCTTGCCCGCCAGCACCGCGTCCAGGGCCGCGCGCAGATCCCGCCCGGTGACGGGCAGGTTGTTGCTCGGCCGGCTGTCGTCCAGTTGCCCCCGGTAGGCCAGGAGGTGCTCCCGGTCGAACAGGTAGAAGTCCGGAGTGCAGGCCGCCTGGAACAAACGGGCCACGCTCTGGTCGTCGTCGACCAGATAGGGGAACGGATAGCTGTAACGCCGAGCGTATTCCTTCATCTTGGCCGGACTGTCTTCCGGGAAGTCGGGGTTGATGTTGGCGTTGATCCCCAGCACCGCCACCCCGCGGTCGAGATACTCCCCGGTCAGCCGGACCAGCTCCTCGCGGATGTGCTGGACGAACGGACAGTGGTTGCACATAAAGATCAGCAGCAGCGGCTTGTCGGCGCAGAACGAGGTGGAATAGAGGGTGCCGTCGGGATCGCGCAATTGGAAATACGGCAACCTCGTCCCCACCGGCAGCATGGTGGATGCGGTCATGACCATGACTTGGTCCTCCTTCAATGCAGGCGGACCGTCGAACCCCCTCACCTCGTCCCGCA
The DNA here is from genome assembly GCA_964389915.1 of uncultured Planctomycetaceae bacterium. GTDB lineage: Bacteria > Planctomycetota > SZUA-567 > SZUA-567 > SZUA-567 > CAYMGG01. The sequence continues at coordinate 1,785 of CAYMGG010000552.1, forward strand.
CCGGCGCGAACGCCGCGCGTTCAACGGCCGCATCGGCTCTGGTAATAATCAAAAGTTGCGGTTTGATCCTTCGTCTCGGCTGCGCTTTCGGCGTTTCGCCCAAAACCCCCGGCCGAAACGCCTTTCGCTGCGCCGCTCCTTGACTGAAGCTCGCAACCTTATAATTATTGCCAGCGCCTTATTTCATACCCCTCGCCACCATCAGTTCCAGGTCTTCGCGCAGATTCTGCAAGTCCTCCTCGTGTTCGACCTCCTGCTCCAGGATGGTGAGCGCCAGGTTGTAGGTTACCGGATCGGCGTCCTTGGTGCGCTTCATCAGGGCGTCGTAGACGCTGATCGCGCACTGCTCGCCGCGGATGTTCTGGTCGAGGATCACCTTGACGTAGGCGTCGGTGGGCGCCTCGTAGCGGCAATTGGTCTTTTCGTACCAGAGCTTCGGCTCGGTCAGGGGCTGGCCGCCCAGCTGGATGATGCGGTTGGCCACCAGATCGGCGTGGCCCAACTCTTCCGTGGCGTGCAGCAGAAGCTCGGCGGCCACCGCGTCCTTCATCGGCCCGCTGACCACCTTGGCCCCGACCCAGTATTGGTAGTAGGCCAGCCATTCATCGGCAAAGGCCCGATTCAGCAGGGCCAGCAGTTCGCCGACGTCCATCCCGATGATTTCCCTCGCCCTCGTCCCCATTGGTCGTTCTCCTTGGTCTCATAGACCTTCCCGCCCGGCCTTGGTGCCCGGCGGTTTTGTTTACGCCGGTCGTTATCACCGGCCGGTTGGCGGCACCCGGTCGATCCGGGCGGCCAGGATGAAGTCCGCTTCCGACAAACCACCCACCTTGTGCGTCCAGAGGCGCACGCCCACCTTGCCCCAGGTTAGCTGTATCTCCGGATGGTGCCCCGCCGTTTCGGCCAGCTCGCCGATCCGGTTGGTGAAGGCCAGAGCCTCGCGAAAATTCCGAAACTTGAAGTTCTTCTCCAGCCGGCGCGAGCCCGAGACCTGCCAGCCCCCGCTCAATTGGGGCAGGAGTTCGCGGATCTCCTCGAGGGCCAGCGGCGGCGTGCCGCCCTGACAGGGCTGGCACTCCCGTTGCTCCAGGGGACAG
>CAYMGG010000553.1:0-2872 GCA_964389915.1 uncultured Planctomycetaceae bacterium
TCCGGGGGAACTTTTTTGCAAAAAAGTTCCCCCGGACCCCCTCAAAAAACTCTCGACCGGCTTCGCCGTTTCGAGCGTTCAGATGGACAAACTCCACGTCTACCCTATTCGTTCGACTCGCCCATCTGAACGCTGAAGCCTGCGAAGCTTGGCTAAAGTTTTTTGAAAGAGTTTGAGAGAACTTTTTTCCAAAAAAGTTCTCTCAAAACTAAATTGCTTTTTAGGGGTGTTCCCCTATCCCTGCCGGCTGCGCCGATAGGCGGCCGGCGTAACCCCGCAGCGGGCTTTGAATTGGCGGGCGAAGAAGTAGACGTCGCCGTAGCCGAGTTCTTCGGCGATGCTCTTGAGTGGCAGGTCGGTTTCGCCCAGCAGTCGCCGGGCCCGGGTCAGGCGGCGCTGGACCACGTATTCGTGCGGGCTGACGCCCAGAACCTGGCGAAAGCGCCGGCGCAGAGTGCTGGCCCCCAGGCCGAAGCGGCGGGCCAATTCGGCGAAGTCGGGCACCAGTTCGCTCGACTCGTCCAACTCGGCCAGGATTGGCCGCAGCCAGGCCGGCGGTTCGCGCTTGGTCGGGTCGGCCGCCGCCAGATCCAGCAGCAGGCTTTCCAGCAGGTTGACCGCCCGCCACTCGCTCCAGGGGCCGCCGGCCTTCAACTCCGCCAGCAACTCATCGAATTTTTGGGCAAATTCCTGCGGCTGGGCCACCGGCCGGGGCGGCTGGAAGGGAAACAGCCCCGCCGCCTGCCAGCGCGCCACCAGCGGCCCCCGAAAAGCGCAATAGCGATGTTGCCAGCAACTATGCCCCGCTCCCGCATGAAAACGGATGTGCGGCCCGGGACAGGCGGCCCAGGCCCACGGCCCGGTCAGTTCGTACCGCTCGGCGTCGTAAAAGATCTCCAGCCCGCCGGCGGACATGAACTGCAAGGTGAAATAATCGACGAAATGCTTGTCGACCCGGGCCGCGCAGTCGGGAAACCGATTGGCGTGCAGAAATGTCAGCTCCTCGCCGGCCACGCCTGCCTCCTGAGCGTAAAACACAAAAAATCAATCGCCGCCGCCATTGTTCACTGTCAGCCATGAGTTATCAATAATAATGTTCAGATCGTTGATTACAATATTTATAAAACCCCAGAAAGGAGCCGCCCCATGTCCGCCGCCGTCATGCCCGCCCTGGAAGCCTGTTTAGAGGATTTCGAGGCCCGGCTCGACGCTGCCGAAGAGGAACGCCTGATCGACCAGTGGCAGGACTTCGCCCACGGCCGGTTCAAGGGCGACATCTTTTCCCCTCGCCGCACTCCCCGCCCGCCCAAATTCGAATGGCCGAAGATTCTGATCAACGACGCCCTGACCGATTACGAACTGATGGCCCGACGCGAACTAAACAGCGCTTCCAAGCGCCTGACCGACGGCTCCGGAGCCCTGCTCTCGGCGCGCAGCAATTACGGCGTGGGCATCCTGCCCTCGGTCTTCGGCGCGCCCCCCTTCATCATGGAGGACGCGCAGGACTGCCTGCCCAACGTCCGTCCCCTGCCCGGCGGCAAGGAAGGCATCAAGAAGCTGCTGGCCGGCCCGGAGCCGGATCTGCGCGCGGGCTATGGCGAGCGGGTCTTCGAGATGGGGCAGTATTTCCGCCGGCTGGTGGCCCCGTATCCGAAGCTGTCCAAGTATCTCTTCTACGATCATCCCGACCTGCAGGGACCGTTCGACGTCTGCGAACTGCTCTGGGGCAGCGACATCTTCGTCGACCTCTACGACGAACCGGAAATGGTCAAGGAACTGCTCGAGCTCATCACCCGGACCTACGCCCGCTTCATGCGCGAATGGAACCGGCTCATGCCCCACCCGGAGCGGCTGGGCGACTGTTTCGTGCAGATCTCCGGCGCGGTCTACGTGGGCCAGCTCATCATCCGCGAGGACTCGGGCATGAACCTTTCACCCGAAATGTTCGCCGAGTTCTCCGCGACCTACGACAAAGTCCTGTTCGAGGAATTCGGCGGCGGCATCCACTACTGCGGCCGGGGCGACCATTACCTGCACCACGTCTGCGCCCTGCCCCGGATGACCTCAGTCAACCTTTCGCAGCCACACTTGAACGACATGGAGAAAATCTTCTCCCTCACCGTGGACCAGGGCATCAACCTCTGGTGGCTGGACCGGCCCACGGCCGAGGCAGCGCTGCAACGCGGCCGGTCGCTCCACGGCCGGGTCCACTGCGGCTGAAGCGGCCGCGAACGCCAGGCAGGCCCAAGGGTATTGGGAAACTTCTGAGAATTGAAAACCGCTCTGAGAGAACTTTTTTGAAAAAAAGTTCTCTCAGACTCTTTCAAAAAACTTTAGCCCAGCTCCGCCGTTTCGAACGTCTAGGCCGAAAAGTTCAGCCCGGTTGCCGGCCAGAGCCATAATTCCCAGCCGCGTTACAAACCAAAGTTTGATGAAAGTTTTTTGAAGGGGACCGGGGGAACTTTTTTGCAAAAAAGTTCCCCCGGAATGGGTTCACCCCATTCCCCCCGTCCGGCGATACTCCCCCGGCGGGCAGCCCATGACCCGCTTGAACAGACGGCAGAAGGTACCCTCGTCCTTTTCGCCCAGTTCGGCGCTGAGTTCCTTGACGCTCAAGGCGCTGTCGAGCAGGATCTCGCCCGCCAGGCGCATGCGTTCTTCCAATAAGTGCCGCCGGGGCGAGACGCCGTAGGTCGAGCGGAAGACGCGGGTGAAGTAATCTGGCGTCAACCCGGCCGCAGCGGCCATCTCCCCGGGACGCAGGCCGGACAGCAGCCGGCGTTGCACCAGCCGGTCGACCCGCCGGCGGCGCACTGCGTCCAGCCGCCGGGCGGCTTCGCGGCCGGGCGCGGGCAGGGCCAAGCACCGCGCC
>CAYMGG010000554.1:0-2870 GCA_964389915.1 uncultured Planctomycetaceae bacterium
CACGTCCGATCCGGCCCCGGCCGCACCCGGCGTCCCGGCCGTCAGGCGCGCCGCCGCCGGCTGGGCCTCGGCCCCGAAATTGGCGTTCAGGGCGGTGTTGAAAATATTGCCGAAATCGGAATCATCGTTCCGTTTGCTCGTGCCGCCGGCCAGTTTGGACGTATTGCCCGTCGCGAACAATCCGGCTAGCAACCCCAAAGCTTCATTAGTCGCCATGCTCTCCCCCTTTGGCCGGCCGGGGCCTGGGCAGACCCGCCCCCGCGGCTATGGCAGCGCTCCCGGACCGGCCGAAACCGGGCGGGCAGTCAGAATGGGTGATATTGGTGAAAATTGAGGTCGTTGAGGAATGGAGAGGCGGGCATTCGCCGCGGATGCAGCGCCGGGACGACGCTTCAGGGCCCGTCCATTTCGCGGTTGCCGCTGGGCGGCGGCGGCAGCTGCTGCCGCTCCTGATCAATGCTGAAGCTGAATTCGCCCGTCGCATTGGCAATCTCTTCCGCCGTCATCGTCTGAGGCCGCGGCAATCCGTTGCTCAGGTCGCCGGGCACGATCAATTTTTGAGCCCGGTAGATCCGGACCGACTCCCCCGAACCCGCCCCGCCGGCAGCCAGCTGCACATCGGCCGCCCCGCCCAGCACCAGGATCGAACCGCCGCCGCCGGGGTTTTGCCGGACCAGCGTATCGGTGCGCGCCAGAGTCAGGGCCACGTCGCCGGCGGCCAGAAAGACCAGCTCCGGCGTCAGCACGTTGCGTTTCACCCGCACCCGGGCCGTGCCCTTAGCCAGCCGCACGTCGCGGCGCAGATGATAGCCGTCGGCGTCGGCCGTGCCGTTCTTGCTGCCGACCACCCGGAGCACGGATTCGCTGCCCAGACGCAGGCGGGCGTTCAACCCGAACTCCATCTCCACCGCCGAGGCCCGGCCGACGTCGAACTGGTCGCCGACCATCACCTTGTCGCCCGGCTGCAAGCGCTCCAGGCGGGTCTGCCCTTCGAGACTCTGGCGGACCACCCGGACCTCGCCGACCACGGCACAAATCTCGCCAACCTCGCCGCTGACGCCGGTATCGAACCGCCGGGGGGCGGTGGTCTCCACCGCCGGGGGCTTGTCGATCGGACCTTTGAGCGTCCAGTCGCGGGTGGCCCGATCGCCTCCGCCAGCCACGCCGCCCAGGCCGGCCAGCATCAGCCCGACCCCGAACGGCAGCCAGCCGTTGCGCCGGCCCCACCAGCTGGTTTTTGGCTGCTGCAGCATGCGCAGGCCCTACTGTTGCAAAATTCGGGCCACTTGCGCCCGAACTTTCGATTCCAAGGTAAAATAAACGTCAAATGCTTGCATGGCAGGCATTTTCCACATTACTTCCGCAATCTCGTCCGGCAGCCGCCCCTCGCTCTCCAGGCGTTCGACCACCTGCTTGGCCGAGAGATCGGCATATTCGTTCTCCACCAGCGGCAAAATTTGCTGGCGCACCTCGGGCTTCGATTCGGTCAGAATCTCGGCCGCCAGGTCCGGCTTGACCAGATCGCGCAGATACCGGGCGGCTTCGTAATTGCCGCCCCGAGTCTTCAGCAGGTTCTGAAAATAGCCGGCAATGTCGGCCGGGTCCATGTTGGCCAGCGTCTTCTGCATCTTGGCCATGTTTTCGGACTGCGCCACCTTGAGCTGCTGGCGCCGATACTCCTCCAGCTTGGCGCGCTCGGCGGCGAGATCCTTCTTGGCCTTCTCGATCTCGTCGCGCGACTGGGCCAGGCGGCGCTGCTCTTCGGCCAGCTGCTCCTTGAGCGTCCGGTAGTTCTCCTCCTGGATCTGCTGGCGGGTTTCAAAGGCCTGAGCCGAGAGCGGCCGGGCCGGCCCCCGCCCCTTCTCCTGGTCGAGCTTGGCCCGGCGCTCGACCTCCTGCTGCTTGAGTTTCTGGTATTCCTCGATCTCGGCGACGTTCATGGTGTAGCGCTTGCTTCCCTTAAGCACGAACAGCACGTCCAGCAGGTCCCGCTTGTCCAGATTGCCCATCGCCAGCTGCCCGCCCACCAAGGCCGCCAGCCCCAGAAAATTGAGGGCCATGATGCCCAGGACGATATGGCCGATGGCCGTCACCATCCCTTTTGCGCCGCTCTGCGCCTTCGCCATGCTTCAATTCCTTAAGCCCAGTGCCCGGCCCGGCGGGACCGCAGCGAATCCCGTGCCGCCAGCCAGGCCATGGTTAACCTGAATCGATTTTCCACCCAGGAGCGGCGCGAGGCCCTCAAAAAACCGCGGGCCGATGTTTTTTTTTGGCGTACTCGGTTGACCGCGACGCCGGCTCGAACTCAGGGCCGGCTATTCCTGCGCCTCGTGCAGCCGCTGGCGGCGGGCGATGATGGCCAGCTCGTCCAGCCCGGCCTGGTCCCGCCGCTCCTGCTCGCGCCGGAACTCCTCCTGTCGCTGGCGTTTGAGGATGTCCAGCGCTTCCCGATCGCGCCGGGCGGCCACGAACACGCCCCGCTTCTGCTCGCGGACCTGCTCGTAAGCGGCCAGCTGCCGCTGGCCGCGCGCCAGCTGCATCTCCAGCGTATTGATGAAACGATAGGTGTCGATCACCTGATTGAACGCCGCCCCCCCGGCATAGAGCTTGCGGATCTCGTCCTGGGTGTGCTGGCGCTCTTCGCCCATCTCCTCCAGCCGCAGCCGCTGCTCTTCGACCTGCCGATTGGCGGCGGCGAAGTCCCGCCGCTTGGCGTCTTCGATCATCTCCCGGTACTTGCGCACCGGCTCCAGATCAAACCGGAAACGGCGGGCCATTTAGCGTCCTTTCCCGCGGGGGGCGCGCGACCGCGCCCCGGGTTGGGCCGGGGCCGGAGCTTTGGCCGGCTCGGCCGCCGGCCGCGCCGGAGC
>CAYMGG010000555.1:0-2839 GCA_964389915.1 uncultured Planctomycetaceae bacterium
GCTGATGGACGAGCCGACCAACCACCTCGACCTGGCGGGCATCCTCTGGCTGGAGAATCTGCTGGAGAAGGCGGACCAGGGCTTCCTGCTGGTCAGCCACGACCGGTACATCCTGGAGAGCGTCACCGACCGGATCATCGAGATCAACCCGCGCTATCCCAAGGGCTTTCTCAGCTTTCCCGGCTGCTACAGCGATTTTCTCGAACAGCGCGAGGAGTGGTTCGCCAGCGAGTCGCGGCGCGAGCAAACCCTATCGACCCTGGTCCGGGGCGAGATCGCCTGGCTGCGCCGCCGCCCCTCGGCCCGGCGCACCAAGGCCAAGGGCCGCATCCAGTCGGCCCAGAGCCAGATCTCCGATCTGGCCGAGCTCCGCTCGCGCAACCATCAACCCACGACCATGGGGCTGGACTTCACCGCCACCCGGCGCAAAAGCCACGACCTGGTGGTGACCTCCGGCCTGGGCAAAGCCATGGGCGGAAAACCGCTCTTCCGCGAGTTGGACCTGAGCCTGAACCCGCGCACCCGCCTGGGCATCGCCGGCAACAACGGCACGGGCAAGACCACCCTGATCCGCATCCTGGTCGGCCAGCTCGAACCCGACGCCGGCACTATCAAACGCGCCCAGGGCCTGAAGGTGGCCTGGTTCGACCAGAAGCGCGAACAGCTCGACCTGACCCAGACCCTGCGGCGGGCCCTCGCGCCCAACGGCGACCAAGTGGAGGTGGGCGAGCGCAAGGTGCACGTGGTCGGCTGGGCCCAGGAGTTCCTCTTCCGGGTCGATCAACTCGACACCAAGCTGGCCGATCTCTCGGGCGGCGAGCAGGCGCGGGTGCTGATGGCCCAGATGATGCGCTCGCCGGCGGACGTGCTCTTCTTCGACGAGCCGACCAACGATCTGGACCTCGAATCGATCGAAGTCCTGGAAGCCCGGCTCGACCAGTTCCCCGGCGCGGTGGTTTTAATCAGCCACGACCGGGCCATGCTCGACCGGCTCTGCACGGAAATCGTCGGGCTGCACGAAGGCGGCGCCAGCCGGGTCTATGGTGAGCTGGCCCAATGGCAGGCGGGCGAAGAGCGCCTCCGAGCTGCGCCGGCCGCCGCCAAGGCCCCGCCGCCGCCCAAACCGGTCGCCGGCGGCCTGAGCCGCGAGGAGCAAAAGGAACTGCGAGCGCTGGAAACCCGCATCGCCAAGGCCGAGGCCACCCTGGCCGAGGCCGAAGCCAAACAGCACGATCCGGCCCTGGCCACCGACTATCAACGCCTGACCGAAGTCTTCACCCGCATCGCCGAGAGCCGCGCCGAGGTGGACCGGCTGTACGAGCGCTGGGCGGAGTTGGAAGAAAAGAAGACCTGAGCGGAAAACCGCGCGACGCTGTTTTCCGGGGGGATTTTTTTGCAAAAAAGTTCCCCTGGCCCCCTTCAAAAAACTCTCACCAGGCTTCGCCGTTTCCAACGTTCGGATCTATAAATGAATCTCCTGATCCTCGTGCAGGGGCGGCGGCGGCGCTTCATCGACCACCTTCAGTTCGCGCCAGCGGCCGGTGCGATAGCGCAGGTAGAACGAGGTGCCCAGGCCGACGATCAGGAAATTGGTCGTCAGCCAGGTCCAGCGCGGATCGATCTTGAACATCCAAACCATGAAACAGGCGTTCAGGGCAAAGGCCCAGTGGCCGGCCACGGAGATGACCATGGTCCAGAAGGTGTCCCCCGCCCCGCGCAGCGCGCTGCTGAAGACGATGGTCAGCGCATCGGCGAAAAGGTAGATCACCACCAGCCGCAGCATAAACACGGCCAATGGGGCGATCTGCGCGTATTCGGGCGTCCCCGCCGGCGGCAGAAAGATTCCGGCCATGGTCTGCGGAAAGATGCAGAAGGCGGTGAAGGTGACGCCGGTGTAGGCCACCGCCACCTTGAGCCCGGAATAGGTCGAGCGGTTGGCCAGCTCCGGCTGCCCGGCCCCCATGTAGCGCCCCACCAGGCTGGTGACGCCGATGCCCACCCCGATCAGCGGGATGAAGGAGAGCATGTCCCAGTTGAGGGTGATGGTCATCGCCGCCGCCTCGTTCTTGCCGTAGGAGTGGAAGGACATGACCAGCAGGTCGAAAGCCAGCAGATTGAGGAAGAATTCCACACCCGAGGGCGTGCCCCAACGCCAGAGCTTGGCCATCAGTTCGCGGTCATAGCGCAGCGCCGCCCAGACGCCGAATTCAGCCCGGACGGCCGGAGCGAAATAGCGCAGGGCCAGCACCAGCAGACCTGAAGCGCTGCCGAGGATCGTGCCGTAGGCCGCCCCGGCGATGCCCAGGCGCGGGAGGCCGAAATGGCCGAAGATCAGGGCGTAATTGGCGCAGGCGTTCACCGCCAGGGCCACGCCCGACGCCAGCATCACCACCCGGGTGCGGCCAATGCCGCTGAAGAAGCAGCCGAAGCAGTTGCGCAACAACCCCAGGCCGGTGGCGTACATCAGGATGTCGAAATATTCGGTCTGCGGCCCCAGCTGTTCGGGAGCCGGATGGCTGAAGGCAAAGAGCCAGTGCCCGCCCGGCACGCCGACCAGGATCATCACCGGCCAGGCGGCCAGCGTGATGAGCAAGGCCTGGGTCGTGGCCCGGGCGCACAACTCCTTGCGCCCCGCCCCCAGATACTGGGCGACCAGGGCGTTGGAATAGCCGGTCAGCCCGAGAAAGAAGGTCATGAACAGGAAGCAGTTGAGCCCCCCGCCCATGGACGCGCTCATGTATTCGGGCCCCAGGCGCGAGAGGAAGAGCCGGTCGGTGAACATCATCACCGTCTCGCAGGCCTGCGTGATGTCCATGGGCAGTGCGATGGCCATCAGTTC
>CAYMGG010000556.1:0-2834 GCA_964389915.1 uncultured Planctomycetaceae bacterium
AGTAACCGCAAAGAGTTAAATCTAGGGGGTGACTCCCATGTCCCATGAGGCGAGCGCTGAATCGAAAAGCCCAACCGTGCCGGTTGCGCCCCGCAGTCGGCTAAAGCGCATTTGGCTCGCTTATCAAACTGCCATTCTGCTGGGGGTGATGATCCCGCTCCTCGGGCTGGTCGGCTGGAAATCATACTGCGATATACTCACCGAATATTACATTTGGCGAGTATGTAACGTGATGTCAGTGTTTGAATTAGAGGTGATAGGCGGACCGATCCGATGGAGTGATTCTTCTTATCTGAATCCAATGGTCTGCTGTGATGTTGGAAAGGGAGCGTACTACGCACACGAAATTATGAGATATGAAATGAAATTGGCCCAGCTCGGTGAAGACACGCTTAAATATTACGGCCGCCGGGCCAGGAAATGGTCGATTCAGGAAAGGCGCTGGGTAGCCGGATCGTTATTACGATACATTAATGAATATCAACCATTCCTTCATCCCCGCCGGAGGCCTCTGCAAGAGCACTTTGATGTAATCCAATCATTCATCGACATCGCTCATGAACTAGTTGGGAACCATCAGGAAGTCGTAGAAGCTGCCTGCCGCCTGGAGATTTGCCGAGGAAATTACAAAAAAGCTCTGGCCATCTATACCCCGTTGTTTGACGCGGCTAAAAATGATCGCCTGTTGCGCTACAAGCTGCATGGGGGACGACTTGACATGGTCGGCGGGGTGTTGGTTCGCCGATTATGCGAAACCGGTGAATATGCCTTGGCCGAAGCGCTGCTCAGGGAAAATTTGGCTTGCGGAACGGAAGAATACGTCCGCGGAGCAATTGAAGAAACCCGATACCTACTCGGCAAAGTTCTGCTATTTGAAGGCAAATTTGGCGAAGCCTGGCCCATACTCGCGAAACAATTTGGTCTCTGGCTGGCCCCATATTGGCGCCAGCCGAATCAGCATTTGAATCCAGTGCGCTATATTATAAGATGGTGTGACGACTGGTTGGATCACCGGCCGGATCTCCGGCCGGGACCTCCTTGCGCGGGGAAAATGTCGTTATCTAAGCCTCGTCCGCCAGAGCCGTGGCATTGCGATTATCATAATCAGTGTAGGTTTTTTGAAGAGCGGCGCAGCTACATATGGTAACGCGGATAATAAATATGATCTTCGTGCGGCCGGCGGCCGAATCGCCGATGGTGACCGGTCGGCTGCTGCTGATTGCCGCGGCGATCCCGCTTCTGGGGTTGGCCGTCTGGGCCGGCCGCCAGCGGCTGAGCTGCGAATATCACATCCGCATGCTCGAACGCGGCTTGATCGCCAATCAGCGCCCGCTGCCGCGCAAAGAAATGGCCGATGGGCTTCGGCTGCAAGCCATCCGCCAAGGCATCTTCGGCAGCGACATCCCGGTCGAGGTCGAGACGCATTACTTCGCCTTGGCGGAGATCGGCTTTGACGCCCTGCGGCGGCTGGCCGAACGCGCCCGGCCATGGCCGGAAGCCTCGCGCGACATCGTGGCCGAATGCTTGTACGAAAGTCTGGCCCGGCGTCTGGAGGAAAAAAGCTCTGGCCGAACCGGACGCTGGCGCATCAAGCCCGGGGCCAGAATCGAATCCGAGGAGCACGAGCTCCTCGACCTCATCCGCCAGCTGGCCGGCAATCAACTGCGCGTGGCGCGCACGGCCGCCCAGCTGGCCATGATCGAAGGCGACTACGTCCGCGCCGGCCAGTTGCTGCAACCGCCGGCTTCTGGGGAGCAGGACGACGAGGAGTCCGTGAGCCTGCTCAGCGAACTGGCGAACGTACGGTTCCAGCTCGACGACTACGCGGGCTGCGAAAAATACCTGCGGCAGGCCCTGGAGCTGGGCGCCGACCCCGAGAACGCCCGGCATGGCCTGCTGGTCGACGCGCTCTACCGGCAGGGCAAGTACTACGAGGCCCTGAAGGTGGTCAGCCAACTGCTGGTCGATTTTCCGGCGCGCCCGGCGGGCTGGCTGGCGCGCCGGGGGGAGCTGTTCTGTCTACTCGGCCGTCAGGATCTGGGCGAGCGGGATTTCGCCGTGGCCGCCGCCGGCCTGCCCGAGAGCGACGCCCGGCATATCCGCTGCATGCGGGCCGACGCCCTGGCCGACGCCCGGCGCGAAAAAGAAGCCGAGATCATCTACCGCCAGGTCCTGGCCGAGGACCCGCAGGACGCCGAGGCCATGGCCGCGCTGGGCCTGGTGCTGGGGGCGCAGGGCAAATATGACGAGGCGGTGGCCGCCTATCGCGAAGTGATCATGGGCGATCCGGAGAATTGGGTCCATTACAACAATTTCGCCTGGCTGCTGGCCACCGCTCCCCGGGTCGAAGATCGCCGGCCCGAGTTGGCCTTGCAGCTGGCGCGGCGGGCGGCGGTCCTGGTCAACGAGCGCGAACCCTACATCCTCGACACGCTGGCGGAATGCTGTTATGCGGCCGGGTTGTATGCCGAGGCCGTGGAGCGGGAAGAGCAAGCGCTGGCCAAGGGCGGCAAGCTGTACAGCGCCTCGCTGGCGCGCTTTCGGGCCGCCCTGGCCGACCAGCAGGCCGGCCGGCCGGTGAAATACGAGCCCAGCACCTTGACGGATCACCATCGGCCGCCGCCGCCGAAAGAGAACCTGCCGGCTGATTTCGCCGATCTGCCGGCCGGGCCGAGACTTTCGGATGAGGCTTATTTCTCCGCGCTCGTGGCGGACGGTCGGACGGACCGGGACTTGGACGAGAGCATACGCCTGCTGGCCGAAACCTGGCGTCTGGCCCCGGCCCCGGCCCTGGAAGAACCCTTCGCCGATCTGCGGTTCATCCTGTCCATTCC
>CAYMGG010000557.1:0-2815 GCA_964389915.1 uncultured Planctomycetaceae bacterium
CCCCCCCCCCCCCCCCCCCCCCCCCCCCCCCCCCCCCCCCCCCCGCCCCCCCCGAGGCGGCGGGTGCGAGCGAATCGCCGGTCGGCTGGGTGGGGAAGGGGCGGCCTGGCGCGGCGATCCGCTCGTGATTGAAGATCTGGCCCACTTGGCCGCGCGGGTCGAGCGGTTGCGTGCCCGCAGCGCGGTGTACGAGCAGGTGGAGCTCTCCTCGCACGTTCGCTGCCTGGCCAAGGTCGTGGGCAACCAAGAACTGTTGATTTCCTCGGTCGAACTTTCGTGACCGCGAAGAATTTCCATGCCTACCCCGCATGACCAGCCAGGACACCACCCCGTCTTACCGGCGGAAGTGGTGTCTTGGCTGGACCCCCACCCGGATGATGTCGGCCTCGACGGCACGGTCGGGTTGGGCGGACACGCGCGGCTGCTGGGCGAGCGCTTGGGGGCGGGCGGGCTGCTGATCGGGCTCGACCGCGACCAGATGGCCTTGGCGCGGGCGACAGAAAATCTGCAACATCTCTCCTGTAAAGTGATTCTGCGACATTCTTGCTATTCCCGCGCCGGCGAAGTGCTGGATCAGTTGGGCGTGGCGGGGCTGGATTTCGCCCTGCTCGACCTGGGCGTTTCCAGCCTGCAATTGGACCTGCCCGAGCGCGGTTTCTCCTTCCGTTACGACGCTCCCCTCGACATGCGCATGGACCAGACTGCCGGCGAAACAGCGGCCGATTATCTGGCCCGGGTGGAGGAGAAGGATCTGGCCGACGCCATATACATATATGGTGAGGAGCGATTCTCCCGGCGCATTGCCAAAAGGATTGTAGAACACCGCCGCCAAGGGCCGATAAATACTACCGGAGCCTTGGCCGAATTGGTCGGCTCCTGCGTGCCTGGCCGCGGGCGGATTCATCCGGCCACGCGGACCTTCCAGGCCTTGCGGATCGTGGTCAACGACGAACTGGGGGAGTTGACCCGGGGATTGGCCGAACTCTGGCGGCGGATGCGGCCGGGCGGACGGCTGGGGGTGATTTCCTTTCACTCCCTGGAGGACCGCCTGGTCAAGCGCGCGTTCATGGATTTGCGCGTCGCCGGCGAAGCCGAGCCCCGGCCGAAAAAATCGATCAAACCTGCCTACGGCGAATGCCAGATCAATCGCCGCGCCCGCAGCGCCAAATTGCGCATCTGCCGCAAATGCCGCTGAGGTCCGCGCCGCGAACGATCCGGCGCGGGAGTGATTCCGATGCGGCTGCAAACCTATGTGCTCTTCGTGGTCCTGCTCACCCTGTTGGGGCTCTGCACGGTGCATGAGGTGGCCGTGCGCACCCGGGAACGTTACGACATCGCCCGCCTCCTGGCCGAGGAGGAGCGGCTGGGGCAGGAGCTGTCGACCCTGGACGCCCAACTGGGCGAACTGACCAGCCCGACCCATTTGGAACGGCTCAATCAGGATCTGCGGCTGGGGCTGGTGCCGCTCAAGCCCGTGGCCGAGTTGGAGCGGGTCGCGCAATTGCCCGAACCGGCCGAAGCGCGCTGAGGCGAGGTGACGATGGACGCAGCCTTCACGCCCGGAGATCGCAACGAACGCGGCTCGCCCCGGCAGGTGGCCGGCCGGGCCCGCTGGCTGGCCGCGCCGGTGGGGCTGGCGCTCCTGCTTCTGGCCGGCCGGCTGGGGCAGCTGCAATACCTGGAGCACGGCGATTTCGCCGCCGCCCGCAGCGATCACCTGCAAAGCCGCATCCGCTGGTCCGCCCGACGGGGCGACATCCTCGACCGCAACGACCGGCCGCTGGCCACGGCGGTGGAGGTCCGCTCCTGCGCCTTCGATCCCGGCGTCTGCGCCGACGAGGCGATCCGGCAGAAATCCCTGACCGGGCTGGAGGAGCTGCTCTCGCTCACCCCTGCGGAGATCCAGCAGTTGCGCGAGCGCTCGGCCCGGCCGGGCGCCCGCTTCGTCTGGGTGCGGCGCCGGCTGGAGCCGGAGGCCGCCGAACGGGTGGCCGCGGCCAAGCTGGCGGGCGTCTGCCTGCCGCGCGAGTACGTGCGGCGCTATCCGCTGGAGAGTCTGGCCGGCCATTGCCTGGGCTTCACCGACATCGACGGCCGGGGGCTGGAAGGCCTGGAACTGGTGACCGAACCGCTGCTGGCCGGGGTGGGCGTCTGGCGGCCGGCGGAGCGCGACGCGCGCAACCGGCAGCTGGCTTCCGACGGCTCGGCCCCCGACGCCGACCGCCAGGGACTGACCGTGGTGACCACCCTGGACACCACCCTCCAGCTCTACCTGGAGGAGGAGCTCGACAAGCTGGTGGCCGAGTTCAAGCCCGTGGGCGTGACCGGGGTGGTGATGGACCCCTACACCGGCGACATCCTGGCCCTGGCCAACCGGCCGGCCTTCTCGCCGGTCGAGCCGAACGCCGCGCCGGTCGATCACCGGCTCAACCAGACCGTGGCCACGGTCCTGGAGCCGGGCAGCACCTTCAAGCCGTTCGTCTTCGCCGGCGCTTTGGAGCAGAACCTCTTTCAACTCGACGAGATGATCAATTGCGAATCCGGCGCCTGGCGGATGCCCTGCGGCCGGACCCTGCGCGACGCCCACGGCTACGGTCTGATCTCGGCCGAGACCGTGCTGATCAAGAGCTCCAACATCGGCATGGCCAAGCTGGCCGACCGGCTGGGGGCGCGCCGGCTGTACGAGGTGGTGACCCGCTTCGGTTTCGGCGAGCCTAGCGGCGTGATCCTGC
This sequence comes from uncultured Planctomycetaceae bacterium, assembly GCA_964389915.1. Taxonomy (GTDB): domain Bacteria; phylum Planctomycetota; class SZUA-567; order SZUA-567; family SZUA-567; genus CAYMGG01. Next base: position 2,733 of record CAYMGG010000557.1, read on the forward strand.
CGGGGGAACTGCCGGGCATGGTCCATCCGCTGGCCAAGTGGACCTCCTACAGCATGGGTTCGATCCCCATGGGCCACGAGGTG
>CAYMGG010000558.1:0-2806 GCA_964389915.1 uncultured Planctomycetaceae bacterium
AGCGGGGGGACTTTGAATAAAGTCCCCCCGCGTTGATTCATGGTCTAGTATCGCGGTTAAGGCGCCGATGGCCGGGCAAGCCGGCTCGAGGCTATTTTCCCTTCACCTCTTTGATCAGCTTCATCAGCCGTTGGCCGTATTCGACATAGGTCCGGTACGCCGCGTCGGCCTCGGAGATGGCCTTGCCTTCGTGGATCACGGCCTTGAGGTGCGGCTCGATGGAGATGCCGCCGTCGTAGCCGGCGGCGAAGAGATCCTTCAGCGTGTCGCGCACCCGGCTGGCGCCCTCCAGGTCGCAGAAGACGTGCTCGCCCTTGTCCGTGTCCGACTTCGGTCCCGTATGGGCTTTGATGTGGATGTAGGCGATGTGCGGCTTGGCGGCCTTGTACCAGTCCCAGGTATCTGAGTGGCCGTGGGAGGCGGGGTTGCCCGTGTCGTAGACGGCCTTCAGGGCCGGCGAGCCGACCAGTTCGAAGATGCGGCCGTAATTGGCCGCCGAAGCGCTGCCCCAACCGTCGCAGTTCTCCAGGGCCAGGACCACGCCGCCGTCGGCGGCTATCTTGGCCAGTTCCTTCAGGCGGGCGACGGCCTCCTTCTGCCAGTCGGCGTCGGAAAGCCCGTTATTGGGATAGCTCATGATGCGGATGAACTTTGTGTCGGTCTTCTGCATGCGGGGGATGGCGCGCTTGAGGGTCTGCTGATCCTTTTCGCGCGGATCGGTGATTTTGCAGGCCCAGTTGGCGATGCCGGAGGCGTAGCAGGAGATCTTGATCTTGGCCGCGTCGAGGGCGGCGCAGGCCTGGGCGAAATCGGCGTCGGAAAGGTCGGTGAATTGGGTGGCGCCCACGTTGCGCAGTTCGATGTAGTTCCAGCCCAGCTCCTGGTGGGCCTTGATCTGGGTGGCGAGTTCCTTGCCCGCTTCGTCGGCGATTCCCGAAAAGAACATGCCTATCTCCTTGAGGTTGGCGCCGCGCGACGCGGCGATTGATACCTGCATACCTGGTAAACCACGCATTTGAACTTACTCCATCGAGCCGGGATGTCAAGTTTGATTGTGGATTTATGTCAACGTAGGCAGATCCTGGTTTTTCGCGCTGATTGCCTGATGAAATCAATCATCCCGAACGACAAATCGGGGTTCGCCAGAAACGAATTCGACCCGCCAGACGCCTTCGTCATCGCCTGACAGGCAAAATTCCAACGCAACCGTATCAGGCGCTTGCGGGAAAAGGAAGTCGATTGATTCAAGAACAAATATTCCTGAACTAACTTCTGGCTCCTGGAGATAAATAAACCGACGAGCCTCTTGTTCCAGCCGGGAAGAATCCGCTAGCGATGCGCTAAGTCGGTCGAGCAGGATTCGGTCTGGCCCAGATACGTCGCCGGCAATACAAAATCGAATGTTTAACGAGCCATTAAGTTGTCCGTACCATAGGGTATGGGAGTCTGCTTCGGCAGTAAGCAGGCCGAAATCAGGATGCTGCAACTCAATCAGTTTTTTAGGCGATTCCATTGCTGCGCGTATGATGTAGTAGATGATCTTGCTAAGCTGAAAGACAACCCAACCGACGCAAATCAAAGTTGCCAGCGATAATATGGCAATAATAAACAGCATCTGGCGAGTGATCTCCCGCGTGGCAGATTGCCGCAGCAAACTGTATTTTACGAACGCCCCTAACACAAGCTTTCAGTAATTTTCCGGTTCCGTCAAGCTTGACAAGGGGCCGGATAGGGGGTATAAAGGTATCAGAAGGTAATACCAAAGCCGACGCGGCGGATAGCGGAGCCAGGGGCATGAAACTACGGATTTTCGCGACCGGATGGAGTGAAGGCTTTGACGGGCCGGGCCGGCGGTGGGTGGTTTACCTCAAGGGGTGCAATCTCCGCTGCCGCTGGTGTGCCAGTCCCGAAAGCCTGAGTCCGGAGCCGCAATTGCTGGTTGCGGACTCGGCTTTCGCCAAGGCGGCCCGGCGGGCCGGCCCGGAATCGGCGGCACGTTGGCCGGGGTGCGAATGGGTGGGGCGGGACCTCGCTTTGGACGAGTTGGCGGCCGAAGCCGGGCGGCTGCGGCCATTAATGACTGGAATCACCTTTGGGGGGGGCGAACCGACGTTGCAGATCGAATCGCTCCTAGCGGCCGCCAAGCGATTGCAGGCTGCCGGCATCGCCGTGGCGGTGGAGAGCAATGCCGCGACCGGCGCGTTCAGCCGATTGATCGGCCAGGTCGATCTACTGATCGCCGATTTGAAGGGCGTGACGCCCGAGCCGCTGCGAGAATGGACCGGCGCGGACGGCCGGCTGGTGAAGGAGAATCTGCGCCGCGCCTGTGCGGGCCAGGATCAGTTGTGGCTGCGGGTGCCGCTCATCAGCGGGTTCAACACTGGATCGGCCGAACTGGAGGCGCTGCGGAACGCGCTGGGCGAACTGGCCGGATTGCGGTCCCAGCTGACCGTGCAGGTGTTGAGGCTACATCATCTGGGCGAACCGAAATATCGGGCTCTGGGCCTGGAATATGCTATGGCCGGAGCCGAACCTCCGGCGATTGAGTTGGCCGAGCGTTTTGCGGCCGAGCTGGGGGCGATGGGGATCGAGGCGCGGGTGGTAAATTAGGACTATACTGCGGGATTTTGGGCGGAAATGGCTGCAAGCTCCGGTAGCACCCACTTGAGGGGTGGCCCGGAGAGCTCTGCTCTCCGGGCGCCGCAGGCGCAAGAAGACTTGAAATGTCGGTTACTCGGCTGAACGACTTTAGGGCGGCTTCCTGCGGCTTCGCCGCCCCGATAGCCAAGCTATCGGGGCCCCCCAA
>CAYMGG010000559.1:0-2794 GCA_964389915.1 uncultured Planctomycetaceae bacterium
GGATCCGGTTTACGCGCCCTTCCACGTCGGCGCCTGGCTGACCCTGGGGGCCGTGATCCTGGGCCGGAGGCGGCAACGCTGGGCCGACTGGCTGCTGCTCGGTTTCTTCACCTGGCAGGCTTTGGGCGCGCAACGCTTCATCCTGCTCTGGAGCGCGCTGGTCATCGCTCCGGCGGCGGTGGCTTTGGACGGCTTGGCGCAGAATCAGGAATCCGGACGCTTGCGCCAACTCGGCCTGGCCGCGCTCTGGCTGCTGGCCCTCGGGCTGCTGGCCCAAGGGGCTCTGCAAAAAACGGCTTGGGATTCCTGCGGTTTCGGCCTCAACCGCCACCGCCTGCCGGCGCGGGCGGTGGAATACCTTCTAGATTCCGGCGTCGCCGGGCACGTGGCCTGCGCCCCCTATGCCGGCGGTTATATCGAATGGGCGGGCCGTTCCCGGTTGCAGCCGGCCACGGACGGACGTTGCGAGGTCAACGACCCGGCCACCATCAGGGCCTTCAACGCCCTGGCCAACAACCAGCCGGGCTGGGAGGCCGCCGTGCCCGCGCGCGGCCAGTCCGACGTCATGCTGTTCGAAAATTCCTACCGGACGCCGGTGCATACGCTGCGCCAGGAGTGGGCGGTGATTTTCTGGGACGAGGCCTGGTGCGTGCTGACCCGGCGGGGGGGCGAGTATCAGCGCCTGATCGACGCCGGCGACCTGACCCTGAGTTCGCCCAACATGCTCCCCTACCTCTCGCGCGATCAGTTGAGCGCGGCCGAGAAAAAATCCCAGTTCGAACAATTGCAGGCGCGGCTCAAAGCCGAGCCCGACCTGGGCATCGCCAACGCGCTGCTGGGTTATGTCTGCCACCTGCAAGCGGTGGAAGACCTGGCCGCCAGCCTGGAGGCCCGCAACCGCGCCCAGACCCCCGGACTGCCGGAGGAGCAAGCCGCCCCGGCGCGCGCCCGACAGGCGGCCGCCTACGCCCGCGCCGAGGAGCTGCTCAAGCAGTCCGACCTGCTGTTTCAGCGGGATATCCTGCTGGTGCCGGGGCAGTCCCGCAGTCGGCACGGCCTGGCCCGGAACCTGATGTGGCAGAACCAGCTCGATTCGGCCCGGGACCAGTTCGCCCAGGCGGCCCGGATCGATCCGCTGGTCTGGATTTACGGCGTGGACAACGCCAACTACTGCCTGGAATACGTGGACGCCGCCTTCGGCGCCCGCTCCTTGCGCTACCAGCAGACCGCCCGCTTGGCCGAGTGGCTACAGGACCAGGCCCGGCGCCATTTCCCCCGGATCGCCGAGGAGTACCGGCTGATGCACCGGGAGAACGAGCTGCCGCAATGGCTGGCCGGCCAGCCGAAACAGGCAAATAAAGAATAGCGAAATCCAATTTCGCCAAATTTGCGTGGCCGATTGGCCGATGATTAGATTACCGCGCCTCGCGCCGCCGGACTAGGGCGTCCGGATTGGAGGACGGGGTTACTTGGCCGCACAGCGGCGGGAGGTGGGCTTAAGCGTGGGCGACCTGAAACTGGCTTGCTATATCGGACCCTGGGGTAACGACGGCCTGATCCAGGCCATCCAGGACATCGCCGGCAGCGGCTTCGACGGCATCGAATGCCCCGCCAGCATCGTAACCGAATACGAGGACCGCCTCCACGTCTTCGAGGAGATCCTCTCTCATTCCCGGTTGCGGCTGGCTGGACTGCTGCAAAAGATGGATCTACTCGACCGCGAGCACGCCGACGAACAGGTCGAGCGCGCGGCCAACTCGGCCCGTTTCCTGGGGGCCGGGGGCGAGGGTTGCCTGACCATCTACCACGGCGAGACCCGCGAAACGCCCCTGACCGAGGAGGATTGGTCGACCCTGGGGGCGATGATCGAAGAGATTGGCACCCGCTGTGCCGAATTCGGCGTCACGCTCTGCTATCTGCCCCGGGCCATGCGCCTGGTGGGGAGCGAGAACGAGATCAAGCGTCTGCTCCTGATGACCAATCCCGACTGCGTCAAGCTGGCGGTGGACACGGCCGAAACCGTGCTGGCCGGGGCCACGCCCGAGCGCCTCTTCAAGCAGTTCGCCGACCGCCTGCGCCACGTCCGCTACCGGGACGTCTCGGGCAGCAAGCGCCGCTCCCGGGCCACCAGCGCCAAGCCGGGCTCCACGCCGCAGTTCGGCCGCGGGGCCATCAATTTCGAATCGGTCAGCAAGGCCCTGCTCACCTGCGGCTACAACCAGTGGATCACCCTGGACGTCAGCGGCGAGGCGGCTGCGCCCCGCGAGGCGGCGACCACGGGCCTGCGCTTCCTGATGCGCAAATCCGGACTGTTTCCCGCCTACGACTTCTAGGCCGGGCGAAAATTTGAACGATTGGCGGCCGGCCCCAGGCCGGCGCGTGCGGGAGACGATCCGTGCCCAAGCTCGAACTCGAGGTCGATTCCGCCGTTTCCGAAAAGAAACGGCAGGTCTGCCTGGTCAAGGCCACCGGCATCATCTCGGCCAGTACCCTCGGGCAGTTCCGAGACCGCATGGCCGAGCCTCTGGCCGGCGGGCGGGACATCATCCTCGACATCGGCGAAGTCTCGTACATGAACTCCTCGGCCCTCGGGGAGCTGGTGCGCATTCATGACGAACTTCAGCAGCGCAGCCTCTTCCTGGTGGTGGTGGGCATCGACGAAGAGATCGGCCGGCTCCTCTCCATGCTCGGCCTCGACCGGGTCCTCTACCTGCTGGCCAACATCGATGAGGCCCTGACGCGCCTCGACACCCCGCTGGCCCCCGCGCCCCTGCCGGCGCCCAAACATGAAGTC
>CAYMGG010000560.1:0-1021 GCA_964389915.1 uncultured Planctomycetaceae bacterium
TGGTGTCGGCGGTGTCGCCGCCGGGGCGGCGTCCGCCTTTTTCCATCGAATCGATGAAGGTGGCCAGCGGCGAGAGCGCCGACTCGTCGGGAAGGGAGTCGAAGGCGGCCTGCGGCAAGGCGGGCAGCTCCGCCGGGCTGAGATCCGAGAAGGTCGGGTCCGGCGGGGCGGGCGGCGGGGCGGCGGCCTCCGGAGCGGCGGCCGCGTCCGGCTGCGCTTTCAGCGGCTTGAGTTCCGGCAGGGGCGGGAGCTCCGCCTCGGCGAAACCGGGCAACGGTTGGGGCGTGGGCGGCAGCACGCGGGAGGCAAAATCGGGCAGCGGCGGGGCGACCATGCTCTTGGTCGGCTTGGGCTGGTCGTCGGCGGCAAAACCGGTTTCCGGGTCCGGCAAGGCCAGATCCGGCAAGGTCGTGGGCAGAGACCAGGCGTCGGGGCTCTCTTCGGGCAGTCCGGCCGGCACCGACTCTAGCGGCGGCGGGGGCGTGGCCCAATCGGCGGCGTTTCCGCCCGGCAGCCAGTCCGCCTCCGGCAGCGCGCCGAATTGCGCCGTCGCCTGCTCGGCGCCGGCGGCGGGGGCCGGCGGCAACTCCGAGGGGCTGAAGGCCGGCAGGGGGGTGATCACGGAGTCCGAGTCGGTTAGGAGCATGCCGCTCGATTTGGGGCCGGGTTGGTCGGCCGGCGGGAGCGCCAGCGGCTCGAAGCCGGCTCCCGGCGGTTCGTCCGGCAGTTCGTCCGGCAAGGCCGGCGCGGCGATTTCGGCGCTTCCCTGAGCCCGGCCGGCCACGGCCGTGGCGGCCGACTTGAATAAATCGGCCAGATCGTCATCGGTGCCCTCCAGCCCGGCGGCCGCCCCTTCGGCCCCTGCGGCCGAAGCCGAAGGATTCAGGTCGAGGTTGGCGAGGATATCGCTCAGCTGGTCGTCGCTCAACAGCTGCTCGGCCTCGGCCGGGAGCGGCGGCGGGCTGGCCGACAACGGCTCCGGCATGACGTCGGGTAGGTCGAAACCGGCGGCGGCGCTGAA
>CAYMGG010000560.1:1031-2777 GCA_964389915.1 uncultured Planctomycetaceae bacterium
CGGTTGGCCGTCCGCCAGGGGGGCGGCGGCGAGCTGCCCGATCCCCAGATCCTCCATGAAAAGATCGGCCACCGAATCGACCGATACGGCCTGGGCTTCGACGACCGTAACGTCATTGGCGTCAAGGCCGGGTGGCAGGGGCGCCGGCGGGGGCAAGAACCCGTCGTCGGCCTCGGCGGTCTCCAGGGCCGTCAGCTCCATGGTCACGGCCGTGTCGCGCTCGGGAGGAAGGGGGGGCAGTTGCGGCGCTTTCGGGGCCGTCGTCGCCGCCTGGGGCGCTAGGGCCGCGGATTCGCGCAGCAGTTCGTCCGGCGGATCGAGCCGGGCGGTGGTGGCGGCAGGCGGTGGTTGGGGCGCGGCGGTCCGGGGCGGCTCGGCCTCCAGCGCGGCCGTGGCGGCGGTCGGGCGGCGCGAATCGATGCGCCGGGCGTCGCGGCGCACCCACTGGGTGTCCTCATCCGGCTCGAAGTCGAAGCCGATGTCGCCGAAGAGGTCGTCCAGGGAGTCGCCCAGCGCGCTGCCGGAAAATTCCGAAGCGGCCGGGGGGCGGCGATCGGGGGGCACGGCTAGGCCTCCATGTCGGCCACGACCTGGCGGACGATTTCGTCGTCCACGACGGGCGCGCGCTGGCCGAAGCCGGCCAGCAGGGCCAGGTCGGAGAGGTTGTTGATGCGGCGCGGCACGCCCTCGGCGGCGGTGATGATCAGTTCCTCCGCCTCGCGGGTGAAGATCTCGTGCCGGCCGCCGGCCACGGCCAGGCGGTGGGCCAGGTAGCGGCGCGAATCCTCGCGCCCTAGGGGCGGCAGGTGGTAGCGCACGCTCAGCCGTTGCAGAAGCTGCGGCATCTCCTCGACCTTCTCCCGCAGCTCCGGCTGGCCCAAAAGGAGCAGGGAGAGATAGAACTTGCGGTCCTGCTGGAAATTGAGCAGCAGCCGGATCTCCTCCAGCGTCAGCCGATCGAGCACCAGCTGGGCCTCGTCGATCACGATTAGCGTGTTGCGGCCGCGGGCGTGGTTCTCCAGCAGGCATTCGGTCAGCGTCTGCAACAGTTCGACCTTGCTCATCTCCCCGGAGGCGTAGCCGAACTGGCGCAGGATTTCCCGCAGGAGTTCGGTAGCGCCGAGGTTGGGGTAGGGGACCAGGGCCGCCTCCCAGCGCGCGGGGTCGAGTTCGTCCAGCAGGCAGCGGCAGAGCAGGGTCTTGCCGCAGCCGTACTCGCCGGTCAGCATCATCGCCCCCTGGCCTTCGGTGATGGTGTAGAGCAGCCGGGTCAGGGCCTCTTCGTGCTGGCGGGAGAAGAAGAGATAATGCGGGTCGGGGGTGTTGCGGAAGGGCTTGTCGCTGAGCTGCCAGTATTGTTCGTACATCAGCTGCGCTCCCGGACGGCGGACCGGACCCCCGGGCGGGCGGGCGACGGAGGCGGCGCGTCGGCGGCGCGGTCGCGGGGGCGGATCTTCGCGGCCATCTGCCGCAGCAGGGGGCTGCGGGCGTGGTCGAGAATCTGGCTGCTCGTCTGGCGTTCGGCGCCGCGGTGCAGGGCTTGCAGGCGCGCGAGGCTGCCGCCGGCGGGCAGGGGGCGCCGTGGGGCCGGGGCTTCGGTTTGCAGGCTGACCCGGCCGTCGCTGATCTGCGCCCGCAGCACGGCGGCTTCTTCCGGCACGGCGCGCGGCGCATCGGTCCGGACCAGTTGCAGCCGGGGGTCGGGGGCGCGGGTCGGGGCCGGCGCTTCGGCGGGCCGGGCCGGTG
>CAYMGG010000561.1:0-2763 GCA_964389915.1 uncultured Planctomycetaceae bacterium
ATCAGGCCTTGGCCGAGGGCGAGTACAAGGATTACCGGTACCGGAATTGCGACGATCCGCAGAAGATCTATTTTCGGGGCATGTTCTTGCGCGTGTTGCGCTCGCTGGAATACATGAAGTCCCGGCCCGAATGGGACGGCCGGACGCTGATCGTCAGCGGCGGCAGCCAGGGCGGGGCGCAGGCGCTGGTGGCCGCCGCCCTCGACCCGCAGGTGACCATGTGCGTGGCCTATGTGCCGGCGCTTTGCAGCCATTTCGGCCTGCTGCGTCAGCAGTTCAGCGGCTGGCCCCGGTTCCTCAAGCTAAACGCCCAAGGGCAACCGGAAAATCCGGGCGTGGCCCGAACCGTGGCCTATTACGACATGGCCAACTTCGCCCCCCGCATCACCACCGCCGAGTGCATCGTATCAACCGGTTTTATCGACACCATCTGCGCGTCGACGTCGGTCTATGCGATGTACAATTGCCTGGCCACACCGCGCAAGACCATGCTGCCCACCCCCACCGGTGATCACCATGGCTTGAAGACCACCTATGACGCGGCGGAAACGGCCGTTGCCGCCCATATCGTCAGGCTGGCGCGGAAATGAAGGATTGCCGGGCGGTTTCAACCGCGAGCTTTCAGACAAAACTCGATCACGAGGAGTGAGGTGATTTTGCGCATTGGCTTTGACTTGAGGAGATGACATGTTTCGGTATCGCAATTGGCGCCGGGTTTCCAGTCTGTTAGTCCTGTCCGGCCTGGTGCTGGCCGGTTCGCTGCGCGGGTGGGGGGCCGAAAAAGGGGCCGAGCCGAGATTCAAGCTCGAAGTCCTCGCCGACCGGGATGAGGCCATCTATAAAAAGGGCGAAAAGATCACCTTCAAGGTCCGCCTGCTCGACCAGGGGCAGCCCGTGGCCGGCAAGGAACTGACCTATTCGATCAAGGGCGATGGCGACCTGCGCCAGAACGGCAAGCTGACCAGCGCCGCCGAGCCGGTGACGATCGAGACCAAGCTGGACCTTCCGGGCTTCGTGCTTTGCCGGGTGGAGGGCAAGACCGATGACGGCAAAGCTACCGTGGGGTTGGGCGGGGCGGGCGTCGATCCGCTGGAGATCAAGCCCGGCGAGCCGGTGCCGGATGACTTCGACGCCTTCTGGGACCAGGCCAAGGCGGAACTCGCCCAGGTGCCGATGCAGGCCAAGCTGACGCCGGTGGAGATCAAGGATAAAAACCTGCAGGGCAGGGTCGAGTGCTTCGACGTCCAGATCGACTGCGCCGGGGGTAAGCCGGTTTCGGGCTATCTGGCCTTGCCTAAAGGCGCGGCCGCGAAGTCGCTGCCGATCGTCATCAGCTACCACGGCGCGGGCGTGCGCAGCTCCGGGCAGCCGCTCGGGCGCGCGGCCAAGGGGCAACTGGCCCTGGACATCAACGCCCACGGCATCGAGAACGGCAAACCCGAAGATTTCTACAAAGGACTGGCTGACGGCGCGCTTAAGGACTACCGCACCCGGGATAGCGACGATCCGCAGAAGATCTATTTCCGGGGCATGTTCCTGCGGGTGCTGCGCTCGCTGGAATACATGAAGTCCCGGCCGGAGTGGGACGGCAAGATCCTGGTCGTCACCGGCACCAGTCAGGGCGGGGGCCAGTCCCTGGTCGCCGCGGGGCTCGACCCGCAGATCACCATGTGCGCGGCTTTCGTGCCGGCGATCTGCTACCACGTCGGCATCCTGCACGGGCAGGAGAGCGGCTGGCCGCGCTTCATCAAACTGAACAAGGAGGGCAAGCCGGAGAATCCGGCCGTAGTCAAGACCGTGCCCTATTATGACGCGGCCAATTTCGCCAGCCGGATCAAGACGGCCGAGTGCTTCCTCTCGACCGGCTTCATCGACACGACCTGCGCGCCGACCTCGGTCTACGTGGCTTTCAACAACATTCCTTCGGCCAACAAGAGCATTCACCCCACGCCGACCACCACGCACAGCGTGCCCAAGGAGACCTACACCGCCGGCGATCAGGCCATCGACGCGCACATCAAGAAATTGCAGGGCAAATAATCGCGCGCGGCAGTCGACAAAATCGCGGAGCCGCCAGGTCAACCTGGCGGCTCCGCTTTTTCGTGACCCTTTTTACAAAAAGTGCGTGCCGCACGAGCATCAAACGTTTCGGGCAGCCGGCCGGTTCAGCTGGACGAGTCGAACGGACGGGCCAGGCGCGTAATCTATCCATTCAAGCGCTCGAAAAGGCGAAGCTGGACGAGAGTTTTTTGAAGGGGGCCGGGGGAACTTTTTTGCAAAAAAAGCCCCCCCGGAATGCGGCTTTGCTCGGTCACTCGCCGGCCAGCAGTTGGCGCAAGCCGGCTTCGTCGAGAATCGGAATGTTCAGTTCGCGGGCTTTGTCTAGCTTGCTGCCGGCGTTCTCGCCCGCCACCACGTAATTGACGCTGCGGCCGACCGAGCCGGCCACCCGGCCGCCGGCGGCCTCGATCAGCTTGGCCGCCTCGTGGCGGGCCAGGCCGGGCAGGGTACCGGTCAGGACAAAGACCTGGCCGGCCACGCCGCCGGGCGCTTCGGCCGTGTCAGCCGCCGTTCCGGCGGCGGCAAGGGTGCCGGGGGCGGCCGTGGTGGCGACGCCCGCGGTTTCGAGCTTGGCCAGCAGGGCCGCGCCGGCCTCACTGTCCAGGTATTCGCGCAGCGAGTCGCCCACCGCCGGGCCGAGGGTGCGCTCCACGGTCGAAGCGCCCATCTCGATCTTCTCCAGCTCGCGGACCGAGGCCGAGA
>CAYMGG010000562.1:0-2759 GCA_964389915.1 uncultured Planctomycetaceae bacterium
GCTGCGCCCTGCCCCTCCTGCAGCGCTTGCCCGGCATTCTGCGCCGCTATAATTATCAAATCACGGCCGTGCTCTCCGGCCCGGAGCTTTTGGGCGTGGAGCGCTACGCCCAGGCCCCCCGCCCCTGCGGCCTGGCGGTCGACATCGGCACCACCACCCTGGCCGGAGCGCTCATCGACCTGGCCGACGGCTCGACCCTGGCCGTGGCCAGCCGCACCAACCCCCAGGCCCAGCGCGGCGACGACGTGGTCAGCCGCATCGACCACGCCGCCAAGAGCCCCCAGGCCCTGTCCGAACTTCAGCGCCTGGTGGTCGAGGCCGTCAACTCGATCCTGCAAGAAACCTGCGCCCTGGCCGGCCGTGAGGCGGAGAACGTCTACCTCCTGACCGCCGCCGGCAACACCACCATGCACCACCTCCTGTTGGGGATCGAGCCCACGGCCATCGCCCAAGCCCCGTTCGTCGCCTGCGTCCGCCGGGGGCTGGCCTTGCGGGCCCGCCACGTCGGCCTGCGCGCCGGCCACGGCGCGCGCCTGCACGCCCTGCCCAACGTCAGCGCCTACGTCGGCGGCGACATCGTGGCGGGCCTCCTGGCCCAAGAGGTGCACGACAGTTCGCAGACCCTGCTCTTCATCGACGTGGGGACCAACGGCGAGATGGCCCTGCGTTCGGCCGGCGTAACCTACGCCTGCTCCACCGCCGCCGGCCCGGCCTTCGAGGGGGCGCGCATCTCCTGCGGCATGCGGGCGGCCACCGGCGCGATCCGGGCGGTGAGCGCCGAAGCCGGCGACATCGCCATCGCCACCGTGGACGACGCCCCGCCGCGCGGCCTCTGCGGCACGGGGTTGCTGGACGCGGTGGCCGTCCTATTGAATTTGGGCGTGATCGACGAAACCGGCCGGCTGCTGGACGCCGACGAACTGACCGAGGAGCGGCCCGACGCGGCCCCCGCCCTGCTCGCGCGCCTGACCGAAACCGACGCGGGCCCGGCCTTCGTCCTGGCCGAGGCCGGACCGCACAACCCCCGCCTGACCCTGACCCAGCGCGACGTCCGCGAGTTCCAGCTGGCCAAGGGGGCGATCGCCGCGGGCGTAAGCGTGATGCTGGGCCACGCCGGGATCGAGGCGGAGCAGATCGACCGGGTGCTGCTGGCCGGCGGTTTCGGCAACTATCTCGATCCGGCCAGCGCCTGCCGGGTGGGCATGCTGCCGGCGGGCCTGACGCCGGCCAAGGTGAATTTCGTGGGCAACTCCTCGCTGGCCGGAGCGCGCCTCTGTCTGCTGGCCGAATCGATGCGCCAGGAGGCCGAACGCGTCGCCCGCGAGGTGCGCTACCTGGAGCTTTCCGGCCGACCGGACTTCCAGGCGGCCTTCGCCGAGGCCATGACCTTTTAGGGCCTTCAGATTTGAGTCTAGAGCCGCCCGGGAGCTGCCCTAATTTGGGCGGGGCGAGGTCCGTCTCGACCGCTTTCGCTCCGACGCTGCCGAAGCCGCAAAGAACCGGATGGCGAAACGGAATTCGTTCGCACCTATTGGGATTGGTTTTGCCTTGGCATAGCCATCAATGACTCAACCGTCAAAATTCAAATGACCTAGTTGCGGTTGGTCCCGGAGGGTATTCGGATAAAGCTTTAGGAATGTAATTCGGGGGAGCTTTTTGAAAAAGCTCCCCCGAAGCATTTGGTGACCGTCAGGCGCCGGCGTAGTCGGCAAAGACTCCCTTGACCTCGGCGCCCGTCTTGCAGCCGGCCAAGGCCTTGACGTGGATGTCGACCTTGACGAAGCCGGTGACCTTCTTCATCGCTTCGATGTGTTTCTGATCGCTGCTCTTGGGGGTGATGAGCAGAAAGACCAGCCGGACCGGGGCGCCGTCGAGGGCACTGAAGTCGGCCCCCTGCTTGAGCAGGGCGAAGGCGGCGATCACCTCGTCGCAGAAGGCCACCCGGGCGTGCGGCAGGGCCACGCCCTGGCCGATGGCCGTGCTGCCCAGGGCCTCACGCTCGGCCAGGGCCTTGTTGGCGGTGTTGGCCTGGCTCTTGGTCAGCTTGCCGGAATCGACCAGCGAACGCAGCAAGGCCCGGATCACGCTGGTGCGGTCCTCCTTCTCGGGATTAACTAGAATGTTATCGACGGCTATCGTGGAAGCCAGACAGAAGGGGGCGGCATCGCTCATGTTGGTTCTCCAGAGTTATGACCTTATTTGATATATGCGCCGTTAAGCGCTGATAAACAATATAAATCTACGACCCGGCCCCAGTCAATCCCTAACCGCGGCCGGACGTCTACCATCGGCCGGAGGCAAAAGTCTCGGCCCGCAGCCGGTAAACCGCCGTCCGCCCGTCCCGATAGGCCCCCGCCGCTAAACCGGCCTGCCGGCAGGCGGCCGCCAGACGCTCGGCCGGAGTCCAGCCCGCCCGCTGCGCTGCTTGGGGCAGAACCACGCCCTGCCGACCGTAGGCGCTGACGACCACCCCGTCCTCGGGCCCGATCTCCTGCCAGGAGGCTACCGTTTCCAGTCCGGTCACCAGCGCCACTTCCACCACCGCCGTGCGCGCCTCCACGGGCGTGATCGGCTCGGTAAATCCGCGCGGATCCTCCACCGCCGCCGCCCGGGCCAGTTCGCTCACGGCCAGATAGAGCGGCGTCCGGGGCGCAAAACTGCCCTGGCAACCCCGCTCCCGCCCGCCGGTCAGCAGGCTGACGAACACGCCTTGCGCCACCCGCAGCTCGCCGTTGGCCGGGGCGGGCGGCAGATAGACC
>CAYMGG010000563.1:0-2752 GCA_964389915.1 uncultured Planctomycetaceae bacterium
ACGCGGGCGACCGGGGTGACGGCCGGCAGCGCGGCCGCCGTTCGGGCCGGCTCGCCGGCGACCGCAGTCGCGGCGGTTGCCGGGGCCGCCGGACTCAGCCGGCTGGGCCAGTAGGCGACCAAACGTTCGCGCAGCTCGCCGACCGACCAAGCGCCCGTGTAGTGGAAGTAGGCCGCCGCGCCGCCGCCGACCATGGCCAGCCAGAGCAGCCAGGAGAGCCGGCTCCGGCGCGACCGCCGCGAGACAACCTCGCGCGGACCGCCGAGGCCGGGGGCGAATTTGATGGTGGGATGGGGGCGCATGGCAGGTTCCTCGCAGTTCAAGGCGGCTGAGTCAGTTTTCGATCCCGGTCGGATCGGGCCACGTCCGGTCGGTGCCCAGCAGCAGGATTTGATCGAAGTACAGGTCGTCCTCGCGGTTGCAGATCGTCAAGCGGTGCGTCTGGCCTTTGGTCAGGTGGATGCGGGCCGGTTCGCCGTCGCCGGTGCGGAAAAGGTTCCAGCCCCAGCGGCCGTAGGTCGAACCGCTCAAGGTGCGCGGCGCGGAGCCGTCCAGGGAGACGGAGACCGAGTTGCCGCAATCGTTGACCCAGTAGGCGCGCAGCCAGAGGGCGTAATCGTCGTCGGCCGGAACGGAAAACTCGTATGCCGCAAACCCCGGGTTCACGGCCAAAGGGTGTCCTTTCTTATATTGCGCGGTTTCCGGCTTTCCATTCACTTTTTCCGGCCCGATATAGCAGGCCGAGCCGCCGGCCGCGCCGGCCAGCACGTCCTCGCCGCCGCTGCGGACCGCGACGGGCGGCTCGAGTTCTTTCGGCTGGGTTGCGGCCAGCAGGAGGCGATTGCCGCCGGCGCCGCCTTTGACAATGGTGAACCCCCCTTGCGGAGCGGGGTTAGGGGTGAGTGAGACGGACAGTTCACCCGCATTCCGCCAGAAGAAAAGGCCGATCCCCAATACGACCACGCCGCTTAAGGCCAACAAATTGATGGGCTTCATGAGTTATCTCCGTTGTGTTACCCCGGGAAAGAAGCCGCCAGAATCGGAATCGTCTATAAATGTTGTGTCGCGTCCGGGGTCAAATACCTCGCTATCAGGTGGAGTTTTTTGCCTTAACGCCCTTGGGCAGTAAATTCAATTCCATTCCGGCCGATTCCCGGAGAGTTTTTCGGCAAAAAGAGGTCCCGGGCCTAACAAAAAGCTCTTACCTGACCTCGCCTGTCCGTGCATCTAGAGGGACAGTTGTATAGCGGATACGGCTCCAACTGCTTCAGCCACTCCAAGTTTGAAAAGATCCTATTTTCCAGGCGCCGTCGGCTTGGCCGGCATCGGTTTAGGTGCCACCTCCGGCAACGGAAAAGCCGGTTCCTCGCCGCGGCCGAAGCCTACCGCGATCAGGAAATCCTTGCCGTCCAGGCGCAAGCGGGCCGGGCCGCACCCAATCTCGTCGATCAGCCAGAGTTCCACCCCCACCTGCTTCTGGCCGCGCCGGATCAGCCAGGTGTAGGTCGTGGCGGCAAAGGTTCGGTCGCCGATTTTCAGCGGCGCGTGTCCGACCTGACAATCCGGCTCCAAACGTCCGTCCAGACCGGCCAGCTGCCGGCCCAGGTCGAAATCGGCCTGCGTAAAGCTGCGGGTCTGTCCGTTCCAGGCAAGTTGGGTCCGCAGCGTCGCCCGCTCGCCGGCGACCTGCAACACCGTGAGGCGATATTTGCAGTTCCCAGAAGGGGTCGGGTCGGCATCGGCCGGGGTGGCGGGGGACACCAGCCATTCGGCCCATTCGCCCGGTTGGGGGGCGCGCGGAGCGGGGCCGGCTTCACCGGCCGGCAGCCGGTCGGCCAGCGCGACCAGCAGCAACAGCAGCCCGGTCAGGCGCAGGCGCGCGGCCGCGTTCATGAGGGCAGGATTTTGACCAGCTTGACGGCGTTGCCGGGGGCGCGGAACTCCACCAGATCCGCGCAGCGCAGCATCAGGCCGATGCCCATGCCGCCGTAGCCGCCGGCCTTGCGTCGGGCCCGCGCCTGCTCCAGGGGGCTGGATTCGCGGGCTTTTTCCATGAAGGACTCGTAATCGAAGCCTTCGCCTTCGTCGATCACGGTGACGGTCAGCCGGTCGCTCTCGCGCGAGTAGACCACGGTGATGCTCCGGTCCGGGGCCGAGCGGTTGCCGTGGCGGCGGGCGTTGTCGATCGCCTCGCGCACGCCGTAGAAGAAGGACTCGGCCTCGGCCGGGGTCAGGCCGCAGTCGCGCAGCAGGTCTTCGATCATCTTGGTGGCGGTGGCGATGGCCGGGTCGCGGGTCGGCAGCTCGAGGTGCACCTCCTGGCCGAGGAAGGTGGCCGCCGCGCGGGTGCGCAAGAGCTCGCTCAGCGCCAGGGCCATCATCTCGCGCACCTCGAAGGGCTCGACCACGAATTCGTCCTCGCAGATGCGCACGCCGGCGATGCTGCTGCGGTCGTCGTCGCGGGGATAGACGTAGATGATCGAGAGCGGGCCGTCGAGCCGGGCGGTCTTGAGCGCGGCGCAGACGGGCTGCCCCTCGGGATAGGTGCTGTCGACGATGGCCAGGGCCGACGGGGCGCCTTGGGCGGCCTTGACCGCGGCGGCGGCGTCGCGCACGACCACGGCGTCGTCGCCGTTCAACTGGAAGGCTTTGAGGAGGAAGCGGGCGAAGCGGTCCTCGGCGCGCATGGCCAGCAGGATGCGGGCCGCGCCGGTTTTGGGCGCCACCGGCGCCGGCGCCACCACCCGGCGGC
>CAYMGG010000564.1:0-2738 GCA_964389915.1 uncultured Planctomycetaceae bacterium
GATTCTCGAGTCCGCCGTCCGGCAGCCGGACGACTGCCCCCAGATCGTGATCAGCCAAACCCCCGGCGCGACCCACTGGCGCCGCGCACTGGCGGCAGGTGCCCAGGGCACGATCGGCGCCGCGGAACTGGGGAGGCTTTTTTTCATCGCCCGCCGCGAACTGCAAATCGTGCATTTCCGCCGAGAATACATGCGCACCTGCCACTTGCTCGAACGGCAGGCCCACGATTTGAGCGAACGGGTCAAGGAACTCGACTGCCTGTATAGCATCACCAAGCTGGCCGACCGCGCCGATCTGTCGCTTACAGACTTTTTGCAGGAACTGCTGCGGTTCATTCCGCCCAGCTGGCAATATTCAAGCATCGCTTGCGCACGGATCAAGGTTCGAGACATCGAATACCAAACCGAGAATTTCCGCCCGAGCGAATGGCGGCAGACCGCCGACATCGTTTCCGCCGGCCGCGTGGTCGGCGGCCTGGAAGTGGGATATCTGGAAAAGCGCCCCGACGCCGACGACGGTCCGTTCCTGCGTGAGGAAAGCCGGCTGATCGTAGCGGTCGCCCAGCAGGTCGGCGAAATCATCGCCCGCAAGGAGGCCGAAGCCGCCATCCGGGCCTTTTCCGAACAGATTCTCGCAATTCGCGAGGAGGAAAAGAAACGCATTGCCAATACCCTGCATGACGAGCTGGGTTCGTTCACGGTCTTCCTTGGCAGCAAGCTCAAGATCGTGGAGAGAAAGGCCCGCGAAAGCGACCTGCCGGGAGTGCTGGAAAACCTGCACCTGGCCGGCCAAGCCCTGGCCGATTCGATCGAAGGACTAAAGCGTCTGGCCAAAGACCTGCGCCCACCCAACTTCGAGGCCATGGGCCTGACCGGGGCTTTGGAGGAATTGAAAAGCCAGCTCGCCCGGGAGAGCGGTCTGGCCATCGGCTTCACCGCCGAACCCGAGGAACTGCCCGGTCTGGACGAGGAATTGGCCATCAGTCTTTACCGGATCGCCCAGGAAGCCCTGAACAACGCCATTGAGCATTCGGGCGCCAACCGCGTCTGCCTCAACCTGCGGCAGGGCAGGGAACTGCTGGAACTGACCGTTGAGGACAACGGCCGCGGCTTCGATCCGGCGCAGTTCTTCGCGCACAAGATTGGGTTGCGCGGCATTCAGGAACGGGCCAGGCATTTCGAGGGGATCTGTCAGATTGATTCGTCGCCGGGCGGGGGCGCGCGCGTGATCGTGCGCATCCCCCTTAATCCGCCGGCGCAGGAGGTCAAGTCATGAGCATCCGCATTGTTTTGGCCGACGATCATTCGATCGTCCGCGCCGGCCTCGCCGCCATCCTGCAACTGGAACCGGACATGGAGATTCTGGGCGAAGCCGCCACAGGAATGGAGCTGTTGCGACTGGCCAAAAAAGTTCCGGCCGACGTGTTCATCGTTGATATTTCCATGCCGGACCTGAACGGCATCGAGGCCATCGACCAGCTGTTCAGCGTGAATCCGCACGCCAAAGCGCTGGTTTTGAGCATGCACGACGCGAAGACTTTCGTGGAAAAGGCCTTTCGCGCCGGAGCGCGCGGTTACATCCTCAAGGAAAAGGCCGCCGACGAGATCGTCGCGGCGGTGCGCGAGGTCCACTCCGGCGGCTATTTCATCACGCCCCGCATCCAGGGGTTCATGGTCGAGGGCTTTTTGAGCAAGAGCCAGGCGCCGCGCCGCAAGACCGCCGCCGACCTGACCCGCCAGGAACGGCGGATCATCCAGCTCATCGCCGAGGGCCACAGCAATCCGGAAATCGCCGCCAAATTGCACATCGCGGTCAATACCGTGCACGCTCACCGCAACAATCTCATGAAGAAACTGGACATTCACAAGCAGGCCGAGCTGATCCGCTATGCGCTGCGCGAAGGCCTGGTGCTGATCTAGCCTTCCCTTTTTTCGACTTTTTCCAGCTGCCCTCAGTCAGGTGCCATTTGCCGAATCCGGGCGCTTTTGCGTCGCCTTGGCGGCTTTATAGCCACTCATGGTTAATTATGGCGTTTGCCCGACGGACGTATCGTCGTCGTGATTTGTGCCGACCGCTCGTCACACGGCTTTTATCCGCTAAAATCGGTATTATTCGCGCCGAAATTAGCCTTTCGGTTCGCCTAATATAGCCTTTTTAGGCTATTTGCTGTCTCGCCCAAACCCGCTACCATCGCTGCTTATGATCGCAGGCGGGGGAGGGCGGAACCTAATTCCCGGCCGAAACCCCGGATTACCCTTCGCGGAACATTTTTCTAGAGGCGGCACACATGACATGCACGACTGAGGAAGTGGTCAAGAAAAGCAACGCTTCGTCCAATTATATTCAGAACGTCCTAGCCCAAGTCAAACGGCGCAATCCCGGCGAAAGCGAGTTTCTTCAGGCCGTGACGGAAGTATTGACCGCTCTCCAGCCGGTGATCGACCGGCATCCCAAGTACGCCGAGGCTCGGATTCTGGAGCGCTTGGTCGAACCGGAACGGCAGATCATCTTCCGCGTTCCCTGGCAGGACGACCGGGGCCAGGTCCACGTGCAGCGCGGTTTCCGCTTCGAATTCAACAGCGCCATCGGCCCCTACAAGGGCGGCCTGCGCTTCCACCCCTCGGTCTGCGCCAGTGTGCTCAAGTTCCTGGCCTTCGAGCAGATCTTCAAGAACTCCCTGACCACCCTGCCCATGGGCGGCGGCAAGGGCGGCTCGGACTTCGATCCCAAGGGCAAG
>CAYMGG010000565.1:0-2723 GCA_964389915.1 uncultured Planctomycetaceae bacterium
GTCGTAGGCGTCGATCCAGGGGATGGATTTGGCCAGGCGGCGGGCGTCGGCGACCCAGGCACCGCGCGCCGCGCCCTCGGCCTTGAGGGTCCGGTCGGCGAAGGTCAGGCGCACGGTCGGGGGCGGGCTGAAGACCGCCTCGATTCGCCGGCGGGCGAAATCCGGGTGGGAGGATTGAAAGGCCTCCCAGTGGAAGTCCACCGCCTCCGGCCGGATGCCGGCCGGGCCGAGCATCTCCGCCGGCTGGGCTGCCAAGGGGTCGCGCAGACCGTAGACGTGGCGCCGGCCGTCGCGGGACTCGACCTCCGTCACGACGACGCCGGGCAGCGCGTGCAGCGCGCTCATGAACCGCGACCAGCGCCACCGGTCCTCGGCCAGCCGGAACAGCCCCCATCCGAGGGCCGCCAGCAGCGCGGCCGCGACGAGCCAGGCGTAGAGAGGTTTGGGGCGCTTTCTGGGCGAATGGATCCGCACCTGCAGGCAGCTCTCGAGAACCGGGCGGACGGCCTCGAACGGAGCGGTGTCCCCGGTAAACCCCTTCAGCTCTGGCTCGTTGCGCAGGTGGACCTCGTCGAGGGCCTCGGCCAGCATCGTGCGCACCTCCGGCGGCGGGTTCCCCCGAATGGCCGCGGCCAGCAGGGCGTGGGGGCTCTGTTCGATCCAGACGCTGCGCTCGCCCACTCGCAGTGCGTTCAAGCTGTCCTGTTTGCCGCCGTTGAAGGAGTCCTGCACGAAGTCCCGGATGGCCGTCAACATCCCGGAGACCAGGTCGGGGTCCTGGGAAACGGCGTTCTGGGCGAGGGCATGCTGCAGGACGATGCCGGTCCGGCGGTGGATCAGGAAGACCTGCTCGACCTGGTAGAGCATGGTGTGCAGCAGGACGACCTCGGCGAGGGGCTTGCCGGTGCGCAGCGCCTCCAGCCGCCACTTCAGGCCCCGCAGCGAAAGGGTGTATTCCAGGACCTGGTTGAAGCTCTGGATCATGCCCTGCAGCGCGGCGGCGACCGCCTTGCGGATGGCGGGCCCCATCACCGGGAACAGCGCCTCGATCAGAACCCGGCGGTTTTTCCGTATGGAGGAGCGGATGGCGTCCTCGGTGAGCGGCGCCAGGGCCAGCGCGAGCTTTCGGTCCTGCGCCGCGCGCCGGGCGATCGCCTCCGGCAGCACCCGGCCGACATCGCCGGGCTGCATTTCCGGGGGGTGGTCCACCCGCCGCTGCAGCCGGTCGAGTTGGCCCCGATAAGGGCCCAGGATCAGCCGGCGAAGCTCCTCCAGCGGGCGCTCATGCGGCGCGGCGCCCGGCTCGGCCGGGTCGTCCTGGCGGCTGCGGGTGGGATCAGTCATGTTGAGGGTTGTTTGGGCCAAGGCCGTGCGGGGCGGCCGGCTCGCCGGACAGGCGTGCGGCCATGTCCAGCAGGAGCTCTGCCAGCGCCTTGCGCCCCACCTTGCCGTCGTCCAGTTCGCGGACCGACTGGTCCAGGCGCTGGGAGGATTCGGCGTCCTTCCGCCGGATCTCCTCCGACAGGTTTTGCGAGAGGTCGGTCAGTCGCCGGAGCAGGTCCTGGGTCTCGTTGGCCTGCTTCTCCGCCTGGGCCGCGATGGAGCCGGACAGCGCCCGCACGGCGTCGCCGATTTGACTCGACAAGGCCTGGACCGCGTCGCTGCGGCTGGACTGTTCGTTCTGCAAGCGTTCACCGTGCGCGTCGAACTCACGGCGGGCGAAGGCTTCGATGGCCTCCAGGCGCCGGCCGACCTCGGCATGCAGTTCCTCGATGCGCTGCCGGCTGTGCTCCTCCAGGAGCTGAAAGCGGCGCTCGTAGGCCTTCATCTGACTGCCGAAAATGATGTCTCTGATCTGGTCGACGCTGCCGGCTGTGTCGGCGCCAAGGCTGCCGTCGGCCGGGTTGAAATTCGATCCTTCCTCGCCGGGTCTGTCGTTGGGTTGATCCACCGGTCGGCTCCTTTCGTACGCGGGTTCGAGGCGGCATTCGTTTGGTCCACCGCCGGGTGAAAAAATTGCCGACGATATTCTACCGGCGACATCGAAGCAAAGTCAAACATGATTTTTCCGCGGGCCGGCGGCGTTTGCTTTGGGGTTCGATTTCTGCTATCGCACGAGTCGGCATCCGTCTGCCGGTTGCTTCCGTCCGTGGTCGGATGCTGCGGCGGGCACGCGTGCAACGCTTTCCGGAAGGGCGCGCATCGGTGTTCGACCCGGCGCGCGGCACAAGGCTGAAAATGGGGCTCATCAAGAAAAAGATCTGCCTGTTGGGGGCGTTCGCGGTCGGCAAGACCAGCCTGACCGAGCGTTTCGTCAACGGCCGCTTCGAAGAGAAATACCTGACCACGGTCGGCGTGAAGATCAGCCAGAAGGTCATGCCGCCGGTTCAGGCTCCGGGCGGTGGACAGATGGTCCAGCACGCCTTCCTGATCTGGGACATCGCGGGGCTGGAGAAGTTCGACCACGTGGCCGACAACTACTATCGCGGGGCCTCGGGCGCGCTGGCGGTGGCCGACCTGACCCGGCCGGACACGATCGACGACCTGGAGCGCTTCGGCGTTCGCTTCCGCTCCGTCAACCCCGGGGCGCAGCTGGTCCTGATCGGCAACAAGGCGGACCTCTTCGACGGCGACCGGGGCACCCTCGGGCGTTTGAAGGGGCTGTCCCGGGAGTACGCGACCGCCTGCCTGTTGACCAGCGCCAAGTCCGGTGCGCGCGTCGA
>CAYMGG010000566.1:0-218 GCA_964389915.1 uncultured Planctomycetaceae bacterium
CGCCCCGCTGCCGCCCGAGTTCGCGCTGGAGCTGGCCCGGACCAAGGCCGACCTGCTGGCCGAGGCGGGCAGCGACTTGGAAGCGGCCGGCGAATACCGCCGCGCGCTGGAGCTGGCCGGCCGGTTGCCGCCGCTGCCGGGCCGGCCGTACGTGCGGCTGCTGCGCAACAACCTGGCCTATCTGCTGGCCCGGGCCGAATCACCCAAAATACACAACC
>CAYMGG010000566.1:228-2716 GCA_964389915.1 uncultured Planctomycetaceae bacterium
GCTGGAGCTGGTCGAACAGGTCCTGAGCGAGCCGCCAACGCCCGGACTGGAGACGCCGCCCGCCTTCATCAGCAGCTACCTCGACACCTTGGCCGCCTGCCGCTTTGCCGGGGGCCAGGTCGCTGCGGCCGCGGCGGTGCAACGTCTGGCCTTGGCGCTTGCACCGGACGAGGGTTTGGAAGTATACTTGAAGCACTATGACCAATACACGCAAGCCGCCGCCCTCCTGCCCCGCCGGCCCTGACGCCGGCTTCACCCTGACCGAAGTACTGATCGTCATTGGCATTATCGGCATCCTGATCGGCCTCTTGTTCCCCGCCCTGGAGGCCAGCCGGCGCAGCGCCCGCGAAACCGTCTGCATGAACAACTTGAAACAGTTCGGAATCGGGGTGAAGCTCTATCAGACCGATTTTCGCGACGAATATCCGATGTGGCTCAGCCAGATGCGCCAGAGCTACCTGCAAGCCGGCCCCGACCTCTGGGCCTGCCCGCTCGATTCCAGCCATGGCAAGCAAGGCGGCCGGCCGGACTGGATCATCCACGACCGGCAATATTCCGAAGCCAACGATCTACCGCTCTCGTCCTTTACCCCTTTGGACTTGGCCTATTGCAGCGCCACCAGTTGCGTTCCGCGGCGGACCGCCGAAGGAACGCCCAATTATCGGGACGAGGAGGTCAAGGCCTGCTCATACCTGTATGAATTCACGGGTGAAAAGTGCACCTGGCTGACCAGTCAATACGGAACGGCTATGCCCGGCGACCCGTGGCGGGTCGCCAAAATGTACGAGGTCGAACAAGCCTTTATCGACGGCGTACGGATCGGCAGCCTGGTTCCGGTGGTGCGCTGCTTTTTCCATATTCCGGTGCAGAAAGACGGAAATCTGCACGACCCGTACAAAACCACCGGCAGCGGCGTAAATACCCAAACCGTCGTCGACGATCCCCACCCCGACCCGAACAACCGTAATGTCTTCAATCTGCGGGTTACCTTCAACGTAAACAAATCCTGGCCCACCTCCTGGTGGAAGTAGCGCCTGGCTGATATCAACTCAAGTTATTGATGGCCGACTAAGGTTCGGACCAGGTGAGTCGGGTGAGAGTTGTTTGGCAGGGTTTGGGGAACCTTTTTTGCATAAAAGGTTCCCCAAGATCAGTCACTATTAACTTGAATTGATATTACACGGGTCGTTCTGCTGCCGGAACAGCTTCCCAATAATTTTTGTCGGCATCGACTGCGGCATTTGACAAAGGCCAAAAGAGCGAGTATATTTACCTCATGGAACGTTCACGCAAACGTATAATCAATGCGCGGGATACCACCCGCAATGTTACCATCACCGATATCGCCCGCCGGGCCGGAGTTTCGGTGACCACGGTTTCGGCCGCCTTGGGCGGGCCCGGCCGGGTCAGTTCCGAGCGCCAGGCCCAGATCCAGGCCCTGGCCGCCGAGATGGGCTATCAGCCCAGCCTGGCTGCCCGGCTGTTGCGCTCGCGCCAGACCGGGCAGATCGGCCTGGTGGTGGGCGGGGGCGAGCCGGGCGAGCTGGCGGTGGGCGGGTTCTGGGGGCCGATCCTGGCCCAGTTCGTCGCCAGCTGCGGGCAGATGGCGCAGGCCTACCATATCGAATTCTACCAAGCCCAGAGCGCCTCGCCCGCCCCGCGCCAGATTCTCGGCCGGCTGGTCGATGGGACCATCGTCGCCGGCGTGGTCGACACCGCTTTACGCGCCTGGCTGGCCGGCCAGACCGAATATCCCTGGGTCAGCCTGGACGAACCGGGCGAGACGGCCGTCTACAGCGCCGCGGACGCGGGGATTTACGAGGCCGCCCGCCATCTGGCCGCCCTGGGACACCGGCGCGTGGCCTATCTGGGCGGCCCCCGGCAATACCAGACGCACGAACTGGGCGCCCAGGGGTTTGAGCGGGCCAAGCGCGAATTCGGCTTCGAGTGCCCGCCGGAGCGGGAGCTTTTCATTGTCGGCACCGCCAACACGGACGTGGCGGTCGAGCAGTTGCGCCTGGCCCAGGCCCTGCTGGCCGGGCCGCAGCGGCCGACGGCCGTCATCTGTCATGGCGTGCCCACCGCCCGGGCCGTGGTCTTCGCGGCCGCCGAGCGAGGCTGGCGGGTGCCGGCGGACTTGAGCGTGATCGGCTACGGGGTGGGCACCGACGCCTTGCAGAGCTATCCGGCCCTGGCCTGCGTGGAGCCCGATTTCCCGGCCCTGGTGGGCAAGGCGATCGAACTGTTGCGGGAGCGCCTGGCCGGCCGGGAGCCGGCCGCCCGGCAGGTGGCGGTCAAGCCGCAGCTGATCCTGCGCGACAGCGTGGCGCGGCTGGGCTGAACGCGCAACCGATTCAGGGGGACCCAACCCAACCTTATTGCCTGGCGTATAGATCCATTATTCAGTCACAGACCGGAGGATGGCGCATGACACGCGGCGAACTGGGGCAGATCGCTGTCGTCGGTTTGCCCGACGCCGCGGTGAGCG
>CAYMGG010000567.1:0-2674 GCA_964389915.1 uncultured Planctomycetaceae bacterium
CTGCATGCTCATCTGCTGGCGAAGGCTCGAAAAGTCTTTTTGTTAGAGCTTCTTAGAAGTTTTGGGCGAATCTGAGAGCCTTTTTTGCAGCCAAGGTTCCCCGAAGCGGTATCCGCAGGAAGCGCTACATGCCGGAAGTCGAAGAGCCGTTGCGGTGGGATTGCCCGGTCTGTTCGTATGCTTACGACGCGCGGCTGGGCGACCCGTTCCAGGGCTTCAGTCCGCGGCCGTTCTCACAGCTGCCGGCCGATTGGCGCTGCCCCTGGTGCGGAGTGCCCAAAAAGCGCTTCACGCCTGAAGTCTGACTCGTTGGGATGTCGAGGAAGATCATGAAGTCGTACCGCTCATTATTCTTCGCCGCCGGTTTGCTTGGGGGTTTAAGCTTGTTGGCGACGGTCGCCTGCCGCACGGAGAGCGCAGGCCTGACCAAGGACCGGCTGGCGGCGACCTTGGCGGAGGAAACCGGCGTTCCGGCCGCGGAATTTAATGCCTTGGCCGGCGGTGGACAGCTGCAATCCAACACACTAACCGCAATTTTGTTAAAAGGCCAGGACCAGGCTTGCCTGGAAAAAACCCATGCCAGTGGCGAGTTGGAGCCAGCTTCGCCTACGGTTAACGCCGCGGATTTTGTCGCCTTTTTCCAGCAGCAGACCGGAGCAACCAAAACCTTTTTCCTGCCCCGCTATCTGACCGGAATAAAATGGAGTCTATGGGGACAGACGCTCGTCATCCAGGCGGAATACCGCATTCCCGGACTGTATCGAGCCTCGTTTCTGGCGCTGGGCACATACGCCGGACACCAGCCTACCATCGATACCATTGTCTTTAAGGCCGCGCAAGTTTACCTGCTTAAATTGCCGAAACCGGGCTGGGTCGGACTGTTCGAACTGCCGTCCCCGGCCACGCCATCGCCTATTCAGGGCTCGGGAGCGAATCTACCTTAATTTCACCCAACCCAGAAAACCGGGATTATTCTGCCAGGGGCGGCGCGACCGAGCCGCGTTCGTGGAGCCGGGTGTCGAACCGCAGCGCCCGGATGCCTCGCTGGGGGTCTGCGATCAACCCCAACAACTCGGCGATCGCGGCGGCGGCCATCTCTTCCAGCGGCTGGTCGACCGAGGTGAGCGGCGGCAGGCTGTAGTTGCAGGAATCGGTGTTGTCGAACCCGATCAGACTGACTTCTGTCGGCGCAGACCACCCGAGCTCGCGGGCGGCCTGGCTGAACCGCAGGACGTGCACGTCGCCATAAGAGAGGACGGCCGTCGGCCGGGGGCGCAGCGAATGCAGCCGGGCGGCGGCTTCGCCGGTGCGGCTGTAGGCGTCGCTGTAGTCGCTTTTCTGGGCGGGCGTGAAGCAGGTGATCGGCTCCAGCCCCAACTGACCGACGGCGGCCAAGTAGCCGGCGTAACGCTCGCGTTGATGCAGGCCTTCGGCCTCAGGGTCGCCCAGGCCGAACCAGGCGATGCGCCGGTGGCCGGCGGCGTAAAGGCGCTGGACCGCCAGGCCGATGCCGCCGGCGTTGTCGGGCATGATGCTGGCGACGCCCGCATCGGGCACATGATAGTTGAGCAGCACGCATGAAACCGCGCCTTTGAGGCGGCGCAGGAAGGCCGGCGAAGCGGGACCCTGGACGATGACGCCGTCCACCCGGCCTTCGCCGACCACTGTCGGCAGCCCCGCGCTCAGGTTGCAGGCGTGCGTGACCAGATAATACCCAGCCTGGGCCGCGGCGCGCATGAGTCCGTGGGTGAACCGGGCGTAATAAGCGCTGGAGGCGTATTCGCCGGCCATGGCTTCGGCCAGCAGGATGGCCAGCGTCCGGGTCTGGCGGCGCGGCAGCCGGTAACCGAGCTCCCGGCACGCGGCCAGCACGCGCTTGCGGCAATCGTCGCCGATGGCGATGTCGGGCTTGCCGCCTAGAACCAGGGAGACCACGGCCTGGGAGACTTCGGCTTTTTGGGCTACGTCGCGCTGAGTTATTTTTCGGCTCATGATTTATATATTAGTATTATTAGTCCGGCCTGTCAATTCCGCAGTTCCTCCCATAAATCCCCAAATTATAGGCAATTTTTTGTTTGTCTGCCTCCAGCGGCAGCCCGGTTATTTGACAACAGTTTATTTATATATTATGGTTGGGTGGATAAGGAGGTCAAACATGGCTGATTCAGACTCTTCAGAGGTGGCACGGCAGCACGCCAAGGCCGGAATCTCCGCCCTGGGCGATACGCAGTCCGGATATCGCCGGACCACCCATCCGGACGCCCAGTGGTTCGCCCAAGCCGGCCTCGGCCTCTTCTTCCATTGGGGGATCTCCAGCGTCTCGGGCCAATGCGACCTCTCCTGGGGCATGATCAGGCGCGCGCCCGGCGAGGCCCGGCGCGCGGTCGAACGCTACGGGCTCTACGCCGCCCAGACCGTCATGACCCCCAATCAATATTGGGCCCAGGCCGAAGGTTTTCGCTGCGAAGATTACGATCCGCGGACTTGGCTGGCGGCGGCGGCCGCCGCCGGCGTGCGGTACGTCGTGCTGACCACCAAGCATCATGACGGTTTCTGCCTCTGGCCGAGCGCTTACGGCGAGCTCAACACCCGCCGCTATGCCGGCGGGCGCGATCTGGTAGGCGAATTCACCGCCGCGGCCCGGGAGCAAGGACTCAAGGTCGGGCTGTACTAC
>CAYMGG010000568.1:0-2637 GCA_964389915.1 uncultured Planctomycetaceae bacterium
CGCAACTGTGACTCAAACACGAAGAAAACCCGCTCAAGGCCACGACCAGGTTTTCTGGGAACTCCACGTTCCGGTTGCACCACGGCTTGCAAAGCGCTATATGTCCATTGGCCGAATGCAACAAATGCCCGTTCCGGGAGCGGCCCCAAACCCCTGTGATCATGAGCAGGCCTCCGTGGCCGCGATTTCCACCCGGGTCTCGGGCCCGATCTTCACCAGAGCGCCACGCGAATCGAACAATAGATCGGCTTGATAGGCGTAGAGCTTCCTGGCCCCGGTGTGGTAGTAGGCCACGCCTAGCAGGACGGGCACGACCACCCCGTCGAACTCGGTCGGCGCACCGCCTTCTTCTGCGGACGGAATGGACAAGGCCCGGCGATCCCACAAGACCGAGCCGTCTTTCCCGGCGTAGGCCAGATCAATGCGTGCATTTTCCGAATGCTCGTCCGTGTAACTCAGGCTGCGGGGTTTTGAAAAAGTTCCGGCCGACGAACCCAACGGAAACTGCACGAAGGCCAGATGGGCGGCGGTCAGGCTCTCGGCCTCTTCCTCCCAAACGATCCGGGCCGAACCGCCGCCGGCCGCTTCCAGCGCAGTGGCGCCGGCTTTGAGCTCCGCATACGAAAAGCGACCGGCCACAGCCTTGGCTGCATCATCCGCCGTGCGCGTAAGCAAGACCGGACACAGGCCGCCGATGTAGGCAACGGGCGCCACCCCCTTGCTCATGGCCGACCCCAGAATACACAGCCGCCCCTCGTCGCCGACCCGCGCTTTTCGGACTTTCACCGCCCGCCGGCCGCTCTGGTTGACGGGATCGTCACCAGGCAGGGATTCAATGGCCAAAGCCGAAAAGGCCGGGTAATTCCCGCCCGCTGCATCCACCGCCATCACGACCAGCGCGCTTTCGCGAAATGCCCGCAAGCCTCCCGCGCCCGTGGGCGTGGCATCCCCATCCCGCAGACGGGCGAGAATCTCGTTCATATGCACGGCGCGGATAGGTTGGCCGGCTACTACTCGATCAGGCAGCATCAGAGTATCCCGTACGGCGTGTCGTCCGTGATTTCCGAATCGTCTTCCGCCAGCTTCAACGTCGAAAAGTCGCCCGTCTCGTACAGGCCCTTAGCGACATGGATCGAGAGCCGGCCCTTGAGTTCATGATTGTTCGCGTATTTCTTGCCGTTTCGGCTCCAGACGTAGTCCCAGCCCTCATACGGGACATTGACGGTGGCCGGACCGCTTTCGCCCAGGTAGGTCATGGGGTTGGCCTTCTTGCCGGCCGAGTAGGCGAATTTGTAGACCAGAGAGACGTAGTCCTCGCCTTCGTCTTGCTTCTGGCAGCCCAGAAACAAGACGGTTTTGGCCGCCAGCCCCTGGAATTTGGCATCATTGATCCTTGCGCAGAGATCGAAAACTGCCGCCTGGTATTCCAGAGACCAAAACTTACGCTTACGTCGTACTCGGGCGGTCAATTCCATGCGCGGCACCATGATGTCCACACCCTCGATGTTTCCTTCGTCGTCCTCATTAATGGTCAGCACACCCTGCCAGACGGGATCGACCGTATAGGAGACCTGGTCCTCGGTCTCGTACACCCGGACGTTCTGGGTGCCGATATCGGTTTCCCAAGTAACCTGGTCGAGTTGCGGATTGGCGATCGGATCGCTGGATTCATAGGTCAGGACCAGACGGCAGTGCTTATCATCTATAGGTATTGCCCGTTTGGTTTTGAGGTAGCCACCCACCTCCAGGTTAAGCGTGCCATAAGGTGGCCCCAGCTTGACCGCCTTGGTCGGCAACGGCTCGGTCACGATCATGGTCCGCTGCAGCGACCGGCGGCCACCGCGTTCGATCGTGCATTCCCCGGATTCGAGCAGCTCGATCTGTTCGACGGTAGTCATGGGGCGTACGCTGCGGCCTGGTTCTGCGGGCTGGTGTTATCGACCACCTGCCAGATGCCGTCCTTGATGGATTTCTGGAGTTTTTCCTGACGATCTTCGTGAGTGCTGGTGCCACCGAGCGCTTGACTCATCCGGGAATTGGCCCAGGCACCTTGCACCCGGGTTTTGCTCTGGTCGAGGGTATCCCAGGCGAATTCCAGGTCTTTCTTCGCCCTGTCGAATCCTGGAACTTCGATCGGCTTGACCGCATTGGCCTGAGCAATGGCATCGTCGTATTCCTTGCGGGCAGCGGCGAGTTGCGCCTGCAGTTCCGCCAGGCGCAGGTTACGGGCCTCGTCGTAAGCGCCAGGAGTATTGGCCCGATCTTCATAACCAGCATTTCGCTGGGCTACTCTGGCGTCAAGTTGGTTGAGGGTCTCATCAGCGCTACCGATTTTGCCATTGAGATAATCGAGCGCCTGCTGCCACTCGACCACCCGCTGGTCCGAACCACCCAGAGCATATTCCGCTTTCTGGATGGCT
Organism: uncultured Planctomycetaceae bacterium; assembly: GCA_964389915.1. Classification (GTDB taxonomy): domain Bacteria; phylum Planctomycetota; class SZUA-567; order SZUA-567; family SZUA-567; genus CAYMGG01. The sequence goes on from CAYMGG010000568.1 coordinate 2,421, forward strand.
TCCAAGACCCAGGTGAGCGCACCCAGCACTCTCTGGAAGGCAGCCGTGGCATTGGAGGCGATCCGGTCCCAGAGATTGGCGGCCGTGGTTTCGAGGTAATCAAAGGTCTGAGCGAACGGCGTTTTGATCGCCTCCCAAATCTGGCCGACCTCAAACACCCCACGTTGCCAGATCAACTTGAGTCCGGCCCAGAGCACACTTGCAGCCGCGCGGATAT
>CAYMGG010000569.1:0-2636 GCA_964389915.1 uncultured Planctomycetaceae bacterium
CCTTGACCGCGCCCGCGGTCGGCAGCACGGTGGCGCCGGAGCGGGCCGGCCGGGCGAGCGCCTCCTCGGCGGCCGGCATGACCGTGCGGCCGGCCGCGTCGACCGTCTTGTGGCGCAACCGGGACAGTTCGGCCCGCCCGAGGTCGGCGTAAATCCGCGGCTTCAGGGCGCGGGGGGTGGAGTCGGCGGGCGGATTTTCCGCGACGTACAGCAGGAATCCGCCGAGCGTGGCGTTGTTGTTGGGCGCGAGGATCACCGAGGTCTGGGGCGAGACCCGCCGGTCGTCGACGTAGACGCCCTTGGGCGCGCCCTCGTCCTGGATCAGGATCCGGGACTTGCCGACGAAGAGCAGGGCGTGGCGTTTGGCCACGTCGGGGTGGGCGAACTCCAGGTCGGCCTCGGTCGCGGTGCGGCCCAGCACGTAGCAGCCGGGCGCCAGGTCGTAGACCTGGACCGGCTCATGAGGCGATTCGGGTTCGATGATCAGATAATGGACGGTCATGACGGATTCCAGTTATAGCCGGCCCGCGCGACGGGGTCTATCATTCTTTACCGCCCCGGGGCGGCGTCCAGTTCCGGGCCGGGCATCTCCAGCGTCACCTCGTTGCGGTGCAGCTGCCGGGGGCCGGCCAGCGTGGCTGGCTCCGACTCGGGAGAGCCGGAGGAGATCACGCGCAGCGTCTGCGAATCGGCTTCGACCGGCCGCCAGGTCTTGGCGTCCTTGCCCAGCCACGGTTCGGGCAGTTGCGGAACTTCAATCGCCCGACGGACTCTGGCCACGGCGATGGGCGCTTGGGGTTTGGCCGGCGTGGCGATTGCGGTCGCCGGGGGCGGCGGCGCGGGGCGGGCCGTCAGTTCGGTCAGGGGTGCGGCCGGAATCGGTTTTTCCGCCGGGGTCGGCTCGGGCCGCGAGCCGTTGGCCGCCCGGCGCCACCGGGCCAGCCAGCCTAGCCGCGGCTTGGGCTGCGGGGTCGGCGTTTCGGTTTCGACCAGTTCCGGGCCGGTGGTATCGGCTTCGACCGGACTGGCCTTGTCCGCCAGGTCGGCCGGCGCAGGGATCGTTTGGCTCGGTTCGGCCCGGGCGGCGGGCGAGGGCTTGATGGTGGGCGTCGGCGCGGCCGGAGGCCGGGGCGCGGCCTTTTCGGTCGGGACGGCGCTCTGGTTGAGCTTGAGTTCCTGTTCGCTGGGCTGGAGGATGACGTCGCCCTCGCTCCAGTACTCGCCCTCGCGGCCGAATTTCTGATTGCAGGCCTTCTGATGCTCGTCCGGCTCGTAGATCCACATCGCCGAGGAGACGGCCTGGGTGGTGCGATCGGCGTCGGCGTAGGGCGCGCCCGTGACCGTGCGGGGCAGATTGGGGGCCATGACCAAGACCAGGTCCTCGTGGTCGGCGCTCTCCTCGCGGTGGCCGAAGAAGAAGCCCAGGATCGGCACCTGGCTGGCGTAGGGGGTGCGGTCGAGCCCGCGGCTGCGGGCCTCGTTGACCATGCCGCTTAGGACCAGGCCTTCGTCGCGGCGCAGGATCGCGTCGCCCTTGTGCTGGAAGCTGATGAAGTCCAGGCCGTTGGCTTCGGGGAGCGAGAACTCCAGCTCCACGTGCAGGCGCAGCTGGCCGTTGCTGATCAGGGTGGGGGTGGCGGTCAGGATTACGCCGTACTTCTTGTATTCCACATCGGAGACGGTCTGGGTAAAGGTCTGGATGGCCTTCTCGCCGCCGGCGAGGAAGCTGACGCTCTGGCCGTTCAGGGTCGAGAGGTGCGGCCGGGCCAGCACCGCCGAGCGGTCGGCCCCCTTGAGGAAGTCCATGGCCAGCAGGCCGTCGGCCTCGTCGGTGGCCGAGTTGTTGAAGCCGGCCGCGCCGGCCGCGCCGCCCCAGCGGGACTGGCCCCAGTACTTGTTGAAGCTCGAGACCGGGACGCTGTCGTCCGGCGGGCCGTAGAGGACGCGGGGGATCTGGACGATGGCCGACTGGGTGCCCTTGGTGCCCAGGGCGGAGTTGTTCTTGTTCTGGTGCTTGGCGAAGATGGCGGTGATCTCGATCATCTGGTGGCGCAGCTTGAGGTCGTTGATGACCTTCTTGCTGTGGACGCCGGCCACGCGGACGGCCTGTTCGACATCCTCGGGACTGTTGAGTTCGCCGGTGATGAGGATGTGGTCGTTGACGATCTCCACGCCCACCTCCTGGCGGGGGACGAAGGCCCGGCGGGGGTCGTAGTCGCGGTTGAGGGTGTCCTCGATGCGCTTCTTGATCAGGCCCACGTCGGCCAGCAGGGTGTCCTCGTCGGGCTGGTACTCGGTCAGGTCGACCAGGTTCTCGTACACCTTGAGCAGGCGCTCGACGCGCTGGCGCATGCCTTCGCTGGTCACGTGGCCGTCGATGAAGATCCGGTCGCCCTCCTGGGTGAGCGAGATGTTGCGCTCCTTGGCCAGCAGCCGGCGGATGAAGGGCAGATTGGCCGTGGCTCCGCCCTTGCCGCCGTCACGCCGGCCGCCGGGATTGGAGTTGGCCACGGCCGCGCCGAACATGTCCTTGAAGAAATCCATGTTCGGCTGGCCGGCGGAAGTGGCGGCGGCCGCGGCGGCCGTAGTCTCCTTCGCTCCCGGCTCGGCCGGAGTCGTATCCTCGGCCCAGCCGG
>CAYMGG010000570.1:0-1165 GCA_964389915.1 uncultured Planctomycetaceae bacterium
CCTTCAGGAAATTACGAACTCCAGCTCGCAGACCTGCCGTTCGCCCGGGGCCAGCTCGATCAGCGTGCCGCGTTCCCGCTCGGCGGCCCGGCCGCCCACCAGGCAGTTGGCCGGCTCGATGCCCAGAACGTGCGCGCCCGCGCCCGGCATGCGCCAGACCACCAGGTTGGGCAGGCTCTCCGCGCGCCAGCGGACCGCCAGGCTTACGGCTGCCGGTCCGGCGGGCAGGGGAAACTCCGGATTGGCCAGGACCGCCTGGACCCAGCCGGCCGAGTCGGCGCGCAAATCCTGCAAATAATAGACGCCTTCCTCGATTTGCGGGTCGGGATCGGCCCAGCAGTTGAGCCGGGCCGGATCGGCGCGGCCGTCGCGCGGGCTGAGCCGGCCGGCCGGAAATTCCAGCTTGGTCCGGGGCGTGAGCAGGGGAAAGCCGAAGTTGCAATGGTAGAGCATCTGCCACGGCGCCGGGGCGAAGCCGGCGTTTTCGATCTCGTCGCGCACCCACAGCCGGTTCTCGCCCAGCCGGGCCCGGATCTCCCGGCGGCAGCGCAGGTGGTGGCCGAAGAGGCGCACCTCTTCAATCACGCCGGCCACACGCATTTCGTATTCATCGTTCTCCCACCAGCCTTCGGCCGCCACCTGGCGGGCGGGCAGGTGATGATAGCGGCCGTGCAGGCCCAGCTCCTCGCCGGCGTCCGCATTGGGCGAGCCGACGTTGGTCATTCCGCAGGTCATGAGCAGGCCGCCCGCCGCCGTGCGCAGAAAACCCAGGCCGGCCGGTTCGTGGAACGCCGGGTGCGGCTCGCCGCCGGCGGCCTGCCAGGTGAGCGGCGCGCCGCCGAATTCCGCCAGCGAAATATCCAGGCCCCGCGCCGGCAGTATCACGCAGCGCCAGCCCGCGCCGGTACGTAGTTCGATCGCCTCGGTGCCCGCTTCCGGCCCTTCTGTGGCCGCCAGTCGGCGCAGGCCTCCGCACTGCTCCACCCGGCCCACCCGGGCCAGAAACTCCCGCGCCGACCACTTCCGTCCGTACAGTTGCATGGTTTCTCCAGTTCCCGCGCCGGCTGATAACGTCACCCGATATTGGTATTATATAATATACCCAGCACGGTTCCCCATAATAAAGGGGGCGATTGTCGGGTTGGCCTCCCTCCCCCTCCGGGGG
>CAYMGG010000570.1:1175-2619 GCA_964389915.1 uncultured Planctomycetaceae bacterium
GGCCGGTAGCGCAGCTGCTCCTCTCCCTCCCCCCAACCCCCTCCCGGAGGGAGGGGAGACGTCGGCGCGGCCGCTGAGGTTTGCCCACCTATTTGCGGGGAGCTGTACTCAGTGTCGTCGGCGCGAGTCCAAATCCGGGCTCTTAGCGGTTCTCGTCGATCTGCGGCAGCCGGGCGATGCGCGGGTCGGTGAAGATGTCGGCCTCGTCCCGGCTGGGGCTGGAGAATTCCGAGACGATCGCCCCGTCCGGTCCGGCCTGGAACCAGTGCAACGTGTTCGAATCGATCGTGTATTGCTCGCCCGGGCGGAGTTCGAGTTCGTGGAATACGGTGTAATGGGCCTCGCTGCCACGAGGCGGCCGGGCCTGCCGGCCGGGGGTGGGCGCTCCGGCCACGCAGAGCCGGACCAGGCCCGTGCGCACCCGGAAGGTTTCGGTCTTGCCTGGATCGCCGGCCACGGGCGGATGGCGATGTTCGGGACAGGTCTGGCCCGGGAAGAGCACCAGCTCCTTGGCGCAATAGCGGGCATTGTTGATGTAGACCACCAATTCCAGACCGGTCTGTTCCAGGTCGTCGAGTCCGAAATCGGCCACCTCCACGTTCCGCCGTTCCTCGGGGGTCAGCGCGATCCCCGCCTGGTCCAGCATGGCCAGCGCCCGGGCCTGGGCCTGCCGCACCGCACTGCGTCCGATCATGGAATTCTCCCAAGAACACCGCGAAAAATTTACTTCGAATTTGAGAGAACTTTTTTGGAAAAAAGTTCTCTCAAGCTCTTTCAAAAAACTTTAGCCAAGCTTCGCCGGCTTCGGCGTTCAGATGGGCAAGATGCGGGGGTGTCCACCTGCGCCGGGTAATTAATAGGTGACCTCAATCCAGGCCGATTTTCAGTCTTGGCCAATCCGTTTTCAGCCGCGCCTGCACTTCGGCCCAGGGACGGATGCCGCTTACCGCGTCGGGTCGCTCGACGCAGCAGGCGCCGACGCCCACGGCCGTATCCATAACCGCTTCCGGGGCCAGGTTCATCAGCAGACCGGCGAGGAAACCGGCAATGGTGCAGTCGCCCGCGCCGGTCGTGCCGGCCACCTGCACTTTGAAACAGGTCGCGTGCAGCTCGCGGTCCAGCCAGGCCTTGCGGTCGGCCGGAGCCGCCGCGCCCATCCGCGCCAGTCGCTCGGGATCAGCGGTAGTACGCAGATACAGGCCGCGTTCGCCCAACTTGATCGCCACCATCGCCGCGCCGGCCGCGAGCAGCCGGTCGGCCAGCGCCCGCAGTTCCGCCCGGCTCAGTTTGCCAGCCTCGCCCGCCGGATCGGCCGCCAGCCGGTCGAAGCGGGGGCGATCATAAATGTACAGCAACTCGTCCAGGCTGGGCAGGAAGACGTCCACCAGCGGCAGGGCGCGGCGCAGGATCGCCGGCCAGGGGGCCAGGCCGGCCGGCGAGGCCG
>CAYMGG010000571.1:0-2601 GCA_964389915.1 uncultured Planctomycetaceae bacterium
CGAACGCTCGAAACGGCGAAGTTAGGTGAGAGGTTTTTGAAGGGGCTGGGGGAACTTTTTTGCAAAAAAGTTCCCCCGGAATTCGCGGCTAAATCTCCGATTTGTATAAAAAAGGAGTCATTCATGGGTACCAAGCAGGAGAAGCTTTACCGCGTGATCGTGCTCGGGGCCGGGGACATGGCCCAGCATCACGTCAAGGCCTGGCGCGATACCGGTCGGGCCGAGGTGGCGGGCGTCTGCGACGCTGACGCCGCCCGGCTGGCCGCTTTTCAGAAGAAGTACGAGATTGCGGAAGGTGAAGGCGACTGGCGCAAGCTCATCGAGCGGCTCAAGCCGGACGTGGTCTCGGTCTGCCTGCCGGTCTTTCTCCATCGGCCGGTGACCGAGTTCGCCGCCGCGCAGGGCTGCCATGTCTTCTGTGAAAAGCCGATCGCCCTGACCGTGGACGATGCCAAGGCCATGGTGCAAACCTGCGCCAAGAAGAAGGTGCTGCTGGCCATCGATTTTCAGCGCCGCTACGGCGAGGACACCGCCTTTTATCGCGAGCTCATCCAGAACGGCGATCTGGGCCGGCCCGTGGTCTGGCAGAAATTCGACGTGCGCGAGGTCCGGCCCAAGATCCTGATGCACGAGCGCGAGGGCAACGGCGGTTCGATTATAGATTGTGCCGTGCACTGGTTCGACCTCTGGCGGCACATCTTCAAGTCCGAACCGAAGACGGTCTACGCCCGGGGCGGCATCTTCGGCAAAGGCAAGCCGCGCCTAGCGGCGGTTCAGAATTTCGCCGTCGACACCGGCGTCATCACCGTGGGACACGAGTCGGGCGACATCGGCGAGATCACCATCGGCTGGGGCCTGCCCGAAAACACCCCCGGCCTGGGCGACGAGATGATCCTCGGGCCTGACGGCCTGATCCGCGCCTCCGAGAGCGGAGCCCGGGCTTTTCGCGGCCGCTGGGTCCGCGAGTGGAAGGCCAGCCCCGGCGCGTGGGCGGCGCATCCGCCGTTGTTCAAGGATTTCGTCGCCGCCCTTGACGGCGAAAAACCCAATCCCATCAGCGGCGAGGACGGGCTGGCCGCACTACGCGTGGCCCGCGCGGCGCTGGAATCCATTGAGACCGGCCAGGTGGTCAAGCTTTAGCTGCGGGGGCGGAAGAGTGACCGATTGTTTCGGACCAACGACTCTGGGGGAACTTTTTTGCAAAAAAGTTCCCCCAGACCCCTTCAAAAAAAACTCACACGGCTACGCCGTTTCGAGCGTTCGGATGGGTGAACTCAACGTCTGCCCCATTCGTGCGACTTGCCCATCTGAACCCGTCGGACACACGAAGCGTTTTATGGAGGTGCGGCACGCACTGCAAAAAAGTTTCCCCAGTCCCCTTCAAAAAACTCTCACGCGGCTTCGCCGGATGAAGCGTAAGGAGGAGAGAGCATGGCAATTTCTTTTGGTTATTCCCTGGTGGTGCGCAGCCAGGAGGAGGCGCGCGAACGTCTGCCGTGGCTGGCCGAGGCCGGTTTTAAAGGCGTGGAACCGACGTTTCATCCCTCCGGTCTACCTGGCCCGGACAATTGGCGGCAGACCGCCGGCTGGCTGCGCGAAGAATGCGCGCGCCTGGGCCTGAGCCTTCCCAGCATGCGCGGCGGACCGCTTTTCTGGGACACTATTCCCTCGCCCGATCCGGCCGCGCGGGCCAAAGCGCTCGACACGGCGCGGGGTGCGCTCGACAGCTTGGCCGAAATGGGAGGCAAGCTGCTCCTGGTGGTGCCGGGTCGCGCCAAGCCCGAAATCCCGGGCGCCGACCATTGGCAGCGGGTGGTCGACTTCGCCCGGGCGGCCGGCGACGAGGCGGCCGCCCGCGGGCTGCGCCTCGGCCTGGAGAATGTGGCGGCGGCGCGGTTTCCCGATGGTCTGCCGCTCTGGGAAAAGCTGCTCGCCGAGATCAACCATCCGGCCGTGGGCATGTACCTGGATGTGGGCAACGTGGTGCAACTGGACGCGGGTAATCCCGCCGAGTGGTTGGAAAGCCTGGCCGGGCGGGTCTGGCAGATTCACTTCAAGGATGCGCGGCGCGGGACGGACCTGCGATATCTGCTGGCCGGTGAACTCGAGTGGCCGGAGATCGTCGCGGCCATTAAAAAGATCGGCTATTCGGGCTGGATTTTCGTCGAGCCCGAGCCCGATTGGTATCGTCACGCCCCCTGGCGGCTGCCCCAACGGCTTTACCAGGATATGCAGGCCATCCTGAATCTGTAGTTTTGGGGTTGGCCGGTTGAGGTTGCGGGGGGTCGGGCTGGATTTATGAGTTATGATTTTTGATTGATGAGTGATGAATCATATCAATTCAAGTTAATAGTAACCGATTTTGGGGGACCTTTTTTGCAAAAAAGGTCCCCCAAACCCCGCCAAAAAACTCTCACCAGACTCACCCGATCCGAAACGTTAGTCGGCCATCAATAACTTGAGTTGATATCAGAACGCTTCGCGTGTCCGGTTCGTTCAGATGGATGAATAGTACGAATGGAATAGCCGTTGAATTATTCCATCTGAACGTTCGAAACGGCGAAGCCGGATGAGAGTTTTTTGAAGGGGTCCGGGGGAACT
>CAYMGG010000572.1:0-2601 GCA_964389915.1 uncultured Planctomycetaceae bacterium
CCTCGACGACGGGGGCATCAACTGCCAGAAGCATGAGCGGCAATATATTTACATCGCCACCAATTACGCCGGGAGGTTCGAACCATGAGCGCCGACTCGACCGTGGTGGAGATTCGCGGCCTGCGGCGCCATTTCGGTCCTGTCAAGGCCGTGGACGACATCCACTTCGCCTTTCACGGCGGCGAGGTCCACGGCTTCATCGGCCCCAACGGCGCGGGCAAGACCACCACCATGCGGATCATCGCCACGCTCGACGAGCCGGACGCCGGCGACGTGTTCGTCAACGGCAAATCCCTGGTCAATTACCCCGACGAGCTGCGCACCGAGATCGGCTTTATGCCCGACTACCTCGACTCCTATCCGGACATCGTGGTCGAAGAGTATCTGGATTTCTACGCCCGGGCCTATCGCCTGCCCCCGCCGCGCCGGCGGGCGCGACTGCAAGCGGTGATCGAATTCACCGGCCTGGGCGAGCTGCTCGAACGCCCCACCACCGTCCTGTCCAAGGGACAGAAGCAGCGCCTCAGCCTGGCCCGGATGCTGGTGAACGATCCGGCGGTGCTGATCCTGGACGAGCCCTCGGCCGGCCTGGACCCGCGCGCGCGCATCGAACTGCGCCGGCTGATCCGCCAGTTGGCCGACCGGGGCAAGGCCGTGTTCATCAGCAGCCACATCCTGGCCGAACTCTCGGAGACCTGCGACGCGGTCACGATCATCGAAAACGGCCAGATCCGGGCCAGCGACCGGATGCCCAACCTGCAACGCCAGCTCGACGAGGGCCTGCGGGTCCGGGTGGCGCTGGCGCGGCCGGAGCCCGAAGAATGCCGCCGGTTGCAGCGGCTGCTGGCCGAAACGGCCGGCGTGCTGCGGACCTTCGAACTGCCCCAGGGCGCGGACTTCGCCTACGAGGGCGAGCCGGCCGGCCGGGCGGAGATCCTGCGCCGCCTGCTGGCCGCCGGTTTTCAGGTGACCGACTATCACCTCGCCACCTCGGACCTGGAGGACGCCTTCATGCGCCTGACCGAAGGGAGGGGCGAAGGATGAGCGTCGTTTCCGCCGCCTTACCTGAAAAAATCTCCGGCCGACTCCAACGGCTGGGCGAATGGGCCGACGGCCGCCTGAATCCGGTCCTGCTCAAGGATCTGCGCTGCTGGCTAAGGTCGCCGGCCTTTCTGGCCGTGTTCTTCATCGGCCTGGCCCTGACCCAGTTGGTTACGGTCACGTTGATCCTGGCCTCGGAAGGCCACCAGACCGCCGGCGGAGACCTGGCGCAGGCGCTGCTCTCGGGCCTGGGCTTCTTCCTGGGCGGCATCATCCCCTACCTGATGCAGAGCCGCTTCGCCGAGGAGCTGCGCAACCGTTCCACCGAACTGGCGCTCATCAGCCGGCTGACCCCGGGCCAGCTGCTGCGGGGCAAGATCTTCAGCAGCCTGGCGGCGACGCTCCTGTATTTCTCGGCTTGCGGGCCGTCGCTGCTGTTGGCCTATCTGCTGGGCGGCATCGGATTGGACGTTCTGCTCTACGGCCTGGTGGTGGTGGCGTTCTTGAGCGCCACCAGCTGCGTCCTCGGCCTGGTCCTGGTGGCGGTTAGCCACAAGAAACCGCTACGCCTGCTGGGCCTGGCCTCGTTCGCGGCCGGGGTGTTCATCGCCTGGCTGGTGTACCGCATGGTCCGCAATTGCTCCTGGGACACCACCCTTTCCGAACCTTTCTTTCAAGCGGCCAATCTCGCGGTTTTGGCCATCATTCTGGCCGCCCTGCATTTTTTATATGCCGCGGCAGTCTCCCGTCTGGCGTTCCAGGCCGAAGACCGCGACTGGCGCCCACGCCTGGCCTTGACCATCCTAACCCTGGTCGCCTACTTTTCTATCTTCTTGCTTCCAGCAATCGCGATAGTTGTGGGGGAAAATTCATCCGGGCTAGAATGGCCGACTTCCACAGCTTTGCTCATGGCCTTGATCGCTTTTCTAATCGGCTGCCTCTTCCTTTTGGACACACCGGAACAACTGTCTCTGCGTGTGCGTTCGCAATGGCTGGACTGGCGTCCGCCGCGTCTGCTCTATGCGCCGGGGCCGGGGCGATTGTACGCCTATATTCTGACCCACTTCGCGCTGTTTCTCTTCGCCGCGTTTTTATGCGGCCCGGGGCCGCATCTCTTCCAAAGCTACACCGCCGAACTGGAATCCTACTGCGCCATCGTCTTCGTGCTCTATGGCTTCTTCTACCTGGCCCTGCCGGTTTGGGGCGACCGCCTGCTGCGTCATTTCTTTCCCCGAGTCTTCCGCAACCTCGGCCACGGCCTGCTGGTCGGCATCCTCCTCACCGCCTGGTGCGTGGTGGGCATTACCCTGGCGGCGGCCAACAGCCTCTATGGTGGACCCGACCGCCTGGCGCTGCTGACCCCGATTTCGGCCGCCGGCTATTTCCTCTCCCGCCCCTCCATCCGAATTGACGACCTGCTTTTCTGCGGCCTGGTGATCTTTCCCCCGGTCGCGGTGATCCTGTTCTTCTGGATTCCGCAGATTGTCCGCGCTTTTAAGGAAAATCGGGAAATCGCCGCGCAGCAGCGGGCACTGTTGGCCGCCGCCCCGCCGCCGGGGG
>CAYMGG010000573.1:0-2591 GCA_964389915.1 uncultured Planctomycetaceae bacterium
CGGCTTGATCCTGGGGAACGCATGAGCCATCATCTGGTCGAAACCGCCGGACTGCATTACGTCTATCCCGACGGCACGCCGGCGCTGGCCGACGTCTCTTTGCGGATCACCCACGGTGAAGCGGTCGGGCTGGTGGGCGAAAACGGGGCGGGCAAGAGCACCCTGCTCTGGTGCCTGAACGGCTGCCTGACGCCCACGGCCGGCACGGTCCGGGTGGGGGATTTCCCGCTCACCCGCGAGACTCTGCCCCAGATCCGGCGCACGGTGGGCACGATCTTTCAGGACCCCGACGACCAGCTCTTCATGCCCACGGTCGAGGAGGACGTCGCCTTCGGCCCGCGCAACCTCGGTCTGCCGCCGGCCGAGGTCGAGGCCCGGGTCGAGGCGGCGCTGACGGCGGTGGAGGCGGCGGAATTGCGCCGGCGGCCCCCGCAGCGCCTCTCGGGCGGGGAGAAGCGCCGCGCGGCGCTGGCCGGAGTCCTGGCCATGTCGCCGGACATCCTGGCGCTGGACGAGCCGAGCGCGGGGCTCGATCCGCGCGGCCGGCGGCGGCTGCTCGAGCTGCTGCGGGGCTTCGTACACACCAAGCTGATCGCCACCCACGACTTGGACCTGGTCTGGGAGCTCTGCCCACGGACGATCGTCCTGCACCGCGGCCGGGTGCGGGCCGACGGGCCCACGCCGGAACTTCTGACCGACGGGAAATTGCTGGCCGAATGCGGGCTGGAAAAGCCGCTGCGGCTTCAGGGCTGCCCCCGGTGCGGAGGTAAAACATAGGGCGGCGGAGGGTTAATCGGTTGACAAGTTCGCCGACTTCTGCTTCCGTATAAAAGGGTTCGCGCGAGGGGGAGGATAGATTTGGCGGGAACCGGCATGAACGGCATCAGAGACAAATGGAAGCTGATCGCCGTGACCAGCGCGCTGCTGGTGACGGGCTTTTGCGCCACCTCCTTCCTCAGCTATCACGTGGCCCACGTCTCGATCCGCGAGGGCATCGTCGGCAACCAGCTGCCGATCACTTCCGACACGGTCTATTCCGAGATCCAGCGCGACCTGATCCTGCCGGTTATCGTCTCCTCGATGATGGCCAAGGACACGTTTCTGCGCGACTGGATGCTGTCTGGCGAGCAGCCGGTCGAGGCGGTCATCAAGTATCTGCGCGAGGTCAAGCAGCGCTACGGCGCGGTCACCAGCTTCTTCGTCTCCGACCGGACCCGGAACTACTACCAGCCCGACGTGGCCGGCGGCATCCTCAAGCAGGTCAGCCCGACCGAGCCCCGCGACGTCTGGTACTACCGGGTGCGCAACCTGAAGAGCGATTACGAGATCAACGTCGACGTCGATCTGGCCAACCATGACGCGATGACCATCTTCATCAATTACCGCGCCCATGACTACGCCGGCAAGTTCATCGGCGCCACCGGAGTGGGCCTGACCGTCGAGGCCGTGCGCAAGCTGATCGACCGCTATCAGCGGGAGTACGGCCGGCTGATCTATTTCGTGGACAAGACCGGCCGGATCATGCTGCGGGGCGACCAGGTGCGGGTTCCTGAAGCCAACATCCACGAACGCGAAGGCCTGCGGGAGCTGGCCGCGCGGGTGCTCAAGGAGGAGCGTGGCTCCTACCAGTACGCCTACCGGGGCCGGACCCAGCTGCTCAACGTGCGCCCGGTGGCGGAATTCGGCTGGTATCTGTTCGTCGAGCAGGAGGAGGACGCCGCGCTCGAGAACATCCGCCGCAGCCTCTACGCCAGCCTCGCCGTCTGGATCGGCGTCACCCTGCTGGTGCTTCTGGCCACCACCCTGACCATCAACCGCTACCAGTCGCGGCTGGAAGTCATGGCCACCACCGACAAGCTGACCGGCCTCTCCAACCGCCAGGCCCACGAGATCCATCTGCACCAGGCGCTCAAGGAGGCCGTGCGCTCGGGCCATTCGCTCTCGCTCATGATGCTCGACCTCGACCGGTTCAAGAGCATCAACGACTGCTTCGGCCACCAGGCCGGCGACCAGATCATCTGCGCGGTGGCCCGGATCCTGGGCGCGGGGCTGCGCAGTTCGGACATCATCAGCCGCTGGGGCGGCGACGAGTATCTGGTGATCCTCAAGGACTGCGCCCTGGCCGACGCCCAGCGCCTGGCCGACAAGATCCGGGTGGAGGTGGAACGCCAGCCCATCGACTGCCAGGGCCGGCCGCTGACGGTCACGGTTAGCATCGGCGTGGCCGAACTGGTTCCCGGCGACGATGGCGAACGGTTGCTGGCCCGGGTGGACGAGGCGCTCTACGCGGCCAAGAACGCGGGCCGCAACCGCGTCTGCGTCCAGTGCGATGAGGCTGAAGAAAAAACGGGAAATGCCTGACTGCTCTGGGAAAACCCTTTTTATAAAAAGGGTTTTCCCAGCCCTTTCCGAAATTTTTTTTCACCCTTTTTGAATTTGTCCGGATGAGAGTTTTTTGAGGGGGTCCGGGGGAACTTTTTTGCAAAAAAGCTCCCCCGGAGCGGTTGGCGAATACTTTAGACCGGCACCGCCTCGAGAGTCACCTTTTCGACCCGACAGAAGACATAGCCCCATTTGAGCCGCGCCGGGCT
>CAYMGG010000574.1:0-2585 GCA_964389915.1 uncultured Planctomycetaceae bacterium
TTCCGCTACGGAAATAAATCGCTTTTCTGAACCGAATTTCGAACGCCGCACAGGGGTGATTCAAAGCGTTGGGCAGGGCGAAACCAGGGACAAAGCCGATTCGAAAAAGCAAAATGCTGGTCCGCAGTGAGCCGTTGCGGACTGGAGGATAATGCGGATCTGCCGCCGGCGGGATTGATCGTTCCCGCTTTTCTACATAGCGACATAAGCGCGGAGTAGGATAATTATCAATTGGGAAAGATGATTCCGCCGCCCGAGCGGAAGCGGCCGCCCGCTTCGAGGTGCGAGACCACCAGCCGTTGCAGCGAGGTCTGGCGGGGGGCGCGTTCCAGGTCGGCCCCGGCGTAGCGCTCGCCCAGCGGCAGGCCGAAGACCCGTTCCTGCAACTGCCGGTCGTCCGCGTCCGGCAACGGGTGGAGATGGAACAGGGCCTGGAACCGGGCGATGTTCGCCTCCGGCGCCAGCAACTGCCCCAGCTGCCGGTCGAGCAGCCAGGAGCCGCAGGTCAGGGCCGCATAGCGCCGCTCGGGGAAGTGCCGGGGAAAGAAATCCTCCGCCCGGGCCAGCGATTCGGCGCAGGCCTCGGGCGTGAGCGGTTCGCCCTCTGCGATATGCAGGCCCAGCACCGGGTCGCCCGGGGCCAGGATCTTCTCCCACTCGTCCCGCGGGAGCGGCGCCGGAGCTTCGCACCACCGGCCGTCGCTTCCCAGCCGGGGCCCCAGGATCTGCTCGCCGGTCTCTTCGTAGTCATTGCCCCGACATTCCGCATCCGCCGCCGCATAAAAAGCCTCCGCCGTCAGGCGTTCTCCGGGGCCGGGAAACAGGGCGACCTGCCCGGTGGCGGTCTGGCGCCAGGCGTGAAAGCGGTGGGGGAAGGTCTCGAAGCGGAACTGAAGCCGCCCCAGCCGGTAAAGTTGATTGCGGAAATGCCCGCTCAGCCAGCCGTGCTGAGCCAGCCCCCAGACGCCTTTGGTTCGGTGGTAGTGGCCAAGCCAGATGCCCAGGTCGGCCAGGGTATGGCGGGTGATCTCGTCGCCGATGCCGCGGCGGCGGTTCTCGGCCCGGCAGTGCGGCAGGCCGGCCAGCAGGACGTAGGCGTGGAAGAGTGGCGCGGCCGGATGGAAGTCCGCTGGCAGGGCGGGGGATTTGGCGTAGAGTTCGGCGTCGCCCGCGCCGGCGCGGCAGAGCAGAAAATGACAGTGCCAGGCCAGCCGGGACAGAAACGGCTCCCGCGCGAACAGGGCCAGGCCGTCTTGCAGGGCGGCGCAGGCCGCGTCGGGCAGGCCGAGGAACTTGGCGGCAGCGGCGATCTGGGCCGGATCGGGAAATAGGCCGGGCTGACGGGCCAGGCTGGGGGCGGAGAGCTCCCAGGTGGGGCGCCAATAATCGGCCAGCGCGGTCAGGGCGGCTGGAATGTCGGGGGTGGTCGGGATCATGGTCGGCCCTTAATTAGTAAGAGGAAGCGGCGTAATTATCGTGCCTCCGGGGTGGAGCTGCCACCAAAAAACCGCCGCCGGTAGTTATAAATCGTGGTTAAATTTTCCAGCTCTCCTGATTAGAGGCGGTGGGAATGGAAGCTGCAAACTAGAAAAAGATTTAGAAGCAGAGCGCGGGTTGACAACCGCCCTGACCTTGCGGAGAATATGGCCGGGCAAGTCGATTCATTTGACAGCCATGGTCAGGTGTAAAGGCGCGCTTAAGGCGCGGCGGGGGAAGGCGGATGGCGGCGGAAAAAGACCCGATGCTCGGCCGGAAACTGGGCGGCTACCGGCTCGAATCCCGGTTGGGAGCGGGCGGGATGGGCGCGGTCTACAAAGCCTATGACGAAGGGCTGGACCGGCACGTCGCCCTCAAGGTGCTGGCCCCGGCCCTGACCGCCGACCGGGTCTTCATCGAGCGTTTCCAGCGCGAAGCCCGGGCCATCGCCGGCCTGCGCCATCCCAACCTGATGCACGTCTACACCGTCGGCGAGGAGGAGGGCACCCACTTCTTCGCTATGGAGTACATCGAGGGCGAGCCGCTTTCCAAGCTCGTGCAGCGGCGAGCGCTCAAACCCGGCGAGATCGTACGCATCGCCGGCCAGGTTATGGCCGCCTTATATAAGGCCCATGGGGCGGGCGTGGTCCACCGCGACCTTAAACCCGGCAACGTGATGGTCGACACCGACGGGCGGGCGATCCTGGTCGACTTCGGCTTGGCCAAGGACGTCTCGGTCGACAATCTGACCACCACCGGGGCGATTATGGGCACGCCGGACTACATGGCTCCCGAACAGATCGAGGGCGAGACGATCGGGCCGCAGACCGACATCTACGCCCTTGGCGTCATGCTCTACCAGCTTTTCAGCAACGAACTGCCCTTCCGTCGCAAGACCGCGCTGGCTACCCTGCGAGCGCATTGTGAAGCGCCCCGGCCGTCGCTGGCCGAAAAATGCCCCCGGCTGCCCGGCGATCTCTCGCGGATTATAACCCGCAGTCTGGCGGTCAAGTCCGAGGAGCGCTATCCCAACGTCGCGCTCATGGCCGCCGACCTCGCCGGGGTGATGAAGACGCCCGAGCTGGTCATGCTGGCCAAGCTGGCCGGCG
>CAYMGG010000575.1:0-2570 GCA_964389915.1 uncultured Planctomycetaceae bacterium
TCCAGCCCCAGCCGCCCGCGCGCGCCGCGGGCCAGGCTCAACCGCGCCGCCCGCGGGGGGTGGCGCCCCTCGCGGAGTTCCAGCCGCAGCCCCGCCAGAGCGCACCGCTCGGCGGCCGGTTCGCCAAAGAGCAGTCCGTCGAGTTCGCCCAGGAACCCGGCCACCAGGGACTGGGCCGAATCCGCCTTCGGCTCGGCCCGCACCGAGCTTCTGGCCGGCAGATCCTGGACAAAAAAGTTGGTCACCCGTTCCAGCACCTCCGGCAGTCGGACCATGGCCGAATAGTGGCCCGCGCCGGCCAGCCACTCGATTCGGTCCTCGACTCCCCAGGCCCGGCCCAGCTCCCGCGTGCATTCGGGCGGCACCACCTCGTCCTCGGCGGCGTTGATCATAAGAATCCGCCCGGCCCGGGCCCGTTCCCGCGCCCCGGGGGCCAGGGTCAGCGGATCGTAACGGCGCAGTTCCGCCATAAGCTCCCGCCGTCGAGTTTCATTCAACCGGTCGAAGGCTTCACGCAAGAGCCGCACTTCGCGGGCGTGGGCCAGCAGTTTCGGCAGATCCCCGCCGCCCAGGATCGGGGCGGCCCGCCAGAGGCGCGGCTCGCTGCCGTAGGCCGCCGCCGAGATGATCCCGCCCAGACTGATGCCGGAGACGCTGATCCGATTTTCGTCGATCTCCGGCCGGACGCCCAGGGCGTCGACCGCCCGCCGCACGTCGGCTATTCCCTGGCCGAATCCGGCCACGAACAGCGCCGGATCGAGGGCCACCACGCCCGCCAGCGCCGCCGGCCGGCGCTCGCCGTAATAGGGCAGCTTGAGCATCAGCGCCGGCACGCCCCGCGCCGCCAGGGTCACGGCCAACGTCCGGGCCAGGATGAAATTCCCCTGTAGGATGTCCAGGCAGATCACGGCCGGACGCGCCGCCCCCCCGCCGGGTCCGGCCGGCCAGTAAAGTTCGGCCCGGACCAGATTGTTCTCGGGATAGGGCGAACCGACGGCCGAAGGATACGTCAGATTGTAAATGTAATACCCCGCCCCCTCTCCCGCCGCCGTCAGGCGACAGAGAAACGCCGCGCCCTGGGCCGGATTCTCGGCCACATATTCCTGGCTCTCGCCGGTGAAAAGCGGCCGGGACGTCTCGGCGCCCTCGGCCGTTCCGGCCGTCACCCCCAGCCAGAGCACCCCCCACATCCAGACCGATTGACTGCGCATTCTACCCCCCCCCGTCAGGTTCTCTTTACCAGGATACGCTCGCACCCGATGAAACGTTACGCTTTTCGCCAAATCCGGCGGGGCCGGAGAAGAACGGCCGCGGGATAAAACGGCTACCGAAAGCACCGCTCGCGCCAAAGACCGAACCCAGCCCCGCCCCCAAGCGCCCGGCTATTGCCCGGAACCCGATCCTAGGCTTGCTGAACGAGCGGCAAATCCGTATGGTTAAGGGGATTGGCAGCTGTCGCGCCGCCGAGTTCCATTTCCGCCGGCCGGGAACCCGACATGGACCACCGCGATTTGGACGACTCCAAACCGGACGACCGCCTTACGGCGGAGACCAGATCCTCGGAGGATTCGTTCGATTCCGATTGGGATGACGAACCGGAATTGCCTGGCGGCTATAAGCTGGGCCCCTATACCATCGCGCGGACCCTGGGACGCGGCGGCATGGGCACGGTCTACAAGGCCGACGATCCGAACGGTCAACCGGTGGCCCTGAAGACGCTCAAGGCCGTCTACGCCGCCGAACCCAGCCTGCGCGAGCGGTTCCTCCACGAATTCGCCATCTCCCGCAAGCTCGATCATCCGCACATCGCCCGGGCCCTGGACAACGGCGTGGCCCACGGCACCCACTACTTTGCGCTCGAATATGTCGACGGCGCCAGCGCCAACGAACTGCTGGAAAATGACGAATTGGATCTGGCCAACACCGTGGAGATCACCCGCCAGGCCTGCTCCGCCCTGGCCTACGCCCACGAGAACGGCATCATCCACCGCGACATCAAGCCGCACAACCTGGTGGTCGGCCCCGGCGGCCAGGCCAAGGTGATCGACTTCGGCATCGCCCGCCGCCTGCGCACCGACGACACCTCGCTCACCATGACCAATTGCATGATGGGCACCCCTTCCTACATGAGCCCCGAGCAGCGGACCGACGCCAAGCACGTCGACCACCGCACCGACATCTATTCCCTGGGCGTGAGCTTCTACCAGATGATCTCCGGCCGCCTGCCGGCGGGCCTGATCTCGCTGGAGCTGGTGCCCGAGGGCTTGCGCCGGATCATCACCCGCAGCACCGCCTACGAGGTCGGCGACCGCTACGCCTCGGCGGGCGAGATGCTCGCCGACCTGGTCTGCTACCAGACGGGCGGCTCGGTGGTGAACGACGGCGCGGCCCTGGACGCGGTGGAGGAGAGCTCCCGCCTGCGGGAGGTGATGATCGAAACCCTCTATCCCCGCGAACTGCCCGCGGTCGAGGGGCTCGATCTGGGGCGGCTCTACCTGCCGGCCGGCGGCGTGGGCGGAGACGCCGCCCTGCCCGACACGCCCGGCACGCCCGATTTGCAGGGGCGCGGC
>CAYMGG010000576.1:0-1022 GCA_964389915.1 uncultured Planctomycetaceae bacterium
TTTTACTAGCCCACTACCTCACATCCCTGGCCCTGTTTTGCTGGCCCGCCGCCACACTCAAGCTGATGATCCTATTTCCACTAGTAGAGCCGCAACTGGGCATCATGGCTCGATATTGGGGCTTTTCCGAGTCAGGTTCAGGTCCGGGTTCACCTGGCCTGACATTTTAGATTCCTGGAAAAAGACCGTAACATTCATACATGTAGGGTGTTGCGCGTCCGAGAGATTCCCCATATAACTCTCGCAGGAGTAGTCCAAGGAAAGCCTGATAAGTCAAGCCGTTTGCCGATCGCAACCTGCGCCCATCTGCCGCAAGGAACCACTATGTTCGAAGCCTGCCCCCTGGCGGCGATTTTCGCCCTGATCTTCTGTGTTTTCAGTCTCTGCTCGGCGGCGGATTTGCCGCCGAACGAATATGGGCGAAGCCTGCCGATCGTCAGTACTTTGGATATCGGCCCGTGCATCGACATGGCCACGTCCGGCCGGCTGGGCTGCGCCATCGGCCAGGGGCGACTGATCTGCCTGGATCTGAAGGAGCCGCTCAAGCCGGTCATAACTGGAACAGTCGGCAATCTGGGCGACGTGCGGCAGGTAGCGCTCAGCGGCTCGCGGGCGTTCGTGACTGCGCGCATCGACGGCCTCTTCCTGGTGGATGTGTCGGATCCGACCGCCCCGCGGGTCGTGTCGCATTACGATACGATCGAGAAGGCCACCGGCCTGGCCGTGGAGGGCGACATCGTCTATGTCGCCTGCCGCTATTACGGCGTTGAAATTATCGATTTCAGCCAACCGCAGGAACCCCGGCACCTGGCCACGGTCATGAACGGCAAGGAGGTGCAATCCGTCGCCGTCCGGGACGGCTGGCTTTACGGCGGGATCTGGGCGGATTGCGAGTTAGGCGTCGCCGACGTGCGCAATCCCCTCGCCCCGCAGGTGACCGCCTTCTTGCCAATGGACGGCTACGGCGACGGCGTGTTCGTTCACGGCAAGCGCGGCGCCTGGCAGCATCTCATGGAAAAGCC
>CAYMGG010000576.1:1032-2568 GCA_964389915.1 uncultured Planctomycetaceae bacterium
CGGCAAATACTGCCTGGCGGCCACCGGTCATCACTCGCGCGCCTACAAGCGGCAGCACTTCGAGACGCCGCAGGCCGGCGACCAGGGCTTCGGCCTGGGGCACGGTCTGGAGATCCTGGCGCTGGACGCGCCGGGCCGGCCGCGCCCGGTGTCGCGGCTGAAGTGCCCCCAGCTGTACATGGGCATTCCCGATTTCTGGAGCGTGGAGGCGCAGGGCGATTACGCGTTTTTGGCCGACACCTTCAACGGCGTTTTCGTCGTCGACCTCAAGGATCCGGCCCGACCGGTCTTTGCCGGCCATTGCCGCCTGCCGGAGGTGGAGTTCTGGAATCGCAAGCTCTCCGGCGCCGTGGGCGGGGTGGCGCTGGGCGACGATTGCCTGTATGTCGCCGGGGTCATGACGGGGCTGCACGTGGTCGATGCCAAAGGCTTCTGCCGGGCCGCCCCGGCCCAGTCGGCGACCGCAGGCCGCTCCGGCCAGCCGCTTCCCCGGCGGCCGGAAATCTACACCGAAGACGGAGCGGTCGTCTACCGTCCTGGCGGCCAGGTGCGGATGGTTAGGCCGCTTGCCGCGGAGGTCGTCGCGGTGGCCGCCGGCCAGGCGGGAATCGCCCTGCTCCAGGTCAAGCCCGAGGTCAAGGTTCTGTCCCGGCAGCGTACCCCGGGCATCGCCCGGCATCTGAGCGCGGTCGGCCGGCGCCTTTATGTGGCCGAAGCCAACGCGGGGCTGTCGATCTGGGAGGTGGACGAGAACTGGAACCTGCGGCCAATCGGCCGCCTGCTGGAAGGGGCCGAGCCGATCCTGCAAGTCGAAACCCCGGCGCCCGGCCGGTATGCGCTGGTCGAGATCGGCATCTACGATTTTGCCATACTTGACCTGGCCGACCCGGTGCGGCCGCGTCAGGTGCTGCGGACCAAGGGGCCGGGGATCTTCTACGGGCCGCAGATCATGGCCGGCCTGATCCAAGAGCGCTACGCCGCCGTATACTGGCATACGGGCGGACCGTACTGGTTCGACCTGGCGGCTCCGGATGGGCCGCGGCCGGTCGGAGATTTCAAGCCGAACATCCACAGCGGGGCCTCCGGACTGACCCCGATGGGCGAACAGGCCTTGGTTTTGCGCAACAATGGCTACGTTCTGCTGTCGCCGCAGGAGAAGCGGGAGCTGAAGGACTTGCCCTTGGCCAAAGTCGCCGGCGAGAACATCAACGGCGTAGCCTCGCTGCAAGGGGAGACGCTCTATGTTTCCAATCCCGCCTGGCAGCTAGTCCGAGCGGTGAATGTGAAGGATCCGGCCGGGCCAACCCTGATTTCAAAAGCCAACACCCACGGCAACCCCGGGCCGGTGGTCGTGATGCAGGACTTGCGGCTTGTCCCCAATGGTTATGAAGGCTTACGCATCGAGACCATCAAATAAAGCCCCCGTCGGACGGCCGATGCGCCGCAGCCTGGCCCAAAAGATCGCTCCGCCTCGATTCCAGTGCGGGAAGTTCGGCGCGAATTTCGACCCTCACCCCCAGCGGCTTCAACTCCTCG
>CAYMGG010000577.1:0-2565 GCA_964389915.1 uncultured Planctomycetaceae bacterium
TCAGCTATACCCTGGCCCGCCGCGGCGGCCGGGTGGAACTGGCCTGGCTCTTCACCCCGCTGACGGCGGCGGTCTTCACTTATGGCAGTTATGAATTCGCCTTCGGCCGGGTGGAGAAGAACCTTTCCATCAATGAACTGGCCATCGCCCGGGTCGATTCGACCGGCCGAGCCGGGGTCCAGGCCTTCAGCCTCTTCTACAATCCCTGCTACCAGGTCTACGACCTGGCCCACGCCGCGCCGGCCCTGGCCGACCTGCCGCCGCGCGACAGTTTGCAGGGCGGCTTCGCCCCCGACCAGGAGTTGCGCCTGAACCTGGAGGAGGACGGGCGCAACCATCCGGTCCGCGGCCTGGAGATCGCCATCAACGACAAGCGGGCCCTCGAAACCGCCGGCGCCCTGACTTTGGGCCAGGGGCTGACCGTCAGCCTCGAGCCGAATTTCCTCAAGACGCTTAAAGGCCCGGCCGACGGCACGGTCGGCGAGGTCGAAAACCGCTTGGGGTTCCCGCTGCGGGCGGCCGCGCTCGTGGTCGGTCACCAGGCCTTCCGCCTGCGCCCCATCCCGGCCGGCGGCCGCACGTCCCTGGGGCTGGTCGATCTGGCGCCCCTCAAGACCCACGAGGCGTTGGAGCAGCTTTTGCCCGGCGCGCCGGCGGTGCAGACGACCTGCCTGGCCCAGGCCGTGGCCAATCTGGCCCTGATGGAACGCCGTTGGACGCTGGTGGCCCTGGTCCAACGACCGGCCCTGGACTGGCAGGTGGGAGGCAAGCCCGCCGTCAGCAACGGGACCCTGATTCTCGCCCAACTGCTGGATCGACCGGCCGGGCCGCTGCGGGTGCGGCTGCCGCGCGTCATTCTGCCCGATGAACGGGGGTTTTTCGCCAAATGATCGAAATCCGCGACTTCACCAAAAGCTATGACGACTTCCTGGCGGTGGACGGGCTCAACCTGACCATCGGCGCCGGCGAGATCTTCGGCTTCATCGGCCCCAACGGCGCGGGCAAGACCACCACCATCCGCTTCCTGGCCACGCTGCTCAAGCCCACCCGGGGCTCGGCCACCATCGCCGGCTGCGACGTGGTCCGCCAGCCCCAGGAGATCAAGCGGCGCATCGGCTACATGCCCGACGACTACGGGGTGTACGACGGCATGCGGGTCTGGGAATTCCTCGACTTCTTCGGGGCCGCCTATGCCCTCTCCCGCCCCCAGCGGCGGGCGGTGATCGGCGACATCCTGATCCTGCTGGACCTCCAGCACAAGCGCGACGCCCTGGTCAACTCGCTCTCCCGCGGCATGCGCCAGCGCCTCTGCCTGGCCAAGGCCCTGATCCACGACCCGCCGGTCCTGATCCTTGACGAGCCGGCCTCGGGCCTGGACCCCCGGGCCCGCATCGAGATGAAGAGCCTGCTCAAGGAGCTGCGCTCGATGGGCAAGACCATCCTCATCTCCAGCCACATCCTCTCGGAGCTGGCCGACTGCTGCACCACGGTGGGCATCATCGAGCGGGGCAAACTGCTGGCCGCCGGCACGGTGCAGGACATCATGGGCGAGATGCGCGAGGCGGTGGCGGTCGAACTGGAGGTGGTCGAAGGCGCGGAAATCGCCCAGCGCATCCTCTGCGCCGACGGCCACGTCCGCGACCTGGTCAGCGGGGACCGCACCTTCACCTTCGAATACACCGGTCTGGCGCGCGACCTGGCCGACCTGCACGGCTCGCTGCACGCCGCCGGCGTCCGGGTCCTCTGGTTCAAGGAGCTGGCGACCTCGCTGGAGGACGTCTTCATGAAGATCACCAAGGGAGAGGTAACTTGAACGGCGAGAATCCGGTCCTGCGCCGGGAGCTCCTGGACCAGCTGCGTTCGCCGCGGGCCTTCATTTTGCAGGCGATCTTCGTGGCCGTTCTGGGGAGCATCGTCCTGGTGGCCTGGCCGGGGCAACTGGAGCTGCGCTATAAAGAGATGAAGTCGGTGGCGATCTACGACGCCTTCGCCCGGGGGCAGTTCCTGCTCCTGGCCCTGCTGGCGCCGATCCTCTCCGCCCCGGGGCTGGCGGCCGAACGCGAGCGGCGCAGCCTGGACCTGCTCTTGACCTCGCCGCTCTCGCCCGAGCGGATCGTGCGGGGCAAGTACTACAGCGCAGTGGTCTTCCTCCTCCTGCTGGCGGTGAGCAGCCTGCCGATCTTCTCCTGCTGCTTCCTGCTGGGCGGAATCGGCCACCGCGAGGTGGCCGCCACCTACCTCCTGCTCCTGACCGCCGCGGCCCTGGCCGGCGCGGTCGGCCTGCATGCGGGGGTGCGACTGGGCCGCAGCCGGGCGGCGCTGGCGGCCAGCTATGCGATCGTCCTGCCGGTGGCCCTGGTGGTGGCCGGCTTGAATCCGCTGCGCAACCTGCTGTGGGCGGCCGTTCTGGCCGGGCTCGGCCTGGGGGGGGCGGCCCTCCTCCTGCGCGCCACCCGCCTGGCCCTGGGCCGCGAGCAGGACGAGACGCCCCGCACCGCCGAGGAGGAGGACACCGGCGAACAGCTCGGTCTGACCCTCAATCGCGGCCGCTTCCCCGACAACCTG
>CAYMGG010000578.1:0-2562 GCA_964389915.1 uncultured Planctomycetaceae bacterium
AAGCATGCCACTACAGAAAGAGACGAATCAATGATCCGCTACTGTAGTACTAGGCATTATCATGCTTAATTATTACGGCCGAATAAGCTCGGCAACCTGGAGGTTTCTATCTGCACGCCCGAAAAGGCGAAGCTGGCGAGAGTTTTTTGGAAGGTCCAGGGAACCTTTTTTGCAAAAAAGGTTCCCTGGAAGCGGTCGCAAATAATTTGAACCGAGATTACTTTTCCGCCGGCACGGTGAGGTCGGGCTCAAGCTGGCGGGCGCGTTCCAGGTCCTGGGTTGCGCCGGGGGCGTCGCCCAAACGGCGGCGCGCCATGGAGCGGGCCATGTGGGCGGCGGCGAAACCGGGCTGCAGGTGGATGGCTTGGCTGAAGTCTTTTTCCGCTTCGGCCGTGCGGCCCAGGCGGAACTCGACTTGGCCGCGGCCGTAATAGGCCAGGGTTTCCCGGTCGTCCAGGGCCAGGGAGCGGGTATAATCGGCCACCGCTTCTTTCAGCTTGTCGGTGCCGGGCAGGCCGGCGCGCGCCTCGGCCCGGAAGAGAAAGGCCGTGGACAATTGCGGCGCCAGGCAGACCGCCCGGTCGGCCAGGTTTTCGGCTTCGGTATAGTCGCGCTGTTTCAATTGCTGCAGTGAGTTTTTGAGCAGATCCCGCGCTTCGGCCGCCTGGTGCGAGCGGCGGGCCAGATCGTGGTATTTCGCGTACTGGTAGAGTCCGCCGAAGATGACCACCAGCACCGCCGAGCCGATGATCAGCGGCGCTAAGAGCAGCGAGAGGTTGGTGACCCGCTCCTCTTCCGGCCGTGAGGCCAGATCGGTCAGCGTCGGGCGTTCGATGATCTGGGTCATGTCCTGGCGGACCTTTTGGTTGCGGTGCGGACGGTGATTTTCTGATCCCCTTATATCAGCCAAACCCATTATCGGCCAAACGTCAAGGAAAAACCGTTTTCGCGGCCACGGCGGCGTAGCGCCGGGCGTAAGCTTCAAGGTCGAATTTGCGTTTCAGGCCGCCAATTCCCATGCTCCGGACCGTGCCGTAGACCGGCCGCTCCGGCCAGGGGCGGTCGTGCTTGCCCAGGCACCAGGCCACGCCGGCCCAGCCGTTCGGGTCGCGCCCGTCCAAGGCCAGACGGTCGTTCAGGCGCAGGGCCCACTCCCAGGCCAGGCGCGGGGACGGAGACCATTCGAGGATTTTTTTGCCCCAGTACATGCGCGGGTAATTATGGATCGTGCCTTCGCGCAATAGTTGACGTTGGGCGGCGTTCCAATACGGGTCGTGGGTTTCGGCCGCCTGGAACGCGGCGAAGTCATAAACATACTCTCGCCGGTCGCGGGCGTGCCGGGCCAGGGTCCGGCGGGTCCAGTCAGGCAGAGCCTGGTCATAGTTCAGGCAATTGGGCGAATAGTAAGCGAAATTCAGCGCCAGCTCCCGGCGGACCAGCAATTGCTCCAGGAAGGGATGCTCCGGCCCGGCGCCACGCTTGACGGCCGCCAGGGCGATGGTCAGGGGGCCGATCTGGCCGAAGTGCAGATAAGGGCTCAGCTCCGAGGTACCGGGCCGGTTGGGATCGTCGCGCTCGGCGGCGTAGCGTTCCAGGCCGCCCCGGGCCAGAAACTCGCGCAGCCGCCGGCGGGCGGCGCGCGGGCCGCTGGGCCGGTCGGGCAAGGCGGGCGGAGCTTCCGCTAATTTCAGGCCGGCCAGCAGGCGGGGCCAGTCCGCGATTTTCTCCCCGCCCAGTCGTGCCGCCCAGGCCAGGCTGCCGCGCCGCAGTTTTCCCGCCCGCAGCGGGACGAGAAACCGCGGCAACTGCCGCCACAAGCGCGGCCGCAAGGTCCGGGCCGCGTACTCCTCATGATCCGAGGCGGTCTCGACCGGGACCACGGCTTCGCCCTCCACCTGAATCAGGGCGCAGGGCGCTTGCTGCGCCGCCAATCCCCGCCACTGGTGCTGAAGCTGGCTATACCCGGCATCGACCACGGTCAGCGCCGCGTCCCGGCTCAGTTCGGCGGCCACCTCCGGCGGTTCGCCCCGCCGCAGGACCAGGCCGATGCCGCGCGCCGCCAGTTCGCCGGCAGTCTCCGCCAGGCCGCGCAGCATGAATTCATATTGCCGCGCGCCCGCCTCGGGATAAGCCGCGGCCAGGCCGAAGCCGGCCACTAAAGGCAGGTTGAGCTCGTTGGCCCGACGCAGGGCGTACTCCAGGGCATGATTGTCGTCCGCCCGCTGGGCGGCCTGCATCCAATAAAGCACGTAGGCTCCGGCCCGCACCGGCCGGTCGTTGAGCGCGTAGAGCCGTTCGGGCTGAATGCCTGCGGCTAATAAGCGGGATTCGGAGGTTTGGGATATAGCCATTACTTTCGCTTTTTTCCAACCACGCAAAAGCTGGGGGAACTTTTTTGCAAAAAAGTTCCCCCAGACCCCCTCAAAAAACTCTCACCCGGTTTTGCCGTTTCGAGCGTTCAGATGGACGAATTGGACGTCTGCCGCATTCGTGCGACTCACCCATCTTAACCGGCCGGGAACGCGAAGCGTTTTTTGGGTGTGCGGCACGCACTTGCAAAAA
>CAYMGG010000579.1:0-2484 GCA_964389915.1 uncultured Planctomycetaceae bacterium
GGTATAAGGGTGCAGCGGCTCGGCGAAGAGGGCCTCGGCCGGAGCCTCCTCGACCAGTTCGCCCACATACATGACCCCCACCCGCCAGGCCAGATGCCGTACAACCGCCAAGTCGTGGGAGATGAACAGGTAGGCCAGGCCCAGCTTCTCCTGCAATTCCAGCAGCAGGTTGATTATTTGAGCCTGGATGCTCACGTCCAGGGCGCTGACCGCCTCGTCGCAGACCACGAACTCCGGCCCCAGGGCCAGAGCCCGAGCGATGCCGATCCGCTGGCGCTGCCCGCCGGAGAATTCGTGCGGATAGCGCTCGGCGTGATTGGCCGCCAAGCCGACCAGATCGAGCAGCTCGGCCACCCGCGCCCGCCGGCCGGCCGCGTCGCCCTGGCCGTGGACCAGCAGGCCCTCGCCCACGATCTCGCCCACGGTCATGCGCGGGTTGAGACTGGAATAGGGATCTTGAAACACGATCTGCATCCGCCGCCGCAACCGGCGCAGCTCCTCGCCGGCCAGGGCAAAGACATCCAACCCGGCGAAGGTGGCCTGCCCCGCGGTCGGCTCGATCAGGCGCAGCAGCGTTCGCCCGGCCGTAGTCTTGCCGCAGCCCGACTCGCCCACCAGGGCGTAGGTCCGGGCCCGTTCGATCTCGAACGACACCCCGTCCACCGCCCGCACCATCCCCACCGGCCGGCCCAGCAGCCCGCCCCGGATGGGGAAATGCTTCACCATTCCACGCACGCTCAGCAGCGGCTCGGCGCCCGAGGCCGCGGGGGCAGAGGTGGCCTGAAGGGTCGGACTCGAAGTCATAGGTTTTCCTGCAAACGGCTACCTATCTTCGGGGAAAAATTCTGCACAAAAGTTCCCCCGAAAACGCTCAAAGCATTTTTGCCGGCAACGTCTTGCTGCCGTTTAAACAGCGACAGGAGACTTTGGTGCCGCGCCGGTGATTCAAAATCACGGCCAGAGCGAAAAGATAGCCTTCACCGAACGTCAGTTGAGAAATTTTGTCGTATTTGATCAGCAATCGACTTTCCCATTTGGCGTCGACCGACACCTCCCGCAACGTCAAGCCCGCGGCGTCGTGAGCAACCACCATGCCGACGCTGAAGTTCGTCGGGTTGCGATATTCCGTATAAACGCTGATCAATTCCCGGTTCTTCTGAAAATACGCAGCGAAATCCCGGATGTCTTGCCCGGGAAATTCATAGGGGGTCGACACAGTCAATCTGCGCAACCGCAGCGACTCTTCGACCACCTTGTATTGCGGTCGCGGCGACTGGACGGCCGCCACATCGGCCAGTCGCAGTAGCGCCGCCCCGTCGAGTTGCAGCCGATAGTCCAACATGGACAGCAGCAACCACTCTGCCCCGACTTCATGAACAAACGCATCTATGACTTCGCCGGTCCCGTCGGGTCGCCTGCGCCGGATGCGAACCGGACGCCCCGGCCGGCGGCTAGCTCTGACGAGCACTTCCCGAAACGCATTTTTAGCTTTTACCGCCATCATCGGCCTTCCGCTTTGGTCCGCCAGACGGGCTTGCGCCGGAGGTGCCTTCCCCTCTGCCGGTGGCGAACAAAACACAAGCCGCTTGCCCGCGAGACTGAATGCCGCCAAAAACCGGACCAGGAGAAGCACCGCAGCGGGCCCACGGCTGCCGATCAGCGTGCGAAATGGCAGGCGCACCAGCGGCCCGGTCGCTTTTCGAGCAGATCCGGCTCCTCTCGGCGGCAAAGCTCCTGGGCCATGTCGCAGCGCGGGTGGAACGGGCAGCCCGTCGGCAGGTCGGCCGGGTCCGGCACCTGGCCGGGGATGGCCGTCAGCCGCGAGCCTTTGGCCGCCGCGCCCGGCCGGCTGCGGAACAGGCCGCGCGTGTAGGGATGGAGCGGTTCGGCGTAAAGCGGTTCGGTCGCGGCGCCCTCCACGATCCGGCCGGCGTACATCACCCGCACCTCGTGGGCCAGCTCGGCCACCACGCCCAGATCGTGGGTGATGAAGAGCAGGCTCATCCCCCGCTGCGCCTGCAACGATTTGAGCAATTCCAGAATCTGGGCCTGGATCGTAACGTCCAGGGCCGTGGTCGGCTCGTCGCAAATGAGCAGGCGCGGCGAGAGTACCAGGCTCATGGCGATCATCGCCCGCTGCTTCATCCCGCCGGATAGCTCGTGCGGATACTGCTTCAGGCAGAGCTCGGGATTGGGGATCCCCACCGCCGCCAGAGAGGCGCGGGCCCGCTCGACCGCCGCCGCGGCCGGAACCCGCTCGTGGCAGTGGATCGCCTCGGTGATCTGGTCGCCGATGGTAAAGACCGGATTGAGGCTGGTCATCGGCTCCTGAAAAATCATGGCCAGGTCGCGGCCGCGCAACTGACGCCGTTCGGCGGCGGAACTGCGTTGCAGGTCGCGGCCGGCGAAAACGATCTCGCCCCCGGCCACCCGGCCCGGGGCCTCGATCAGCCCCATCACGGCCAGCGAGGTAACGCTCTTGCC
>CAYMGG010000580.1:0-2473 GCA_964389915.1 uncultured Planctomycetaceae bacterium
AGGCCTCGGGCACGCTGCTTTTGGCCCTGCGCCCGGCCGGGAGCGAAGAATTCACCTTCCTGCCGCCGCCGGAGCGGCAACTGGCGGCGGGCGACATTCTGATCGTGCAGGGCGACCCGGCGGGGGTCGGCCGGCTGCGCCGCCTGGCCGCGAGGGGCCGGCCATGAACTGCACCTTCCACCAGCACCTGATCATCTGCGGCGAGGACCAGACGGCCGACTACGTGCTGACCGGCATCAAGGCCATGGCCCGCGGCGACCACGTCGCCACCGGCATCGTCCCGCGCCGCTGCGTGGCCCTGGTCTCCTCCCCGGCGGCGGCCGAGCGCCTGGGCGGCAACATCCCGAGATCGAATGCCTGGTCGGCGACGCGACCACCGACGAGGCGCTGTGCGCCGCGGGCGTGACCGAGGCCCACGGCCTCTTCCCCGTCCTGCCCGAGGACAAGGACAACCTCTTCATCACCTTCAGCGCCCGGCAGCTCAACCCCCGGCTGCGGATCGTCGCCCGGGTCAAGGACCTTCTGGTCAACGGCCCGAAATTCCGGCTGGCCGGCGCGGACGTAGTCGTCTCGCCGGCCTTCAGCGGCGGGCTGCGCCTGGCCTCGGAGGCCGCCCGGCCCCACGCCACCGACTTTCTGGACCTGTTGCTGCGGGACACGGCCTGCGAGATGAACCTGCGGGAGTTGACGCTGCCGGCCGGCTCGTTCCCCTGCGGCCGCAGCCTGGCCCACCTCGAGCTGACCCGCCGCCACCGGGTGCTGATCCTGGCCGTCCGCCCGGCCGGAGCGGACCTGCCCAGCTACAACCCGTCCGCGGCCACGGTCCTGCTGGCCGGCGACCGGCTGGCCCTCTACGGCCGGCTGAGCGACCTGAACGCGCTGGAGACCCGCATCCGCGAGGAAGGCGCTCCGGCCCAGAGCTGAACCTCGCCCATCCGCGCCGGCCGGATTCCCCAATTTTTCTGTGGTAATTCCGAAACCCGGATTATAATTGCGGTTGGCGGGTCAACCCCGCCCCGCGCCGTGGCACTTACACCCAGGGAGGAGGCGCGAAATAAAATGAAATGCTGGTTCTGCGACAATGAGGCTCGGGGCGTCTGCGCCGCTTGCGGTCGGGCGTTATGCTACGATCACGCCCACATCCACGACGCGATGACGCTGGCCAAGTCCGACACCTGCACCGGCTATACCAGCTACTACAACGTGCTGGGCTCGCTCAAATGCCAGGATTGCCGGCTGGAGTGGACCTACCACCGGCCGGGCGGCAAATAGCGCATCGCGCGGAGATTGGAGATGCTCACGCTCGAACGCGATTGGACGGCAACCAGCGTCGCCCCGGAACTGGGCGACCTGCGTCAGCGCCTCATGGCCCGCTATCCCCTGATCGGCGATGGCCTGGTCGCGCCGCGACCCGAGTCCGGCCTGCGGCTGACTCCGGCCTATTCGCAGCAGGCCCTGCGCACGGTCCGCGCCCTGACCGGCAGCCCGCTCGAAGCGACCCCCGCGGCCAACGCGCTCTACACCCCGGCCTATCTGCAAAATGTGCTGGCCCGCACCGACCAGTTCGCCCCCACCGAGCGCGACACCCGGGCTCTGGTGGTCCTGCTGGAGGTCAGCCCGCGCAAGGTCCACGCCTATTGGCACGCGCCGGAAGGCGTGCTCCGCTCCTTCCGGGCCAAACTCGGCGGCGAGAGCCAGGCGGCCATTCAGACCCTGCGCTTCCACGATCTCACCGCCGGCACCACCGGCCACTGGTTCGACATCGACGTGGCCGCCGGCGAGAACCGCCGCTACATCGAACTCTGGAGCGGCGACCGTACCTACACCGTCGAGCTGGGCCTGCGTGCGCCCTCGGGCCGGTTCCTGCCCATCGCCCGCTCGAATTCGATCCACGTGCCGCGCGAAAAGCCCGGCCCGGCCGACGCCTTCCGCGAACGCGAGATCGCCGCGGCCGCGCCGCTGCGGCCGCTGGCTCCGGAGCAGGAAAGACTGGCCGCCACGCCGCTCATCGTCACCCCGGGCGAGGCCGATTGGCCGCTGCGCGACCTGGAGACCGAACGGCTGGTGCGGCGGATCTATCAGGAGTTTCTGCGCGAGGGGCCGCGGGTGTTGCGCCGCGCGCCGCTGCCGCGCCGCGACCCGGCCCTGTTGCGCGCCGAGCACGCCGACCGTCAGCTGCGCCTGCAGCGCCAGGCCGAAACCTCGGCCAAACTCGAAGCCGCGCCGGTCAAACCCGAACCGCGGATCCTGGTCGAGCGCCTGGACGAGCCGCGGCCGGCCAGCCAGCCGCGCCGCCTCTTCCCCATGGCCCGCCGGGCTCGCCGCCTGCTCGACGAGACCAAGGCCGCCGCCGTCGGCGAAGCCGGCCAGCTCTGCGGCCTGGCCCTGAATCCGCGGGTCCAGAAGGCCGCGCCCTTCGCCCGGCCGACCACGAAAGCTCAGCCGGCGCGTCCGGCCGCACCGGAAGCCCTCC
>CAYMGG010000581.1:0-2470 GCA_964389915.1 uncultured Planctomycetaceae bacterium
GACAGCAGCGCCCAGGCCACACAAGCCGCCGCCCCCCCTCCGGCGAGCGCCGCAGTCCAGACCAGCATGTCGGGCGTCATAAAGCCCACGCGACCTCTCCCATTCATCAATCAAAAATTCGGATATTGCGATTCCTGATAGCTGATGTTTGTTTTACGAATCGCCTCACCCGCCTGGCAGAGCGCGGAAAAAACGCCTATACGTCGATTCGCACGATCTTTCGTATGATCAAAATGCCGACCAGCATCATCACCCCCACGCCGCCCAGCAGCACCCAGCCGGCCGGCGTGGTGTACATGGGCTTGAACATCTCGGGCATGATCGCGTTCAGCGCCGCCCCCACCCCCACCGGCAGCAGGCAGACCACAATCGCCTGCATCCGCCCCTGGGCGGTCAGGGCCCGGATCTTGCCCTCGATCCGGTGCCGTTCGCGGATGGTGTCGGCGATGTTCTCAAAAACCTCGGTCAGGTTTCCGCCCACGTCCCGAACGATGCCGATGGCCGTGACCATCAGGTCCACGTCGGGGAACGGCATGCGCCGGTAGAGATTGAGCAGCGCATCGTCCATGCTCACCCCCAGGCGCAGCTCCTGGCAGACCAGGCGCATCTCCTGGCTGAGCGGGGCGGGCATCTCGCGGTGGAGCAGCTCGAAGGCCTGCTGGAGGCTGAAGCCCGCCCGCAAGCTGTTGGAGACGCTCATCAGGGCGTCGACCAGCTGGAGACCGAACTGCTCGTCGCGCCGCTGCTTGAGCCGGTAAAGAATGATCCGCGGGACCAAAAACGCCGGCAGGGCGAAGCTCAGGCCCGCCGCCGGGCTGCCGGTGAAGGCCACGACCAGGGCGAAGACCCCGCCCACCGCGACCACGCTCAGATAGAGCAGGTTCTGGGCCGGCAGGTCGATGTACATCGCGTCCAGGGTGACGGCCGCGCCCTCGAGATAGCGGGTTTCGTAGTCACGCCAGAAGCGCAGCAGCATCCGCACCCCGACGAAGGTGAGGATGAAGACGCCGGCCGCGGCGCAGCCCAGGGCCAGCAGGTCGTGACGCAGGGCCAGGTTCACGCCGGCTCCTCCCGGAACATGCCCAAGTCGACATCCACCCCGCGCAGGCGCACCTGCTGGACGAACTCGGGGATCTGGCCGGTGGCGGTGTGCCGCCCCTCGACCCGGCCTTCGCTGGTGATCCCCTTCTGCTCGTAGACGAAGAC
This sequence comes from uncultured Planctomycetaceae bacterium, assembly GCA_964389915.1. GTDB lineage: Bacteria > Planctomycetota > SZUA-567 > SZUA-567 > SZUA-567 > CAYMGG01. The sequence goes on from CAYMGG010000581.1 coordinate 1,207, forward strand.
GTTCTGCAGCTGGATGATGTCCCCCTCCATCCCCTCCACTCCGGTGATGTGGGTGACCTTGCGGGTGCCGTCGGGGAAGCGGGAGATCTGGACGATGAAGTCCACGGCGCTGCAAATCTGCTCGCGGATGGCCCGGGCGGGCAGTTCCATGCCGGCCATCAGGACCAGGGTCTCCAGGCGCGCCAGGGCGTCGCGGGGGCTGTTGGCGTGCAGGGTGGTGAGCGAACCGTCGTGACCGGTGTTCATCGCCTGCAGCATGTCCAGCGCCTCGCCGCCGCGGCATTCGCCGACCACGATCCGGTCGGGGCGCATGCGCAGGCTGTTGCGCACCAAATCGCGGATGGTCACGCCGTTCTTGCCTTCCAGGTTGGGCGGACGGCTCTCCAGGCGCACGACGTGGGTCTGCTGCAACCGCAGTTCCGCCGCGTCCTCGACCGTGACGATCCGTTCGTTGTGCGGGATGAAATTGCTGGTCACGTTGAGCAGGGTGGTCTTGCCGCTGCCCGTGCCGCCGGAGATGAGCATATTGGCCCGGTAACGGACGGCCAGTTCCAGAAAGACGGCCATGCCCCGGATGAGCGAGCCCTTGCCGACCAGATCGTCGATGGTGAAGGCGGTCTTGCCGAACTTGCGGATGGTCATGGTGGGGCCCGAGAGGGCCAGGGGCGGCACGATGGCGTTGACGCGGCTGCCGTCGGCCAGGCGGCCGTCGGCCATGGGGTTGGTCTCGTCGATCCGCCGCCCCAGGGGGGCGAGAATCCGGCGGATGATCGAGATCACCTGGGCGTCGTCCATGAACTGCCGGTCGGTCAGCTCCAGCTTGCCCCGGCGCTCGACGAAGACCTGGGCCCAGCCGTTAACCATGATCTCGTCGACCGACTCCTCGGCCAGCAACTCTTCCAGCGGCCCCAGGCCCACGGCCTCGTCGACCACCTCCTTGACCAGCATCGCCGGGGTCAGCCAGACCGGCAGTTCGCCGGAGAGCTCCTGGACGATGCCGGTGCAGACCTGCTCGGCCCGCAGGCGCAGCTCGTCGCTGGTGTGGTCGGAAAGATCGGTATGCTTGAGGTCCATCCGGTTCAGGAGCGCGGCGTGGACCTTCTTCTTGAGCGGCACGGGGGTGACCCGGCGAGGCTCGGCGAAGGCCGGCCGGACCTCGGCGGCCTCGGCCCGGGGCCGGCGCACCGCGCCGGGCGTGGGCGTGGGCCGGGCGGACTCGGGCTCGATCAGCCGCAGCACATACTCGCCCACCCGCAACTCGCAG
>CAYMGG010000582.1:0-2460 GCA_964389915.1 uncultured Planctomycetaceae bacterium
GGTGTCGTCGGTCGAGCCGTTGTCGAGAAACACCAGTTCCAGCCGCGGCCAGGTCGAATGGAGCAGCCCGGCCAGCGCCCGCCGGGTGAACCGGCATTGATTGTGTCCCAGCATGATGATGGAAAGAAGCGGCGAGGCCATGAACCGGGAGCATCCTTCTGCATTGGGGGCGGACGGGGCCGCAACACGATACCCTCGCACCGAGCATAATCGAATTTGAACTATAGAGGGGAGCGGGCGTTGAAGCAAGAGGCAGCCCCCGGAACCCAGGGGCTTTCTGGTTTATACCATCAAATTTATGGCAAAACGACGGCTGTGGATTGATCGAACCCCGAAAACATATTTCACGCCAATACGCCAAGTCGCAGAGAAATTAATGGTGCGGTGGACTAGCGGGAGAATTGTCGGCGGCAGCGTTCGGCCTCTTCGGCGCTGGCTCGCTCGCGCAGCCAGAGCTCGCGCCACTCGCGCCAACGGGCTTCGCGCTCGCCGGCCGGGGCGTCGGGGGGAACTTTGTCATCCCATCCGAATTGAATGTCGCAGGTGGGGCAGAAATCGAAAGCCGGCCGCCCCGTAACAGAATCATAGGGCGGCCGGTCCAACTGCCCGGCGCAGACCGGGCAGGTCGCAGACAGGGGCGGAGCGGAAATCGGCCGGCCGGTTTCCTCCGGCGCAGTTGGCTCAGGCATACAGGTCGATCGTCCGTCCCTGGGTGAGCTGGCCGGTGGCGGCGGGTTGCTGCTCAAACCGCTCGCTATCGGGGGCTTCATTCTGTTCCGTGCGCATCTCGGCCGCGCGCGGTGCGTCGGCCTGCGCCCGCGCCGTGGTGATCGGCGCTTGACCTGAATTCGAACTGCTGATCGGTGAAGCGCTCATGATCGATCCTCCGCCAAGCCAAAAACGTTCCGGTAATGGCCCGGACAGTTTCAGTCTACCACGTCCGGCCGGGCTTGGCCAATGCGCGGGGAATCTTTATGGTTGGGGTTGAACAGGCGGCGGCGCGGTTCAGTCGGGCGTGAAGGCCCGGTCCTGCTTCAGTCGGTGCGGCAGCAGGCAGACCAGGTGGGCCAGCTCGGGCTGGTCGATCATGATCCGGGCCTCGGAAATGGTCGTCCAGCGCCGCCGCCGCAGGTGTTCCTCGGGCCAAACGCTTAGGACCTCCGTGACCGCCAGGGGGAAGAGGATCACCTCGAGTGTTCCTTCGGCCTTGCGCCGGGTGTAGACGCCCAGCGGCTTGGGGATGATCGTGCCCCGCACGCCCGCCTCTTCTTCGGCCTCCTTGGCGGCCGAGGTGGCGGGCGAGAGGTTGTATTCGATCACGCCCTTGGGCACGATCCAGTGCCGGCGGCTGCGCGAGGTCACCAGCAGCACCTCCAGTTGCTGGTCGTTGAGCCGGTAGGGCACGGCTCCCGACTGGCGCAGAACGTTGGGCGTGAATTGCGGCGATTCGGTCATGGCATCCCTCAAGATGGCGGTGTCTATTGCGGCGGAACCAAACGGCCTTCCAGATCGACGTACGGCTGCGGTGGCTGCCGGGGTGGCATCTCCTCCAGACGGTCCGGCGGCACTTGCAGAGCCGCGGCCAGCCGGGCGCGGTTCTGAAAGAGCGGCGCGAACCGGCCGGGCGAAGATTGGAGTACGCGCTCGCGGACGAAGGGGGGGAATTCCCCATGTTTCTCCAGCGTCTGATAGGCGTTTTCCAGCTTGCCGGAACGGGCCAGGATCAGGGCCCGCACGGCCACGAAATAATCAGCCGCCGTGCGGCTAAAGGGGGCGAACTGCCGGCGGCAGAGATCTTCGATCCGGCGCAGCGCCTCCTGCCCCACCTCCGGCCGGCCGGCCACGGCCGCCCAGATGGCGAAATCGAAATAGGCCATCCACATCGACCCCACCGTCTTGGGCGAGGCCTCCTCGCCGGCGGCGGCCACGCGCTTGGCGTATTCCGCCTGCGCCGCCAAGAGCAGCCGGCCGATCATGAAGAGCGGCCCGTCCAGGCGGTAGATCCGGTATTCGTAATTGGCTTCGTAGAGCCCGACCGGGTCGAGCCGCAGGGCTTCGCCGAAGATCTTTTCGCCGTTTTCTCGGTCGTCGGCGCGCCAAAGGGCCACGCCCCGTTCGGCCAGCAGGCGGGCGCGCAACGCCTCGCCCAGCTCGGTCCGGCCGCTCCACTCGCGCAGCAGCGCCTCGCGGTCGGAGGGATTGTCCCAGAGCAGGCGGTCGTCGAGCAGCTCGTCCAGCCAGGCCAGTCCGCCCGGCGGCAGCGGGTTCAGGCGGCTTAAGCCCTCCAGGCCGGCGCGGGCCAGCCGGCGTTGCAGGTTGAAGATCTCCCCCCCCTGCCAGGGAAGGGGGAAGTCGCCGCGCAGGGTCATAAGCTCGGCCAGCTTTTCGGGCAGTTCCAACTGCCAGAGCGAGTCCCGGCCGTTGGCGCTGCGCGCCCAGGCGAACAGGGTACGCCCGGCC
>CAYMGG010000583.1:0-2438 GCA_964389915.1 uncultured Planctomycetaceae bacterium
CCTTGAAGGCAACCGGAACAAGATCCTTTTGTCTTTAGGCCAGGCCCGGTCGGCCCAGGCCGATATCGTCCTTTTTCCGGGACTGGCGGTCTGCGGTTATCCGCCCGAGGACCTGCTGCTCAAACAGCATTTCCTCAAGGACAATCTTCAGTCGCTGAAGCTCATCGTCAAAGAGGTCCAGGACATCATCGCTGTCGTGGGATTCGTGGACCAGGACCGCAAAGGCCGGCTCTTCTGCCACTACGAACCGTTCTGCGGCCAGCTCTCGACCGACGAAACCGCGGCCCAATCCTTCAGCTGGCCGCAGAAGAAGAATTTCTGGTACGCCGGCCCGGGCGCCTACGCCGACGCGGCTCAGCTCATGTCGGCCGATGGCGGCGACACCTGGCATCTGGCCACCACCGCCGACTATCTGGCCGGCCTGAGCGACCAGCCGGCCGCCTCGGCGGCCCCGGCTCCGCAGGCCGCCTCGACCCCGCGCGAATTGAAAGTCCCGCCCCTGGCGCAGCGCGGCGGCTCGTGGCGCCACCTGCAGGCCGCCGGCGGGCTGCTCTTCGCGGCCGTAGGCCAGGGCGTGCAGGTCTACTCGCTGGAGAAACCGGAAGCCCCGCGCTGGGTGGCCGGTTCGCCCTTCCTCGACGCCGAACCGAGCTTTCTGCAATACGATCCGGACCGGCACCGGCTCTACGCCGCCTGCGGGCGCCAGGGGTTGCTGGTCTTGGACGCGAGCGCACCCGAGCGCGGCCTGACCGTGGTCCAACGCTACACCAAGATCCCCTTCGTCAAAAGCCTGCTCCGCCGCGACCGGTTGCTGGTGGTTGCAGGAGAGCGAAACGGGCTGTTCATCTTCCAGACCGAACCGGAACTGCGCGAATGCGGCCGGCTGACCGGAATCGAGGCGCACCGCCTCGACCTGCAGGGCAACCTGCTCTTCGTGGCCGCCGCCAAAGGCGGAGCGCTGATCGTCGACCTCGGCGACCCGACCGCGCCGCGCCTGATCGGTCGCACCCCTCCTGTGGCCAAGAGCGAAAACGAACATTTGAACGAAGCCACCAATGTGGCCGTGCGCGGCGATCGCCTCTACATGGCTCCCTTCTCCTGCGGTTATCACATGCGCATTCTCGACATCAGCGACCCGGCGCACCCGCGCGACCTTGCCAACATCAAGCTACCCGACCAGACCGGCACCTGGGGCCAGCGGCCGCACTTCGCTGGACAGTACGGAATCTACGCGCTGCGCGAGGGCCTGCGGGTCCTGGACTTCGCCCGCCCTGACGCGCCCCAGGTGGTCGGCCAGGCCGCGACCGACGCCCATCTGGGCGAAACTCTCCTGGCGGGAAACTACGCCTATGCCTGCATTGGCAACGATCCACTCAACGGGCTGCGCGTTTTCAAATACGACGGCCAGCGTGGGCTGACCGCCGTTGGGGGCATCACCTCCCTGGCCACGGCCTGGGGCATCGCGGTCGCGGGTGACCAGGCCTACGTGACCGACTGGGGGCGCGGCGTCTTCCAGTGGAACTGCGCCTCGCTCGCCCTGGGCGCGCCGACAGCCGAGTTCGCCAAGCCTTCGACCGAACAGTTCACCCAGATCCATTCGCTCTTCCGCACCACGGTGGCCGGCGACGGACAGATCTATACGTCCACGGGGACGGGCCTGATCTCGCTCAAACGCAAGGGCGACCAGCTGGTTTCCATCCGCGAATGGGAACTGGAATCAAAAATCACCTCCCTGCAAGCCTCGGGACTGCGCGACCTGGCGGTGCTGAGCACTTCGGCGGCGGCCAAAGCCGACGGCCGCTGGACCAAGATGAGCGGCGCGCGACAGGTGGTCTACGCCGGCGGCCTGCTGCTGGCGTCCATGCCGGGCGGAAAGCTGCAAATGCTCTTCACCGGCGACAACGGCTACTGTCTGCCGGCAGGCGAGGTCGTGATCGGCCGCGAGGTATTGGGTTTGGCCACCGTGGGCGAACTGGCGCTCTGCGGCGAGATGGCCCGACTGGGCCGGGGCGGACTGAGCGTCTGGAACCTGGCCGAACCGGCCCAACCGCAACTGCTCGGCCGGCTGGAAACCGACACCGACGTCTGGGGCGTGAGCGTGGCCGGCAACCTAGCGCTGGCCGCCGAAGGCCGGCGGGGGCTGGAGCTGATCGATTTCAGCCGGCCCGAAGCGCCGGTCTCCCGCGGCCGGGTCGCCACCCCCTTCCCGATCTGGCAGGCGGCGGCGGCCGGCGACACGGTTTACGCGGCCTGCGGCGAGAGCGGCGTGGCCACCTTCAGCCTGAGCGCGTTGCAGGCGGCGGCCGTCGCCGAGAAATAAGGCCCCCGTTTTTGCCGGGGCGTGGAGAATTTTTTTGCAGAAGCCCCACTGATCCAGATTCTTATTAGGCTGTGTCCCGTAAATCTAACGCTTTGAAATATCGCTGGATAAAAGCGAT
>CAYMGG010000584.1:0-2414 GCA_964389915.1 uncultured Planctomycetaceae bacterium
AGTCTGTCCATCTGAACGCTCGAAACGGCGAAGCCGGTGAGAGTTTTTTGAAGGGGTCAGGGGGAACTTTTTTGCAAAAAAGTTCCCCCTCTTGATTGGTCCAAAAATAGCGGAGTCTCAGCCTTTGCGGCCGGGCACGCGGCCTTCGCGCAGGGCGGCCAAAGCGGCGGCGAAATCGGCCGGCAGGGGCGATTCGAAGCTCAACCGCTCGCCGGTCTGCGGATGATCGAACGCCAGAAAACGGGCATGCAAGGCCTGGCGGGCGATAAGCGTCTCGCCCGCGCGGTCGGTCAGGGGCCGGCCGTCGCCGTAATCGGCGTCGCAGAGGATGGGCGCGCCCAGGTGTTTCAGATGCACCCGGATCTGATGAGTGCGGCCGGTCTTGAGGTCGCACTCCACCAATGCGCCCCGGGCGAAGGTCTCCAACGTGCGGTACAGGGTCAGGCTGGGCCGGCCGCCCTCGCTTAGCACGGCCTGCAACTGGCGGTGGCGGGGGTGGCGGCCGAGCAGCACCTCCACGCGGCCTTCGGCCGGCCGGGGTTCGGCAACGGTCAGGGCGAGATAGCGCTTCTCCACCCGGCGGGCTGCAAATTGGGCGGCCAGTTCCTGATGGGCCTGATCGTGCTTGGCCACTACCAGGCAGCCGGTCGTGTCACGGTCCAGCCGGTGGACCAGACCCGGCCGCAGCACGCCGCCGATGCCCGAGAGGTCGCGCAGGTGGAAGAGCAGGGCGTTGACCAGCGTGCCCCGCTCGTGGCCCGGCGCGGGATGCACGACCAAGCCCGCCGGCTTGTCCACCACTGCCAGCCAGGAATCCTCATATAGAAAGGTGAGCGGAATCTCCTCCGGCTCGGCCGAGAGCTCGACCAGCTCGGGCAGGAACACCTTGAGCCGTTCGCCGCCCTTGAGCCGGTAAGCCGGCTTGGCCTTGCCGGGCTCGACGACGACCAGGGCGTCGTCAATCAAACGCCGCACGAAAGTGCGCGACTGGCCGGCCAGGTGCGCGGCCAGATAGACGTCCAGCCGTTCGCCGGCCGCCTCGGCCGGCACGGTCAGTTCGAACTCCTCGCCTTCGCTGGCGTTGTAACGCATCACCCCTCCGATTCCCGGGGAACCTTTTTTGCGGCAAAGGCCCCCGGAGCCTTCCCAAAACTCTCTTCCTGCTTCGCCGTTTCGAGCCTTCAGATGGGTCGATTCAACGGGTTGCCTAGGCGTTGGGATGACGCCGGAAGACAGCCGAAAAGTTTGCCGCTAGTGCGGTGCGCACGCTCGTCTGCCTTGGCAGTTTCGAGGAAGAATCATAATTAAAAAATCAGGATTCAAAAATCATAAATTCACCTGGCGCTTGAATTCTGCCCGTCTTTTCCATTCCGGACGGCTGAACATTTTCATGTCTTTGCCCGCCTCGAATGTCGATAATGGGGTTAAGGAATGGTTGCGGCGGCCGGGGGCCGACGCTGAGGACGCTTATGGATTCAATTACGACCGTCGACGCCGTAATCGGCGGCCTGGTACTGTTGCTTTTCACCTTGGGATATATGACGGGCCTGATCTTCCAGGTCGCGGGGTTGATCGCTTTCGCGGCCGGAACCCTGCTTGCCCTGTGGCAAGGGCCGGCGGTGGGGCGGCTTCTCTCCGGCTGGCTGACCGATCCGGGCATCGCCCGGTTGGCCGGTTACGCCCTGGTCTTCTTCATTTCCGGGTTGCTGGTGCGGGTGATTGCGGCGCTGATCTCGCGGGCGCTGGAGAAGCGCGAGCTAAAAGGCGTGGACCGGTTCTTCGGCGGCCTGCTGGGCACGACCAAAGCCCTGCTGGTGGCCGGAGTCGGCGTCTTTCTGATCCGGGCTCATGGTACGGACGGCATGAAAGCCGACCTGGCCGCCAGCCGGTTGGGCAGCGGCCTGCTGCGGGTGATCGATCTGGGTAAGGCCGAAGCGGAAAGGTTCGACGCCGAGGCCAAGCTGCGCCAGGCCGGCCAGAGTCTGCGGCGCTTGGCCGAAGAGACCGCCACCAAAGCCGCCGCCGAATCGGTGGGCGACCAAGCCGTGCCCAAAACTTCAGAAGACGTCGCTTCGCCCAAACCCGCGGCGCATCCCCAGCCGTCGCCTTTGCCGGAAGACAATAATTTCAAATGACCGCTTCTGACCTTTCGCCCGCCGCGGACCTCAGCGTCGACGCCGGATTTCCCGGAGTCCGGGAGCGCAGCGTGGTCATCGAATCCGGCCCGCGCCGCCTGATCGGAACCCTGGCCGAGCCGGAAGATTTTGCGGGCGAAGCCGATTGGGGAGTGGTGACCATTCACGGCTGGAGCGGTCCGCGGGCCGGCCCGCAGCGGCTCTTCGTCCATCTGGGGCGGGAATTGGCCGCCCGGGGAGTGCCGGCCCTGCGTTTCGACTTGGGCGGTCGGGGCGAGT
>CAYMGG010000585.1:0-2397 GCA_964389915.1 uncultured Planctomycetaceae bacterium
GTGCAACTCCAACCTCAAGCAGCAGGGCCTGGCCCTCACCCTCTATGCCGGGGACAATGCCGAATACATCACCCCCTGGCGGGTGAATTGGACCAAGTACTGGGCTTATCTGCACCTGAGCTATTGCGCCGCCAACGTCATGGCCAAAAGCTCGGCCTACATCTGCCCGGCCGATCCGGCGCCCACGTTTTACAGCGGCGGCGGGGTACAGTGGGCCACCGCCTACGGCATCAACCGCCATCTAGCCTGGGACGGGGTCAACAACCAGTTCCAGACCCGGCTGGGGCAGATCGCCCGCCCCTCGGGCACCTCGATCCTCATCGACCAGGACACCACCGGCGCTTCGGGCATCTCCTACACCGCCAACAATGTCGAAACTTCGCCCTTCACCAACGGCATCCAGTTCAAGGCGTTCCGCCACACCGGCACCCTCAACGCCCTCTTCCTGGACGGCTCGACTCAGGCCCTGAGCGTCTTGAAAGTGCAGGCGACCGATTACAATCTGTTCATCATGGGCAAATGACGCCAGTCCGTCGGCCTTCACTTACAAGGAAAAACGCCATGACTACGCCCCTCCACCTCCCCTCGATCCGACTCCGCTTCGGCCTGTCCGCAGCCCTGCTTCTGGGCTGGCTGGCGCTCTCCGGCCGACCGGGCCAGGCGGCCGAGCCGGCCGCCCCCGTCCCGGAGAAACTGGTCCTCACCCATACCATGCACCAGATGTCGGTCGGCGCCCAGCACAAGCCGGACGAAACGTTCCTGGCGACCGAACCGTCGCGGGCCAACGGCATCATGGCCCTGCACACGCCGGAATACCTGACCAATTTCGCCCAGCCCGAGGCGGCGGCCAAACAAGATCTGGAGATGATGCGCCGGGCCGGGGTGAACGCCATCGCCCTCTTGCTCTGCCGGGGGCATCTGAAAAGCCAGTTCGCCTCCATGATCCACGCCTACTACCAGGCTGCGCTCGCCGACGGAAAAATCAAGATCGCCCCCGACAGCTGGAGCGGCCAGTTCACCGCCCCCGAGGAGATGGCTCAAATGTACGGCGAGCTATACGCCCGCTACGGGGAGGCGTGGCTCAAGCATAACGGCCGACTGACGATTTTGTTCTGGATGGACTACGGGACCCGGCCGCTGCCGCCTTACGCGGAAACCGTGGCCAAGCTCTTCACCCGGATCGGAGGGCGGGAGAACGTCTTTCTGGTCCTCTATTCGCCGCGGGAGCTCAAACAGCACCACCCCGACTGGTTCGCGGGCGCCGACGCTTTCACCGACTGGCTGAGCGACTCCTACGCCCGTAGCGCGCAGGCCCTGCCGGAGGCCCGGGCCTGCGCGACCGAGAGCGGCAAGGAGTACTGGTCGCCGGTCATGCCCTCGTTCCAACAGAGCCGCTATCCGCACGATAACGGCAACTTCGTCCCCAATCTGCGCGAAAAGCTGGGTGCCAGCTGGTTCCGCACCGCCTGGCTGGCCGCGATCGAAATCTGCGCCCCCGCCGTCTGCCTCCAGACCTGGAACGACCTGAGCGAGGATAGCTCGGTCATGCCCGAATCCAACCACGGCGACGCCTACTACGAACTGAACCGCTATTTCGCCGCCTGGTATCAGACCGGCGCCGCGCCGGCGGTGGCGCGCGAAGAGGTGCTGCTCTTCCATCACCCGCAGGTCGTGGAAGGCCTGCGTCTCCCGCCGGGTGTCAAGCCGATGGAAGGCTTTCCCGTCGCCATCGGCAAAACCTTTGAATCGGCCGTCTACCACCGCACCCCGCCGACGGATTACATCCAACTGGCCACGCTGCTCAAGGAGCCGGCCGAAGTGATCGTGCGGCTAAACGAGACGGAGCTGGGACGGCAGACCTTTCCGGCCGGACTCAATTTCTGGCTGCTCTACCAGTCCCGCAACCAGAACGATCCCCAGGGGCGCTACGCCTGCGACCCGGAAACCGTCTACCCGCACAGCGAGCCGGGATTGACCGTGACCGCGCTCGATCATCCCCGGTTCGCGATCGGCTTTCCGCCCCTCAAGGCCGGCTACTACGCCGGCTTCCCCGACGCGGAGGTGTACGTCGAAGTCATGCGGGGCGGCGAGCGTTTGGGCTTCTACCGTTCGCACGAGCCGCTGCGCAGCGCGGCCGGCCGCGGCAACCTGACGGTGATCGGCGACGTCTTCTCCTGGCAGCAATGACCGCCGCACCGGCCACGGGCGGCCGGCGCGCCGTAGCGCTAGCAGAGCATTTTGAGCTTGAATGCCGGCAACTGTGGGCGGGACGAGGCGAAGCGATTCCCGCAGGGCGGCGACTCCGTTTCGCCCCGCGATCTCTCTCGCCCGGCAACGCCTGCTATCAATTCCAGTTAATTGAGGCCGTTTCAGGGGAACCTTTTTTGCAAAAAAGGT
>CAYMGG010000586.1:0-2365 GCA_964389915.1 uncultured Planctomycetaceae bacterium
CGGATGAGGCAATTCTCCGGCCGGTCCAGGCCGGCGTCGAAGAAGACCTGCGGGATTTCCAGTTGCTGGAGTTGGTCCAGGCCCTGGCTGAGCTGGTCGAATTGATGGATTACGAGTCCATCCAGAAATTTTTCACGGATCAAACCCGGCCAGGTTTCGGTCCGCGCGTTTTGAAGCTCGCCGCTTTCGATGAACGAGAGGTGAACGTTCTCCCGCACCAAGGCGTGGCTCAGACCGATCAGGAAGGGGAAGGCCACCTGACTCTGGACCTGGCTGCCGCCGTAGGTGGCGCCCAGATAGCCGACAATGCCGGTCCGCTGGCCGCGCATGGAGCGAGCCACACGGTTGGGTTGATAATTGAGCCGGCGGGCGGCCTCCCAGACCTTGGCGCAGGTGTCGGGGTGATACTTTTCCCCTTGGCCGCGATTCAAAATGTTCGAGGCCGTGTTGATCGACACCTGGCAGTTGTGGGCGATGTCGCGCAAACTGGGAGCCATGGAAAAACCTTATTAAAGCATTATGTTAACGTTAATATGCGCCATTAAAGTCGCGTTGTCAAATTTAGAATTGGCTTTATCGTCTAGTGGTATCAGGGGGCGGCCGGATTCTCCAGCAGCTTCAGCCCCGCCATCAGAATGGTTTGGCCGAAGGGATCGAGCCGGGGGGCTTCGGGGTGGTCCAGCCGGTCCTCGGCGCAGAAGAGATAGGGGGCCAGTAGATATTCGGGCACAAAGATATGATTGGTTCGGCCGTTCGTGTCTGTCGCTGCGACAGCCACGATCAGCGAGCCGTTTGCTCCGCGCAACTCGGCCAGCGGCGTCAGGTTCGGCCCGGCGGAGGGCAGGTGATAATCGCAGACCGGCATCTGCCAGCCGGCTTTGGTGTTGGGATTGCGGCAGAGCGGGTGCTCAGCCTCGCCCAATTCGTTCTGCCAAGGACCGAGAAAGTTGACGCTCAGCTTGGGTAGCGTTTCGGTCGCTTTTGGGCGCACCAGCCGGGCTTCGGGCACGGTTTTGGCCAGAGCGGCGGCCAGCGATCCCAAGCATTTGCCCGGTGTGCCGCCGATCCAGAAAAAGCGGCCGCCCTTTTCCGCATACTTTTCCAAGCCGGCCTGGGCTGCCGGCGGCAAGCGGAACGGGCCGGCGCAGACCAACAGCACGGGCGTCTGCGCCGGGTCTAGCTCTCCGTCGGCCTGGCCCAGCCGGCGGACGTCCAAGATGCGAAACGGCCGGTGGGCGTCCTCCAGGCTGCGCAGGGCGGCGGCCAGGACGTATTTGGCGCCGAAGGAGAAGCCGCCTTCGTTCATCGAAACCGAGGACTCGACCAGGACGCCAATGGCCGGAGTTCCCGCCGGCGCTTGGCGGGTCAACAGCTGCGCGAACAACGAGTCGTCGGCCAGGGGACGGCGAGCCAGAAACTCCGTTTTGTAGCGGGCGTAGGCGGTTTTGAGCGCTTCGTTCAATTGGGGAGCCTGTCCGGCCGCGGCCGTTGCCCAGGCGGTCTGGACGGCCGCCAGGGTTTCGGTTACGCCGTAAACGCCCAGTTCCCCCAAGGCCCGCCACGCCGCAGCCCGGGTTTCGGGCGAGGCGTCGACCGCATAGCTGGCCGCGATCCGGGTGCCCCGCTGGGTCATGAAGGCGTTGGCCCGCAGGCCGCCGGTGGCTAGGCGCAGCAACGGCGGCAGCGCCGCCTCCTCGGCCGGCGTGGCCGGCCAATGATCCAGCAACTCGGCGACCAGGGCCGACCCGTCCGGCAGTTTTTTCAATTCGGCGAAGTCCAGGCCAATGCCCGCTCCGGTTTTGAGCCCGTAATCGCTCAGCAGGGCATAGGTCAGATAGTGGATGAGCGGGTCGTGGTTGCAGGCCGCCTCGTCGGCCGTCGTGTGCGCCAGGCAGGCCAGCCAGAAGCCGGCACGGTCGGGCGCTTGCTCGCGGAACGCCTTGACCAGAAGAATCCAATTTGCCGCCTGCCCCTGCCAGGAATGGAGCGCATACGGATTTTTCAGTCCGTATTGCTCCAGTACCGGCCGATCGGCGGCCGAGATTGTATAGCGTTTCTGCTGGGCCCAGGGGGTGAAGTCGTCGGGCACGTGCGAGTGCTTGATCACCTGCTGGAGATTCTCCGGCCCCAGCCAGGTGCGAAGTTCGGCCGGCAACCGCTGGCCGACCAGTTCGCCCACCCATTCGTGCCCCGGCCCCCAGGCCCAGACCTCGCCGCTCCAGAGCAGGAGCCCCAGGACCAACCATCCCAGACGTGGCAGCAAATCCGTATCCATGCGTCTATTTCTCCAGTAACGCCGCGGTCATCTCTCGCGCCTGCCGGGCCTTGAAGCGGCAGATCTCGGGGTTGGCGTGGCGGGCGCCGG
>CAYMGG010000587.1:0-2364 GCA_964389915.1 uncultured Planctomycetaceae bacterium
TGCCGCGTTATGCTTTCCTCAATGATCCGACCGACCCGTTGGGCGCGGGTTTGGCCGCCGCCGACCTGGTCAACTGGCGCGGTTCGCCCGATCTGCTGCCCGACGGGAAGAATTACCGCGCCCACGACATCCAGCATGTCCAGAAATGGACCAATCGGCATGGGATCGCCTCGACCATTTTTCAGATTCCCGAAGTGGCGGGCTTCCTGCCTCGGCTGGTCTGTGATTTCGATCTGAGCTATTCGCCCCTTCTGGAGTGGCACCACGGGGCCGGGGCGGTCTTCTTCTGTTCGCTCGATCTGACTGGCCGGCTGGGCGTCGATCCGGCGGCCACCCGCCTGGCGGCTAATCTGCTGGCCGAAGCGGCCAAGCCGGCCGAGCCGGAACGGGCCACCTTCTGTGCCGGCGACGAGCGCGGGCGTAAGTTGCTGGCGGAGTTGGGACTGGACGCGGGCGCGGTCTTCAAGCCCGACGCGACCGGCGGATTGCTGATCCGGGCTGGCGCGGGCGAGGCGGACTGGGGACAAGTCGAGGCCTTTGCCCGGGCCGGCGGCCGCGTGCTTTCGATTGGTCTGGATGAAGCAACGCTCAAAGCCGAAGGCTTGCAGGCCGAGGCGCGATCCCTGCGGCGCGCGCCGGCCGGCGACGATCCGTGGCTGAAGGCGGCCGGGCCGGCGCTGCTGCGCTGGCGCGATGAACTGCCCGGCCCGTTCTTTACTCCCACCGGGCAGCCGGAAGGTTCGACCGTGGCCGGCGACGGGCTGCTTCTGGTCCGGAAGTTGGGGCAGGGCGAAATGATTTATCTGCAAGCCGCGCCCTGGCAACTGACCGAGCGGCATCCGGCCGGCAGCGAGAGTTATGAAGCGGTGAAGTTGAGTATTGTCCGACTCCAGCAACTGGCTGCGCGACTGGCGACCGTGGCCGGCGCGTCATTGACCGACGCCACCGCCGAGCGGCCCTGCGCCCTGCGGGCCGGACCCAAGTTCGAGACGCTCGGCTTCTGGCAACTGCTGGGGCCGTTCTACGGAGACAAGAACAATGCGGCCAAGGATCTGGCCACCGCCTTCCCCGGCGAGGATAACGCTGTGGCCGGCGACACTAATCCCAATCTGACCTATACCCGCGCCGACGGCCAGAAGCTGGATTTCCGGCCCACGGCCACGGCCGGCGCCGACGGCTTCGTGGATCTGGGCCAAGCGCTACAGGCTACGGCCGATTTCCCCCTAGCCTACGCCACCAAGACGGTACGCAGCGAGAAAGCGCGGACCGCGCTCCTGCGGCTGGGCGTGGATTACTGGCTCAAGGTCTGGGTCAACGGCCAGCCCGTCTTCTGCCTCGACCAGGGGCAGGGCGGAGCTCCGGCCGCCAATCGCCTCCAAGTAAAGATCCCGCTGCGGGCCGGGGAGAACGTGATTACCATCAAGGCCCGGGCCGGCAGCAAGGGCTTCGGCTTCTGGGCCAACCTCTCCGACTCGGACGTGGAACCGAGCGGTTCCGCCACGGCGACAGACGACGCGGCGACCTTGTACCGGCCCGAGCTGCGCCTGAGGGATCCCTATGAATATCATTACTGGTGAACGGCGGAGGGTTCGCGCCGGCCGCTGGGCGGGGAGGGCGCTATGGCTGCTGGCGGCCTGGGGACTCGGCATGGCGGCGGGCGCGGAACCCCCGGCGGGAGACGCGCCGGTCTGGCGGCAGGACTTTGAGAGCGCCCTGCCGGGGCAGTTGCCGCGCGGTTGGAGCCGGCATTGGGGCCAGGCGGGCGACGACCTGATGCTGGTCACCAACCTGCACGCGGCGCAAGGAAAGCAGTGCCTGCTGATCGACCGGTCCACCGGAACCAATCCCGAGATGTGGGGCGGGGCGACCGAGTTCCCCGATCCGCCCGGCGCGTGGCGGGAGCTGAGTTTCTGCTTCATGATCGAGGGGCGGGGCGACGACGCGCGCTTCGGGATCGACTTGCGCGGCCGCAGGACTAACACCGAGCGGATTCTGTCCTGGGGCTTTGGAGCCAACCGCGTCAGTCTTTCGGCCTGCAAGCCGCCGGCCGGCGCGGACAAAGTCAAATCGCCGAGCGCCGAATATCGGCCGGGCGTCTGGTACCGGGTTCGGGTCTGGTTGAGCGCGGCCAAACCGGCGAAGGGCGAGGCCTGGGCCATGCTGGAGGAGCGGGAAGGCGCGGACGGCTGGCGGACGGTCTACCCGCCGGTCTGCCTGCCCATCACCCCGCCCCGGCAAGAATGGGGCATTCTGATGGTCAACGTCGGCCCCCAGCACCGCGGGCTGAACGTGTATCTGGACGCGGTGCTGGTCAGGCCGGCCGCCGGGCCGCCGGCGGAATGACCGCTTCCGGGGGAACTTTTT
>CAYMGG010000588.1:0-2325 GCA_964389915.1 uncultured Planctomycetaceae bacterium
AGATCGAGGGCTACGTGGTCGGAGCCCCCCGGCCGTTTCGGCCGGCCCCCGACAAGGCCACCCCCCCGGCCGCCGCGGACAAGAAGCGCAAAGGCGACGCGGCCAAGCTGAAGCCGGACGAAAAGGCGCCGGCCGAGGCCAAGCCGGCCGAGGCGGAGTCCGCCGGCGGCGTGCTCAGCGAGCAGGCCGCGATCCAACGCCTGGTCGCCCTGGCCGACCAGTTGCAGGCCCTGCCCTTCTTCACCCGCGTCCGCCCCATCCGCCAGACCTCGCTGCCGGCCGACGACCCGCAGCTCCAGGCCGCCTATGCCCTGCGCCTGTTCGGCGAGGACGAGAACGACGTCCGCGCCTTCTGGCAGCCGCCCGCCCAGGGCGCGGCCCTCTCCTTCGCCCTGCGCTGCGAGATCGCCAAATGAATTACTGGGACCTCCACCGCCGGATCCTGACCGTGGGCGCGGCCCTGCTGGGCTTGAGCTTTCTGCTCTGGCTCTTCTACCTGCGCGGGCTGGCCTCGGCCTCGGCCCAGCTGGACACGGACTTCAAAGACTCGCTGACCAAAGAGATCGACGAGTACTGCGCCAAAACCGGCTGGTCGGTGAGCGAGCTACAGAGCCGGCTGGAAAAGGCCAACGCCGCCCTGACCGAACGGCTGGAGAAGCGCAAGCAGGAGCTGGGCTTCAAATTTTCCGCTCCGCTCATTCCCGAGGAGCAGCGCGCCCGCCCCCAACCCTACGTGCGCACCCAGCTGCGCTCGCTGCGCGATTACCTGGAGGTCGAGGCCGTCTCCAAGCGCAACATCGAACTGGGCGACAACGCCCACGGCCTGGGTTTCGAGATCCCCGACATCATGGAGGAGGATCTGGAGCGCGACGAGGAGTGGCTGCGGCAGATGGAGGTGATGCGCCGTTTCATCGACCTGCTCTTCTCCGTCCATCAGCCGGCGGGCGAACGCTCCTGGAACATCGCCCGGATCACGGCACTGCGCCCCCTGCCGCCCGTGCTGACCGGCCCGGAGCCCTGCTTCATGCGCGAATATCCGCTGGAGGCGGAACTGCTCATCACCCTGCGGGGCTTGCTGGACCTGCTGGGCCGTTGCAGCCGCCCGGAGACCTTTCACGTAATCCAGGCCCTGGAGGTGGAGAGCGATCCGCTGCGCCGCTGCAGCCAGCCGTTCGTCTACGACGACGCGGCCGCCAAAATCCGCCACCGCTGGCACGAGCATTATCTACCGGTTAGAATAAAGCTATCGGCCCTGACCCTGGTCGAAGTCTCGGCCGAGGAGCAGTCGACGGCCGCCGCGCGCAAGGCGGCCCCGGCCGGGCCGGGAGTGATCGGGCATTAGTCCGAAAGCGAAATACTTGGGGGGCTGACCGGCAAACGCCGGCCGGCGATTGGACTCGGGGCGGCCCCCGGGTTCAGGCTAACCCCGAAGGCCGATCTTTTCAGGCGCAGTCTGGTGGGCGGGTATGAACAACAAAGGCGGCTGGCTTAACCTGGAGAAGGGCGTCACGCTGGTCCTGGCCCTGCTGCTGGCCTGGCTGGGGGTGGATTATTTCACCAACCTTCCCGCCCCGCTGGAGCTCTCGCCGGCCACGGGCGAAATGCCGGCCGCCCCCACACCGCCCCTCACCCGGGCCGCCGTCGCCGAGCGCGGCGCCGGCCTGGTCCGCATCGCTCCGGTCGTCCCGCCCGAACTGGCGAGGGAAAAGGTCGAACCGCTGGGCGACAAATCGGGGCCCGCCGTCGCCACCCCCGCCACGCCGGGCAAGCCCGGAGCGGACAAGCCCAAGGACGGCGCCGCGCCCGGCGCGGAAACCGTCAAACTGCCGCGCAAGCCCGATCCGCAGGCGGCCCGCCGGGAGGCCGCCGAGGAGGCCGCCCAGAAGAAGGAGGAGGAGGAGTTTCCCCTCCTGGTCGTCGGCTTCGTCAAACTGGAGTCTGGGAAGGGCGCGCGACGAGTCCTGGCCGCGCCCCGCACCGATCCCGGCCGCTACCTGAGCCTAGGCAAGGGCGACGAATACCGCAGCGCCGACGGCAGCTACAAGCTCGTATTGGTCACCGACACCAAGGCCGTCTTCCAGCGCGAGGACGGGCGCACGGTCACGATCAACAAAGATCCGCTCCTGGCCTGGAAGCCGTTGCTGCGCGACGAACAGGCCGAAGCGGCCGCGGCGGCCGCGGCCGACGAGGTCGAAGAAGCGCCGGAGGATCCGGACACGCGGGAGAAGCGCTTGCAGGCGGCCGAAGAGTTGCGCCGCCAGGCGGCCGACGAGGAGAACAAACTCAAGACCCTGCCCGGACTGCGCGACGCGACCGCCGACAAGG
>CAYMGG010000589.1:0-2319 GCA_964389915.1 uncultured Planctomycetaceae bacterium
AACAGAAAATAGCGAGGAAAAATGAAAAACCTCATCGCCTCTATTTTGTTCGCCCTCGCCGGCCTCGTCCTGGCGCAGACACCCTGGCAGGATTCTGCACTGCCCGCCCGGGAGCGCGCCCGCAGGCTGGTCCGCGAGATGACCCTGGAGGAAAAGATCTCGCAAATGCAGCACAGCGCTGCCGCCATCCCGCGCCTCGGCATTCCCGACTATAACTGGTGGAATGAAGCCCTGCACGGAGTCGCCCGCGCCGGCGTCGCCACTGTCTTTCCCCAGGCCATCGGCCTCGGCGCCACCTGGGATGAAGAGCTCGTCGGCCGGATCGCCGCCGTGATCGGCGATGAGGCCCGCGCCAAACACCACGAGTCCGTCCGCCGGGGAGAGCGCGGCATCTACCAGGGGCTCACTTTCTGGTCGCCGAACATCAACATTTTTCGCGACCCGCGCTGGGGCCGCGGCCAGGAGACCTACGGCGAGGATCCCTTCCTCACCGGCCGCCTCGGTGTCGCTTTTGTCAAAGGCCTCCAGGGCGACGATCCGCGCTACTTCAAGGCGATCGCCACCCCCAAGCACTACGCCGTCCACAGCGGCCCCGAACCGGACCGTCATGGCTTTGACGCCATCGCCGGCGAACGCGACCTGCGCGAGACCTACCTGCCCGCCTTTGAGATGTGCGTGCGCGAAGCCGGAGCCCATTCAATCATGTGCGCCTATAACCGCTACGAAGGCGAGCCCTGCTGCAGCAGCACCCGGCTGCTGACCGATCTCCTGCGCAGGGAGTGGGGATTTGACGGCTATATCGTCTCCGACTGCGGGGCCATCTCGGACATCCTCTACGGCCACAAGATGGTGCCCGAGATGGCGGCCGCCGCCGCCCGAGCCGTCAGGGCCGGCTGCGACCTCAGCTGCGGCGGGGAGTACGGCGCTCTGGCCGAGGCGGTGCGCCAAGGGCTGATCGCCGAGGCGGAGATCGACACGGCGGTTGAACGCCTCTTCACGGCCCGGTTCCGGCTCGGGGAATTCGATCCCCCGGAGCTGGTCCCCTACGCCCGGATTCCCTATGCTGTGAACGACCGCCCCGAACACGACCGCCTCGCCCTCGAAGCCGCCCGCGCCTCCCTGGTGCTGCTTAAAAATGAGCGCAACACCCTGCCGCTGCTGGAAACCGTGAAAAATATCGCGGTCATCGGTCCCAACGCCGACAACGTCGAGCTGCTGCTCGGCAACTATAACGGCACCCCCTCCCATCCTGTCACCCCCCTGCAGGGGATCCGCGACAGGCTGGGCGCCCGCGCCCGCGTGACCTACACCCCCGGCTGCCCTCTCGCCGAAGGGATGGCCGCGGACCGGAAGGGCTCCGCCGGCGCGCTGCTTGCGGAGGCGCTGCAGGCCGCACGCGAAGCAGATGCGGTGGTGCTCTGCCTTGGCATCTCGCCGCGCCTCGAGGGCGAAGAGATGGAGGTGAAAGTGCCGGGATTTCACGGCGGCGACCGCACCAGCCTGGATCTGCCCGCCCCTCAGCAGGAACTGATGGAACAGGTGGCCGCTTTGAACAAGCCGACCGTGCTGGTGCTCTTCAATGGCAGCGCCCTGGCCGTCAACCGGGCGGACCGGATAATCCCCGCCATCCTCGAGGCGTGGTATCCCGGCCAGCGGGGCGGGACCGCCATCGCCGAAGCCCTGTTTGGGGATTACAATCCCGGCGGCCGGCTGCCGGTCACCTTTTACAGGTCGGCCGCAGATCTCCCCCCCTTTGAAGAGTACGCCATGGCCGGGCGCACCTACCGCTATTTCACCGGCGAGCCCCTCTACCCCTTCGGCCACGGCCTCTCCTATACGGTTTTCGCCTACAGCGATCTGAAGGTCCCGCAGTGGGCCGGATCCGGTGAGGAGTTGGCCGTAGAGGTGACAGTGACCAACCGCGGCGCTCGGGCGGGAGACGAAGTGGTCCAGCTCTATCTCAGCGATGAGGCGGCCTCGGCCCCGGTGCCCATCCGCACCCTGGCCGGATTCCGCCGCCTCCATTTGCAGCCGGGCGAGAGTCGCACACTCTCTTTTCGCATCACCCCGCGGCAGCTCTCGCTCATCGACGACGAGGGTAGACGGGTGATCGAACCGGGCTGGTTCTCGATCAGCGCCGGCGGCGGGCAACCTGGTTTTGCTGCACCAGCCGCTGCGGCCGGCCCGCGGTTCCTGCAGGCACGAGTCGAGATCACCGGGGAGCCGCTGCTCCTCCCCTGACCTTCCCCACGACCGCCAAAATAAAAACGCCCTCTCCGCGGCTTGCAGCGCGAAGAGGGCGTCTCTGTTTTATCGGAT
>CAYMGG010000590.1:0-2318 GCA_964389915.1 uncultured Planctomycetaceae bacterium
CCGACCAGCCCCGCTGCGCCCGATCCCCTCCACCATGCTAGACTCCGCCCCGCCCCCCCAGGCCCCCCCCCCCCCCCCCCCCCCCCCCCCCCCCCCCCCCCCGCCGCGGGGGGGGGGGGGGAAAGTGGTGGCCGACCAGCACGGCAATCCGACCTCGGCCGAGGCCGTGGCCGCCCGGGTGGAGGAGTTGTTGGAGTTGCCCGTGGCCGGCACGTTCCACCTCTCCTGCGAAGGGGAGACGACCTGGCACGGCTTCGCCAGCGAAGCCTTTCGGCTGACCGGGCTGCAACGCGCCTTGGTGCCCTGCACCACGGCCGAGTTCCCCCGGCCCGCGCCCCGGCCGGCCAATTCCCGGCTGGAAAAGCGCGCCTTGCGGCTGCACGGGTTCAAACCCAAGCCCGACTGGCAGGCGGCGCTGGCCGAATTCCTGGCCGGGCCGCATTGAGCGGGACGACAATCGGAAGACCCGGGCGGCGCCGGCCGCGCTGGGATTGGCAACCTACTAACGAGAAGATGGCGAGAGCTGATCCTATGATGAAAAATCGGCAACATCGGGCGCAATGGTTGGCCGGCCTGCTGGCCGTCGGGCTGGCTTGGGGCGGACTGGCCCGGGCCGGCGAGGAGCCGGTCAAGGCCACGCTGTTCACCCGCGACGAGGGCGGCGCGATCCGGGCGGTGCTCCAACTCGAGATCCGTCCGCATTGGAAGATGTTCCACGAGAAGCTGGGGCCGGCCGATGCGTTCGAAATCCCCGCCCAGATCGTCTTCCACGGCGGCGGAGCCCAGTGGACGCCGGCGCGCTTTCCCGAGCCGGTCAAGGAAATCATCAAATTTCTGGGCGACAGCCCGGCCAACAACTGGCGCTGGGTGCACAAGGGGCTGATTCTGGTCTATGGCGTCGGTCGGGCGATTCCGGGCAAGGACGACCGCCCGCCGCAGGTCCGGCTGCACGTGCAGGCCTGCAGCGAGTCCGGCACCTGCGTGGAGCTCAAGCTCGAATTGGCCACGGCGGGCGCCGGGCCGGACGAGGCCTTCGCCGCCTTCCCGGCCGACCTGTTGGCCGCCGTCACGCCGGCGAGCGGCACGGATGGCGCGGCGAATCCAATGGTGGCCGCCTCGGCCGCGCCGGAGGCCGAAACCTTCAAGGTGGAGGGGCTGACGACGGGCGAGACGCCGGCCACCATGTACCTGCTGGCCTTCCTGGCCGGCCTGCTGCTCAACGTCATGCCCTGCGTGCTGCCGGTCTTGAGCCTGCGGGTTCTGGGTCTGGTCCAGCAGGCGGGCGAGAACCCGCGGCGGGCCGCCATCCTGGGCTTCGTGTTCGCCGCCGGCGTGCTGACCGTCTTCGCCGCTCTGGGCGAGCTGGCCGTTGCCTTTCACCTTAGTTGGGGCGAGCAGTTCCAGAGTCAGACCTTTCTGATCGTCATGGTGGCGCTGGTCTTCTGCTTCGCCCTCTCCCTGTTCGGGGTGTACGAGATTCTGCTGCCGGGCAACCTGGGGGGAAGCGCGCCGCGCGCCGGCTATCTGGGCGCTTTCGGCCTGGGCATGTTGGCCACGGTCCTGGCCACCCCCTGTAGCGGTCCCTTTCTGGGCAGCACCCTGGCCTGGGCCCTCAAGCAGCCGCCGGCCGTGATCATGGGCGTCTTCCTGACCATGGGGCTGGGGATGGCCTCGCCATACATCCTGCTTACCGCCCATCCGGCCTTTCTGAAGCTTATCCCGCGGCCGGGGGCGTGGCTGGACACCTTCAAGAAGGTGATGGGCTTTCTGTTGATGGGCACGGCGGTCTACCTGATGCGGGCCCTGGACGGGGAGGTCATCTTTTACGTCAACGTCTTTCTGTTGCACGTGGCCCTGGCCGGCTGGCTCTGGGGCCATTACGGCTCGCCGCTGAATCCGGGACGGACGCGGGCGGTCGCCGCCGGGGCGACCGCCTTGGTCTTGATAGGCGGCTGGTATTTGTGTTTCAATGTCCTGTACGTTCCCGCGCCGGTCAAGACGGCGGGGCCGGTCAAGGAGGGCTGGGAGGCTTTCAGCCCCGAGCGATTTGCCGAATTGCGGGCGGCGGGGCGCAGCGTCCTGGTGGAGTTTACCGCCGCCTGGTGCACCAATTGCAAAGTCAACGACAAGCTGGTCTACGATACCGCGGAGTTCCGCGATCTGGTCCGGGCGAAAAACGTGGCGCTCCTGCTGGCCGATTTGACCCACTCCTCGCCGGCTGCGGAGGAGGCCAAGGAATTCCGCGAACGGGCCGGGGGCGGGGCCGTGCCTTTTCTGGCCGTGTTTCCGGCCGACCGGCCCGGGACGGCGGTGGCTTT
>CAYMGG010000591.1:0-2282 GCA_964389915.1 uncultured Planctomycetaceae bacterium
CTTCCCCGCCGCCGGCACCCGCCGGCGCTCGATGATGTAGGCGTCCTTGCCCAGATCGGCGACGATCTGCTGCACCGCCTCCGCGTAGGTCGGAGCACGAAAGGCCCGCACCTCGGGCCGGTCCCGGACTGGAGCCGAAGCTTGCGTCATAAGTCGACCGTCACCATCCCGAGGCTCTCGACCTCGTAATCAGGCAGCACTTCGTTATAGGAGAGCACGGTCAGCAAGGGCAGCGTGCTCTGGGTCATGCGCTTTAGGTGCAGGCGGACCTGCGGACTGGCCAGGCCCAGGGCCGCATGTCCGGCCTGGAGCTGGCGGGCGACCTCGCGGGAGACGCTCTCGACGATCTTCTGCTGCCCGGCGGGTCGCAGGGTGAGGAACGAGCCGCCGTCGGTGTGTTCCACGGCGCGCTGGACCGTCTCCTCCAGCCGCGGGTCGAGGGTGATGACGTAGAGCTTGCCGTTCTCGGCGTGCTCGTTGCACAGCCAGCGGGCCAGGGCGTTGCGCGCGTACTCGGTGAGGATGTCGGCGTCCTTGGTCCGCCGGCCGATGTCGGCCAGGCACTCGAGCACGGCCGGCAGGTTGCGGATCGAGACCCGCTCGCGCAGCAGGTTCTGGAGCACCTTCTGGACGTCGCCGATGCCCAGGTGGTCGGGGACCACGTCCTGGACCAGGTTGGGGGCGTGCTCGCGCACGGCGTCGAGCAGCTTGCGGGTCTCCTCGCGGGTCAGGAGCTCCGGCGCGCGGGACTTGATGACCTCGGTCAGATGGGTGGAGACCACGGTCTCGGCGTCAACCACGGTGTAGCCGGACTGCTCGGCGAACTCGCGGCTGGCCTCGCCGATCCAGACCGCCGGCAGGCCGAAGGCTGGCTCGGTGGTCTCGATCCCGTCGAGGGTGCCGCTGGCGGTGCCGGAGTCCATGGCCAGATACTTGTCGGGCTCGGCCCGGCCGCGGGCCACGGTGTTGCCCTGGATCTTGATGACGTAGGCGTTGGCCTCCAGCTGCATGTTGTCGCGGATGCGGATGGGCGGCACGATCAGCCCCAGCTCCTGGGCCAGCTGCTGGCGGATCATCTGCACCCGCTGGAGCAGGCCGCCGCCGCCCTGGGAGACGTCCACCAGCGGCACCAGCCCGTAGCCGACCTCCAACTCCATCGGGTCGACCTTGAGCAGGTCGGCCGGCTTCTCGGCCGCGGGGGCGGGCTTCTCCTCGGCGACCTTGGCGGCGGCCTTGTCGCGGGCCTGCTTGTCGGCGGTGGCCGCGCCCTTGAGCATCTGGTACCAGGAGAAACCGCAGAGCGCGGCCATGGTCAGAAGCGGCGGGGCCAGCATCGGCAGGGAGAAGAGGGACAAGAGCCCGAAACCGCTCAGCAGCAGGCTGACCACGGCCATGGTCCGGCGCTGGCCGAAGAGCTGGTTGATGACCTCCTCGCCGAACCGGGCCCGGCTGGCGCTGCGGGTGACCAAAAGGCCGGCGGCGATGCTGGTCAGCAGGGCCGGCACCTGGCTGACCAGGCCGTCGCCGATGGTCAGGATGGTGAAGACCTGGGCGGCCTGGTAGACCTGCATGCCCTGCATCAACGTGCCGATGATCAGGCCGACGACGATGTTGATCAGGGTGATGATGATGCCGGCGATGGCGTCGCCCCGCACGAACTTGGAGGCACCGTCCATCGCCCCGTAGAAGTCGGTCAGCTGGCGCAGCTCCTCGCGCCGCTGCTTGGCCTGGGCCTCGTCGATCAGGCCGGCGTTCAGGTCGGCGTCGATGGCCATCTGCTGGCCGGGCATGGCGTCGAGGGTGAAGCGGGCGGCGACTTCGGCGATGCGCGTGGCGCCCTTGGTGATGACCACGAACTGGATGATGATCAGGATGAAGAAGATGGTCACGCCGATGGCGATGTTGCCGCCGCCGACGAACATGCCGAAGGTCTTGATGAGCTGCCCGGCGGCGTCGAAGCCGGCGGTCGGGGCGTTGCCCAGGATCAGGCGGGTGGAGGCGATGTTCAGGGCCAGGCGGTAGAGGGTGGCGACCAGGAGCAGGGAGGGGAAGACCGAGAGGTCGATCGGTTTCTGCACGTAGATGGTGGTTAGGAGCAGGGTCAGGGAGATGGTGATGTTAAAGGCCACCAAAAAGTCCATGAGCATCGGACTCAGCGGCACGATCATGATGGCCAGCGTGCCGACCAGGAACGCCGCCACCAGCAGGTCGCGGTGTTTCTCGTATTGACCGGACACGAGGTTGATCAGGCGCGAATACCCCGGCGCCGCCAGTTCAGGCAA
>CAYMGG010000592.1:0-1225 GCA_964389915.1 uncultured Planctomycetaceae bacterium
GGGGTTGCGGCCGGCCCCCCTCTGGGCCGTGGCGGTTTTCGTGATCGCTTTTTTCCTGACCGCGGGACCGGGGCGCTTCTGGCTGTTGCGGCGACGGAATCGACTGCCCTGGGCGGATGCGATTTTTGTAAGCCTCTGCCTAATGTTCACCGGCTTGGCCCTGGGGGGAGTCTATTTCCTCAAGGGCAACGGCTGCTTTATCCGTGATTGCACCGTGCTCGATCTGGGCGGCGACGGGTCGGCCTGGCGGCGGACGTTTTGCGGTTTTTATGCCCCCCGCCGCCACGAGTCCGAGCTGCTTTGCGGACCGGAGGACTCGGTTCGGCCCTGGACGGAAGCCATTCCCGATCCGCACTGGCGGGGAAGGCGGTCGCGAAGCCTGGCCAACCTGGCCGAGGGCCAGGCCAACCGGAAATTCTGGCAGCGCAGCGGCGGCTGCCGCCCGGCCACCGTACTGGTGCGGCAATGGGCTCTGGAGACTTACGAAGCCGCCGGCCCGCTGACCCCGGGTGAAGCTTCCGAGTGGGGGCTGACCGCCTCCGGTCTGATTCGGCGTGGGGGGGGGATCGATCGGGCTGGGGCGCGCTTGACCAATGCCGGCCGCCGGCCGCTGGATTGGGGGCTGGTCCTGACGGCCGAGGAGTACGGCGTTTTCGGTCCGACCCGGCCGGGTGAGGCGGTCGCGGTGAGCGACACCGGCGGATTGCTGCAACTGCTGAAAGACGGGTTGGCGGCCGGCAATCGGGGGGATGCCTCGGGATTCAAGGATGCGCGGCAGGCACAGATACGAACCGCGGCGGCCAGTTTGGCGGCCTGCCAGCAGGCGCTTTTCGAGGCGAGCTTCGATCCTCTCACTCCCAACCAGGCCAAACCTTCGCCGGCCGGCGTCGATTTTCAAATCGATCAGAATCTGGTGCAGGGCTTGACGCAACTTCTGACCAAGCGCGTGCCCCCCGAACTGGCCGGGAAGCTTCCGGCCGGCCTGTCGCGGGCCGAACTGATCGCGTTGCTGGCCAGGCGGGGCGAGGAGGAGTTGGACACGCGCGGGGATCTGAGTCGGGTCCTGGCGGCGGGGGGGGCGGTGCTGCTGGCCGCCAACCATGCGCCGGTGGGCGAACTGGGGCTCAAAGGTCTGCCGACCCGGCGGGAGAGTCTGACTTTAGTGCGCCGAACGATCGCGCCGGAGGAGATACAGGCCGCGGAGGCGGAATGAAAACCGGCCGGA
>CAYMGG010000592.1:1264-2267 GCA_964389915.1 uncultured Planctomycetaceae bacterium
GGGGATTAATCCCGCCCTGCATTCCGGCCAGGTTTTCCAAGCCTTGGGGAGTATTAGGGACGTGCCTCACGATCAAGAGGGCGATTAGCACGCCGATCTTCCGCCCCTTCCGGGGAAGGGGCGGGGTGGAGTGGGGGCGATGACCCGGGAGGCTCTCGGTCTACTCCCTCCCCCCAAACCCCCTCCCAGAGGGAGGGGGAGGCGTTGGGCGCGGCCAGCGAGCGTGGGGGTGAAAAATTCGTCTCGGAGTTTCGATCCAGGAGCGGTGATGATCAAGATCGAGGGGTTGACCAAGCGCTATGGCGGCCTGACGGCCCTGGACGGGCTGGACCTGCACGTTCAGCCCGGCGAGGTATTGGGGTTGATCGGGCCCAATGGCGGGCAAGACCACCACCATCAAAATCCTATCCACGCTCATCCTGCCCACCGCGGGCCGGGCCTGGATCGACGGCGTCGACGTGCTGCGTTCGCCGGCCCTGGTCCGCCGCCGGCTGGGCTACATGCCGGATTTTTGCGGCGTGTACGAGGACATGCGGGTGCGCGAATATCTCTATTTCTTCGCCGCCGCCTACAATGTCGAGACGCCCGACCTGGACCGGGCGGTGGCGGACGTCCTGACCCTGACCGATCTGAACGACCGGGCCGACGCCATGGCCCCCAGCCTGTCGCGGGGCATGCAGCAGCGGTTGCAGCTGGCGCGGGTTCTGCTGCCCGATCCCAAGGTATTGCTTTTGGACGAACCGGCCTCGGGGCTCGACCCCCGGGCGCGCATCGAGATCCGCTCGCTGCTCAAGGAATTGGGGCGGATGGGCAAGACCATCGTCATTTCCAGCCACATTCTGGCCGAACTGGCCGAGCTGTGCGATTCGATCGCCATCATCGAGCAGGGGCGGCTGGTGCACCACGGGGGCGTGGCCGCGGCCCTGGCGGCGGCCCGGGACGGCACGGTCCGCCGGTTCGTGGCCGCGGTCAGCGAGCGCGCGGCCGAAGCCCGCGCGCGGCT
>CAYMGG010000593.1:0-2256 GCA_964389915.1 uncultured Planctomycetaceae bacterium
AGCCCAGGCCCTGGCCGCTGACCTGGAAGCCGTGGCCAGCGCAGCGGTGTCGCCGCCTCCGCCTCCTCCGCCGCCGCCAACGCCGGCCCCGGCTCCGGAAAAGAAAGCCGCGCCCGTTCCGCCGCCGGCGCCTCGCCCCGGCAGCGGCCGGCTGGCGGCCGCCGCTCCGGAAACCGTTCTAGCGCCCCCGCCGCCGACCGTCCCGGCCACGGGCAAGCTCCCAGCCGCCACGGATCTGCCGCCGCCGCCGACGCCGGTGAAGCCCAAGGCCGCGCCGCCCAAGAAGGAAAAAGAGCCCGAAGAGGAAGCCCACGGGCAGAGCCGCAAATCCAAAAGCGCCATGGTCCGCGCCATCCGCCAGGAGCGGCAGCGCGAAGACGAGGAATTGCGCCAGCGGATCAAGGCCGAGAGCGGCAAGAAGGGCTCCGGCCTGGAAATCAATCCCTGGCTGATCGTTTTGCTCCTGGTAGTGCTGGGGGCGGTGGGCTTCCTGGTCTGGGCGTTGCTGCTCCGTTAGGCCGGGGCTGAAAAATCGGGGCCGGGGTTTGGTGGTCGCGCCGAAATAAGCAGCGCAACCGTCAGTCGAAGAGAGTCTCCCGAGGCGGCGCTTTTCGGCCAGAATTGCGTATTCGGGAAACTCGACACAGAATCATGGTTGCGTTAGTTGTCTCGTCGCAACCCCTTAGTCTGAAAACCAGGGCACGACGGTCGCCCAGCGGCCGCACCTTTCAGACCGGCCGCCGGACGTTGCGATTTCAGGCCAACCCGGCGGCCAGGCAGGAATCGCAACCGAAAAATCCGCGCTTGCGCGCGGTCACGGCGCTGCAAACGGGCAGGAGCGCCGAATTTTGCGCCACCGCGCCTGGTCCGGCCGTGCCGGCCGCCGGACGGCGAAAGGGGGGCACATGGACCACACGACCGACACACCCGAGGAACTGCGCCGCCGGCGACTGGTGTTCTACTCCGACGACGTGGAGGAGATCGACCGCTGCCTGGAGGCCTTCCTCGAACGCAGCAAGGCCAACTGTGCCCTGCTGATCGACATCGAAGGCCACCTGGTGACCAAGAAAGGCTTCACCCAGTCGCTCAACACCGATTCGATCGCCGCCCTGGTGGCCGGCAGCTTCGCCTCCACCCGGGCCCTGGCCGAGAAACTAGGCGAGCGCAACTTCTCCGTCATCTTCCACCAGGGCAACAGCGAGAACATCCAGATCGGCCTGGTGGCCGACCGCTGCCTGATCGTCGTCATCTTCGACGACCGGACCACCATCGGCATGGTCCGACTCCACGCCCGGGAGGTGACCGAGGAGCTGACCGCCATCGTCGAAACAATGACCCAGAAGAACGCCAACCGCC
The DNA here is from genome assembly GCA_964389915.1 of uncultured Planctomycetaceae bacterium. Lineage (GTDB taxonomy): Bacteria > Planctomycetota > SZUA-567 > SZUA-567 > SZUA-567 > CAYMGG01. Next base: position 1,357 of record CAYMGG010000593.1, read on the forward strand.
CCAGCCAGCTCAACGACGCCGACTTCAAGCGGGAGGCGGAGGCCCGGTTGGACGAATTCTTCGCCGAGGAATAAGCACATTCCATGGGATTCCAGGGCGATCTCGACACTTTTGGACTGGCAAACGTCTTCCAGACTCTGGCGTCCAATCAGCTCACCGGCACCCTCCACGTCTACGACGACCGCAGCCAGCGCTTCCTGGTCTTCAGCCAGGGCACGATGCGTTGCGTCGGCACCGGCGAGCGCCGCGGCGCGCCACTGGGCTCGATCCTGGTCGCCCGCGGCAAGCTGACCCAGGCCGACCTGGACCGGGTGCTGGCCGGCCAGCCCGACGGCGAGCGGATAGGCAAGCTTTTGGTCCAGCAGGGCCTGGTGGACCAGACGGAGATCGACGCGGCCCTGCGCTTCCAGATGGAGGAGGAGGTCTACGACCTCTTCGGCTGGCAGCATGCCAAGTTCCAATTCCAGGAGGGCCTGCCCGACGATTCGATCCTCCTGCCGCGGGTGCAGGGCTCGCGCATCAGCATCAACACCTCGGGCCTGATCCTGGAGGCGATGCGCCGGCTGGACGAGTGGGAGCGCCTGGTCAAGGCCGTCCCCTCCCCCGACACCGTCTACGTTCCCGCCGATCCCGACCGGCTGCGCGTGGCCCTGGCGGCCTGCCCCCTCGAGGAGCGCCGGGTCGCCGAGTTCATCGACGGGGTCAACCCGGTCCAGACCGTGGTTCAGCTCAGCCTGGTCGGCCGCTACGCCGCCTTTCAGACCCTGGTCAAATTCGTCCGCGGCGGGCTGATCCGGCCGGCCAGCGCCGAGGAGCTAAAGGGCGCCGCCGCCCGGCAGGAGGCGCGGGGCGACTTTCTGGGCGCGGCCCGGACCCTGGGCCAGGCGGCCGCACTCCTGC
>CAYMGG010000594.1:0-2222 GCA_964389915.1 uncultured Planctomycetaceae bacterium
GTTATCCGCTGGTCGAGGCCTTTACGGCGGCGATGTTCGGCGCACTGGCCGCGGGCGCCTTCGGCCTGCCGGGCCTCGCGTTCCGCATGGCGCGCGACCATCTCGTCGATCCGTGGGTCCAATTCCGTCTGCTGTTCGGCCGGCGGCAGAGCGAAGAAGCGCTTCATATCGGCGGCCATGCGCTGCTGCATCTCGTTGCGGAACGACTCACCCAGCACCTTCCGCTCGTCCTCGGTCAGCTTGCCGAACTCCTCGGGCGGGCCGCGCCGGCGCGGGGCCGTCGTCCCCGCCTGCCCCGCCGGCGGGTTTTCGGGCCGCGGCGCCCGGGCCACGGATTGGGCGAAATTCTTGAGCGCTTGCGCCCGTTCGCCTTCAGGCAGGCTGTGCAGCTTGTCGACGTCCAGTTTCGCCCGGCCGTCATCGCCCTTGGCCAGAACCGACGGCGGATAATAAAGGCGGTAACCGCGATAGCCGCCGTAGCTCACGCCGCCCAGCGCCAGAATCGCGACGAAGGCAAAAATCCGTCGGCGCCAGTTGCGCTGCGGCGCAATTCCGGGCCTGACCGGCGCGGATTTGGCCGGTCCCTTGACCACCTCAACCCCGAACAGACTCTTCATGTTTAGCCCTCCCCGCTTCTGGCGGAGCGCCGTACGCTTCGACTCAGAAAGCGCAGACTTTGCCGTCCAGGGTCAGCATGTTGCGCGAAGCTTTCTGCCCCACCGGCCCGTGGAAACTCCCGTAGTCCCAGAGGACGCGGATCTCAGTTTCCGTAACCCGCCCCCCCATGATGTTTCCCCGATGCTGGTTGTTGAGCATGGTCGCCCACTCGTAGCTGCTTTTTTCGTTCTGAAAGAATTTTTGGTCATCGCCCGCACAATGGAAGACCTCGCGCGCCCCTTCCACGAAGGCGAGGAGCACGTCGGAAATGGGCGGCAGGGGGGAGAGGTGCTGGGAAGGCATGTTGGCGATGGCAGGGAAGAAGTTATCGTTCTGGTCCAGATACATGTTCAGGGCCAGACCGATCTGGCGAAGATTTGAAAGGCACTGGCCGGCACCGGCCGTCTTCTGGGAACGCATCAGAGCCCCCAGCAGCAATCCGGCCAGAAGGGCAATGATGGCGATTACCACCAGCAGCTCCACCAACGTGAACGCGCCTGGCTTAGGACTGCGCAGACAAACGCTCATGGTCATACCGCTCCGCAGCCACTTATAATCCGGCGCGCCACCCACACCCTATCGGCGCCGTCATCCGCATTCTCCGGCGGGCGGAGATTCGGGCGCCGACGGAGGACAGCATCTGCCATCCCGCCGCAAGCGCCCGTTTCACGCCGGCCGCCGATCAGCGATGATGCGGGGGCCGGGGACCGTCATCATGATGATGCGAACGCCAATAGCCCGGACTCTTGCGATAGACGATCACTCCGCCCATCGTGATCGGCTCGTAGCGGGGCAGAACCCAGACCACGTCCGGCTGCGGCGGGGCGACCCAGACGCCGCCCATCCAGATATAGCTCGTGCCGGTCCAGTCCCAATAGCCGGCTCGCCAGACGTGGCGGGCCGACGGACAGGGCGGAACCACCTCCACCCGCAGCGGCGGGGGAGACTGCTTGACGTAGACCGTCGTCGTGGTCGTCACCGGCTCGGAAGCCTGCACGTAGACCTGGCCCGGAGCCGGCACGGACTGCACGGTGGTCACGGTCTGAGTGGTGGTTTCTGCCGCCTTGGTGGCGGTGGTGGCCGCCGTGGTGGCGGCATTGCTGGCCGAAGTGGCGGCGCTGGAGGCGGCGGTGGTCGCGGCGTTGGCCGCAGCGGCGGCCGCGGCGGCGGCGGCCTTGACCTCCTTCTCGCGCACGTCAAGTTCCTGCTGCTTGGCCTGCATCTCCTTGCTGACTTCGGCGCGGATCTTGTCGGCCATCTCCTGCCGTTCGAGCTTGCCGCTCAACTCGGCCACCTGCTTGCGCAGCGCGTCCACCTCGGGCGCGGGCGCGGCGGCGGCGTTCTGCGCGGCGGCCTGGGTCGCTGCCGCCAGCTCGGCCTGCTTGGCCTGCATCTCCTGGCGCATTTGCTGCAACTCGGCGCGCATGGCCGCGGTTTCCGATTCCGCCGCCGGAGCCGGGGCCGCCACGGGCGCCGGAGCGACCGGGGCCGGGGGCGGCAGGTTTTTGGTTTGCTGATCCTTCCAATACAACGCGCCGCCAACGCCCAGGGCGCAACAGACCACG
>CAYMGG010000595.1:0-2219 GCA_964389915.1 uncultured Planctomycetaceae bacterium
CCAGTCGAGCCACTCGGCCGGGACCGCTGCCGCGTTCAGCAGTTCGCGCGCGGCGGCTTCGGCCTCGCGGCCGGCTTCGGCTGCGGCGGTCAGGTATGCCGCCAGTTTGCCGCCCAGATAATAGTCCACGGCCAGCGCGTATAATTCCGCGCCCTTGTTCAGCCAGGGGTGGGGGATGAAGCCGCCGCCGTGCGGGCGGTGGTCGGTCGCCGGCCGCTCGGCGGCCCAGGCGCGCAACTGGTCGCGCCCCGCGCGCAGGCGGGCGACGGTGTAGGGACTGAAGACGGAAAAGTCCACGCAGTCGAGCCGGTCGGGATCGCGCCGGCGGTCGCGGGCCGGCCACTTGGCTCCGTCGCGGCGCGTGCCCGAGGTGAAGAGGTTCGCGCCCGGCAGGATGATGCTGCGGCCGTTCTCCTCGACGATGTAGGCGAAGGGCAGGGCGGAGGTGTCGAGGTGGGCGTGGTGGTGGCCGATGATGGTGGAGAACGCGCCCAGCCGGGCCGGCAGGTAGAGGTGGCAGGAGGAGCCGGTCTTGCAGCCGCGTTCCAGCACGCCCTGATGGACGGGGCCGAGCTTGTACATGTGGTTGCTGAAATTCGTGCCGCTGCCGGCGTTGTAGAAGCTGTAGAGCGCGGCCAAAAGCAGGGTGGCCTTGTGGTGGCTGATGGCGTGAGGGCCGGCCAGGACCGCGCAGGCCTCGCCGCGCTCCAACTCGGCGTTGGCGAAGAAGAGCGAGTCCGTGGCCGTGGCCTGGCGGGCCAGCACCGCGCCTTGGCCCACGAAGCAGCGGTCCAGTTGCACGCCGTCCTCGACCGTGGCCCCGGTGGCCAGGATGAAGTCCTTGGCGATCACCCCGTCGCCGACCACGCTCGGCGCGGCGGGGGTGCTGTTCACCGTGCCGTTCTCCAATGTCCAGGCCCGGCGGATGCGGGCGGCCGGGCCGATCCGGACGTTGAGGATGGTTTCGACGCCCGTGATCTGCGCGCCCGAGCCGATTGTGCCCCGCGCGGCCGTGGCCTGGCGGGCATGCTCAGCCAGCAATTTTTCCAATCGGGCGACCAGGGCCGGCCGGTGGCGGTGCACGGCCAGGACATAGGCCAGCTGCGCGCTCAGCCGGTCGCAAAGGGGGATTTCCCGGCCGCCGGCCTCGATCATTACGCTGGCCCGTACCCCGTTGCCGAAAGCGCTTTCGCCCTCCACGGCCAGCAGGCCCACGTCCTCGATCAGGGCGCCGTCGCCTACGGCGTAGTTAGCCAGCCGCTGGCGGACGTGGCGGATCAAGCAGCCGTCGCCGATTGTGCAGTCGTGCAGCCAGGCGTTTTCGATGCCGGCCGGGGCCTCCACCCCGCCCGGCAGAACGAGTCGGCCGGCGAAACTGCCCAGCTCCACCCGCCCGGAGAAACGCACGCTGCGGAGGGCGGAGGTTTGAAAGTCCGGGGCCACGCGCACGGCGTTCCAGTCTTCGGCCCGGCAGTCGCGCCGCTCCAGTTCTTCAACTTCGGCCGGAGTCAGGGCGCGGCGCGAAATCTTTGCCTCGGGCATGACTTTTTCCTCATCGTTTGCAGGGGGCGGTTTCGACTGCCCAAATCATAGCCAAAAACCCGGGTCGCTTAAATCTTCAATTGGTTTTTTCATCTGGGGCGTCGCCTTTTAACTCGAAGTCGGCGAGAGTTTTTCTGAATGGGCCCGGGGGAACTTTTTTTGTAAAAAAAGGTCCCCCGGTAGCGGTGGCAAAATGCGGTTTGGCTTAGAGCCGGCACGCTCTTATTGTCTTGCCGCTGCGCCAGATAAATGAATATTGCCCGCCGGCGGGCCTGAAATAGACTGGCGCGGCAGGGGGATGATGGGTATAGTATAAAATTTCATTTTTTGCGTGCGTGCGGGCAGGTCAGTCAGCCAGAACGCAGGGGTAGGTTTGCGGATTTTGGAAAGCGGAAAGGCGGGCAGGATGACGGAATTGCGCGTGATGATCGACGAGGCGGCCGCCGCCGTGCGGGGTCGGCTGGCCGAAGCTCCCCAGATCGGGGTGATTCTGGGGACTGGCCTGGGCAATCTGGCCCGCCAGGTGACGGGCGCGAAAGAGATCGCCTACAGCGAAATTCCCCACTTTCCCCGCTCGACCGTGGCCAGCCATGCCGGCCAACTGGTCTGCGGCCGGCTGGGCAACAAGCCGGTGGTGATGATGGAGGGCCGCTTCCATTTTTACGAAGGCTACTCCC
>CAYMGG010000596.1:0-2215 GCA_964389915.1 uncultured Planctomycetaceae bacterium
GTGCGCCCACCAATTTCGCCTACCACTGCCGGAGTTTGGGCGCGCGCGGCGAGATCGTCAGCGCCGTGGGCGAGGATGAGGATGGCCGCGAGATCCTGTCCGCCCTCGACCGCCTCGGGCTGGGCCGTGCGGGCGTGGCCGGCGATCCGGAGCATCCCACCGGACTGGTCGACGTGACCGTGAGCGAAGCGGGGCAGCCGAAATACATTATCCGCGAGAACGCCGCCTGGGATTTTTCACCACTGACTTCCGCAACGAAAAAGCTGGCGGCGGCGGCGGATATCGTCTGCTTCGGGTCGCTGGGCCAGCGTTCGCCCGGGGCCCGGCGGACGATCGGTACGTTGCTGGACCTGGTCCGGCCCGACTGCCTGCGGGTTTTCGACGTCAATCTGCGCCAGCATTATCACTCGCCCGAACTGATCGACGCCTCGTTGCGGCGGGCCGATGTCTTTAAGCTCAACGACGAGGAGTTGCCGCTCATCTCCGAACAGGCCGGGTGCGCGGGCGGTTCGCCGCGCGAGGTTTTGGCGCGGCTAAGGGCCAAGTACGACCTCAAACTGATCGCCCTGACCAACGGCAAACGGGGCAGCCTGCTGTTGACCGCAAGCGAGGCCGACGAGCATCCCGGCCATCCGGCCGCCCGGGTCGCCGACACGGTCGGCGCGGGCGACTCCTTTACCGCCGCCCTGGCGGTGGGCTTCGCCCTGGGCCGGCCACTGAAACAGATCAATGACGCCGCCAACAGGCTGGCCAGCTTCGTCTGCACCCAGGCCGGCGGCACCCCGGAGCTGCCGGCGGAATTGGCCGGGCTTTGGCGGTAAGCCCCGTCGACCGCGTTTCCGGGGGAACTTTTTTGCAAAAAAGTTCCCCCGGACCCCTTCAAAAAACTCTCATCCAGTTTCGCGCGCCTGGAATTGCGGGCGGACTCATTAATTGCGTGCCGCATCTCAATGCCCCTTATTGTATTGCTTCATTTGCATTTCAATTGTTTGGTATAGTAAATTCCATAATAACTCGGGATAAAATGCTTTCTTTCGTTGGAGCTAAGAAAATGCGTGTTGTGTACTGGCTGATTACGCTCGGTTTGATTGGCGCGACGATGTCCGCCCGCGGCAGCGAAAGCGACTCTCACGAAGCAGCGCTACTTGGACTTGTTCCGCCAATCGAAATTACGAGTGCTATGTATGTCTATGATGGTGGGTCTCGAGTTTTTTCGCTAAAGGATGCGCTTAATCGGGAGCTTAAGATTTGCCTAAAAGCCGGCGATGCCAGCGGACGTCACTTAACCTGGTGGGGGATAGCGCCAATGACGTCTGGATATGCCGGTCCGCGGCTGGCTGAGCCGCGATCAGAAGTCGAAGAGGCGATTGTCGAGGTTTTAAAACAATGGCTAAGGCGCTGCTTTACTCGCGAAGAAATCAGCGATATTAAGGCGAAGTATTTGGAGATGAGCAAAGCCGAGTGGGGGCGCGTCAGTGAGATTCAGGAAGAGTTAGGCGTAAAATCTAAGGGCATGATGGTTATAGAAGTAATAAACGCTCTGCTAGTGGTTGAGACGCGTAATCGTGAAAATTGGAAGACGGAGGCGAGAACACTTAACTTTCCTCCCGAAGAAATCGCTTCATATAAAGTTGATTAAGACGTTGTGTTTGGCGGCGATTGTTCCCGCATCATTCGGGCAGACGCTGCGGGGCGTAATTCCGATTGGCGCTGAGGAAACGGGCTGAGCCGGGCGCTCCGGTTGGTCGATTAAACCTATTGGTGGCATTGGTGCGCCGGCCGGATGGGTCGGCGCGGACCGCCAAGGGAGGATTTCGGCCATGTCGGACAAGACCATGGTCCTGCGTAAGGAAGGGCATTGGTACGTTATCAACTCGCAGAATGGTGACGAGCGCGAGATTCTGCTGACCCTGCTGGAGTATGCCGAGCAGCGGAAGTACGACATCGCCCGCGGCGAGGTGGTCGATCTGATCGGTCAGTTGGGCTGGCAGCTGGAAGTCCACGACAACCTCTGCGCCGGCTGACATGCGCAAACTCCACGACCGCTACTTCAAGCAAGCCAAACGCGAGGGGCACCTGGCCCGCTCGATCTATAAGCTTGAGGAATTGAACCGCCGCCACCGGCTCATCAAGTCCGGCGACCGGGTCCTCGACCTGGGGGCCGCCCCTGGCTCGTGGCTGGAATACACCCTCACGGTCATCGGCGCCAAGGGCG
>CAYMGG010000597.1:0-2199 GCA_964389915.1 uncultured Planctomycetaceae bacterium
GAGAACAGCGCCCCGGCGCGTCGCGTGCTGCGCCGCAACCTCGCCCGGCACCGCGCCGCCGCGCGCGTGAGGGTGAGCCCGGCCGACCTCTTTCCCGCCCGCAGCGGCCGCTTCGACATGATCGTCGCCAACCCGCCTTACGTGTCCGCCGCCGAATGGCGCCAACTGGAGGCGGGGGTGCGCGATTTCGAACCCCGCGCCGCGCTGGTCGCCGGAGAGCGCGGCACCGAGGTTCTGGGCCGCATCGTCGCCGCCGCCCCGGAGCGCTTGAACCCCGGCGGCTGGCTGCTGCTGGAAATCGGGTGCCGCCAGAAGCGTGTTCTGGTGGCGATGCTGCACCGGGCCGGCTTCTCCCACATCGCCTGCCGCCGCGACCTGGCCGGCCGCTGGCGGTTGGCGGTGGCGCGGCGTCCGGGATGAGATTTTTTTCCCCACCGCGTATACTGCAGGTGCCCCGGGTGCGCGAAGGAGGTGAAGCGTGAAAAATCCAGCCGCCGTCGCATTCATGGTCCTGCTGATGGCCATCCCGCTGCTGTGCCAGGAGCCCCCCCTCCCCGACCTGGCCATCGCCATCGGCGACTGCCCGCCCCAGCCCCTGCGGCCGGGCCAGGAGCTGAAGGATTCGTTCCGGGTCATCGCCCGCAAGTCCGGGGCCGCGGCCGTCACCGAGGTGGCCGTGGACATCGTCTTGTGCAAGAGCCCCCGCTGCCTGGCTCCGGCGCCGCTGGCCCTCTATTCCCTGCACTACAGCGACGGGGTGCTGCTCCTCGGCGGCCGGGAGTTCGTGACCCTGGGGGCGGGGGAGAATTCAAAGCCGGTCAAACTGAACGGCGCCAACACCGTTCCCCTCGACACGCCGCCGGGCGCGTACTTCCTGTGCGCGGTGATCGACGCCGGCAACCGGGTCGCCGAGGCGGACGAGCGCAACAACTGCGCCTGCTGCCCGGTCACCGTCGCCGCCGGCGAAGCGGTTCCCGGCCAGCCATGCGGGGTTCGCCTGGACAGCCTGAGCCGGGCCTCCGGACGCCCCGGTGATACTTTCGAGATGGTCGGCGATTGGGGCGCCAGCCAGGGCGGCAAGCTGGCCTGCATCAACCGCGGGCGCATGAACCGGCTCATCGTCCGCCGCTGGACCCCGCGGGTTCTGCTGGTGCGAGTGCCCGACGGCCTGGCGGCCGGTTCCTACAAGGTCGGCGTCTACTGCAACGATCCGGCCCTGGGTTCGACCTACAGCAGCGGCTGGCTCGATTTCGAGGTGCGTCCCCCGCCTCCCCGGCGCTAGCCGCCCGGCGGATGCCCCCGCGGCACGGCCGTGTGATATAATGTCGGCCGGGCATGAAGAGGGAGAGGTCACATCCCGACGAGAAGAGCGGGGAGCGCCGCCTCGACGAGCAGGAGCGCCTCGAGCTGTTGCGCGCCGAGGTGCGCCATTACATCGACCACGTCTACGTGGACATGGCCGACAGCCATCGCCGCCGGGCTCCGAAGCGCGTCGATTTCCGGCAATCGCACCGCTTTTTCGTCTCGCGCGAACGGTTCGAGCGCCTGCGCGAGATCCTCGAGTACATGCTGCACTTCACCCACCATCTGCCCATGGCCCCGGAGGAGGAGGCGGCCGCCCAGTTCCGGCAGTTCCGCGACCACCTGCTCGCCCACGCCGCCCTGCTGCAGGAGACGGACGTAGCCGCCGCCGCCGGCCGGGCCCGTTCCGGATCGGGCGAGGGACTCCCGGACGCCGCGAAAGCGGCCGAGCGCGCGGCGCGGGACATCACCGCCGCCATCCGTTCGGCCCGGGCCCCGCTTCCGGATGACTGGCGCAAGCTGTTCCACGCCGTGCAGCGCATCTGCGCCTTCTGGTTCGAGCTCAAGGCCTCCCAGGTCAGCCATGTCCGCGAGAGCGACGTCTACCTGTACCGGCTGGCCGAGTTCCTGCTGCGCCAGATGGATTGCGTCCCGTCCCGGCCGGCGGAAGGTCCGGCGGCCCCGGCCGGCGGAGCGACCCAATGAATTCCAATCTCTGGATAGACCGGCGGCCCCGGCCGGCGGAAGGTCCGGCGGCCCCGGCCGGCGGAGCGACCCAATGAATTCCAATCTCTGGATAGACCGGCGGGCGGGGAGGTAGACGGCGGTGCAGGGATTCCCCTCCATCCCCGGGTACGAGATCAAGAAGCTTCTGGGCCGCGGCGGCATGTCACGGGT
>CAYMGG010000598.1:0-2192 GCA_964389915.1 uncultured Planctomycetaceae bacterium
TCGGAGCGCTTCTCCGCCGTGATGTCCTTGCAGTAGACGACAAGCTTGACGACCCGGCCATGGTCGTCGCGCACCGGATGCAAGGAGTTCAGGTAGGTCTGGCCCCCGACCTCGTCCTGGAAGCAGAGCGGCAGGCCGGTATCGATGGCCTCGCGGTTTTTCTGCCGCCGGAATTCGGCCGCCTCCGGAGGCAGGCAGGCACCGATCGGCTTGCCCGACAATTCCTCGATCGGGAGGCCGGCCAGCCGGGCGGCTTCCGGATTGACGGAAAGAATGCGGCCTTGGCGATCGATCAGAAAGGCGGCGCTCTGGGCCGCGCTCATCAAGACGCGGGAGGTCTCCTCGCTGCTGCGCAGCGCCGCTTCGAGCTCGCGACGGTCGCGGATGCTGCGCAGGCTGGCGAGCACGGTCGTGACCGCCCCTTTTTCGCGCAGCCCCACCATACGGACGTCCAGGGGCACCCGCCGGCCGTTTCTATCCCTCGCGCAGACCTCGAACGCCGCAAGGGGCTTGCCGTCGAATACTTCTTTTAGGTTCAACTGGATGCGGTCGGCCGATTCCGCCGTGACGACGCCGCAGGAAATCAGGCGCTTGCCGACGACCTCGGCCGCCGGAACACCCAGTTCATCTTCAAACCTGGAATTGACCTCGAGCAGGTTGGCGTCACGGTCCATCAGCACCATGACGTCGGCGGAGGTGTCGAAGAGCGCCCGGTACTTGGCCTCGTACTGGCTCCATCGCCGCTCGTCCGCTTGGCGGGCGGTGATCTCGATGGGCGATGGCGGGTGAGCTGAAGGCGCAGCGGCGCGGGAGTCTCTTCCCGTAGGAGCGTCGGTGGCGACAGACGGGGGGGCCATTTCGGATTCTCTTCCCAAGATCTTCTATGTCGAGGTGAGATCCAGGATTCAGCGTTCTGCCTGGGGGGAAAATCCCCCCGTCTGTTCCAAGCACAAATCATGCCGTGATTATAAAATCAAAAACGTCAAATAGTTCGGTGGGTTGGAACGATCAAAGGCCGGGCGTGCCGAGCGCCCCCGGCCGCCTTCCCGCCGGACACGTCATTTTTTTGACTGGACTCACCCGGCCGATCCCTTGGCGGCCCTTTTCGCATAACCGGCCGCCTCCAGCCCGGCCACACAGCCCTCGCCCACGGCCTTGGCCACCTGCCAGGGGGGGCCCGTGATGTCACCGGCGGCGTAAATCCCGGGCACGTTGGTCTCCATCTTCTTGTTGGTCTGAATGTGCTTCATCTCTTCGTCCAGATGGACCCCCAGCAGCCCGGCCAGCTCCATGACGCCTCTGGCGCCCAGCTCGATGAACACGCCCTGGACCGGCAGCCGGGAGCCGTCGTCCAGGACGACGGCGTCAACCGCATCCGTGCCGCTGATCGCCGTCACTTTGCGGTTTTCGTGGAGCACGACGCCGCTGCGCCGCAGCTCGGCCTCCAGCACGGCGCTGACCTCCAGCGTCTCGCAGACGAGGTGCACCGCCCGGGCGTAGGCGAGCATCGCCAGGGCGCCGCCGGCGGCGGCGCTGCCGCTGCCCGCCACGGCCACCTCGGCCCCCTTGTAGAAATTGCAGTCGCATTCCACGCAGTAGCTCACCCCGCGGCCCAGCAGCTCCTTTTCACCGGGCACGCCCAGTTTCTTCCGGGAGGTCCCGGTAGCGAGGACCACGGCGCCGGCGTTAGCGACGACGCCGCTCTCCAGGGTTATTCTGAAGCGTCGGCCCTCGGCCCCCATCGCCAGGACGTCTTCATCCCGAAACTCCGCTCCGAAAGCGCCGGCCTGCTGCCGCCCGGTCCGGATGATGTCCTCGCCGGTCGTGTTGAAGACGCAGCAGTAGTTTTCGACGTGGTGATGGAAGATGCTGCTCTTGCTCTCCTTGCCGAGGACGAGCACGGAGACCTTCTTGCGGGCCGCGTGGATCGCGGCCTGGAGTCCGGCCGGGCCGGTGCCCAGAATGACGACGTCGTAATGCTTTAATTCCGCCATGTGCTGTTTCCTCCCGCCCTTCTAAAGCTTCGCTTTCACCGATTCGATCTTGCGCTGCATCCGACCCGCGGGGCCCTTGCGGTAGTCGGCCTTGAGCGACAGGACCACGCGGTTGCAATCCTGGCGCATGGCTTCGAAGCAGCGCCGGACCACGGCCATGACCTCCTCCCACTCGCCTTCGATGCTGGTGCCCATCGA
>CAYMGG010000599.1:0-2167 GCA_964389915.1 uncultured Planctomycetaceae bacterium
GGGAGTTCCGGCGGCCCGGCCGGCCGGTGCGGCGGCGGCGCACGGCGGCCAGCGCGGCCTGGACCTGGGGCGGCAGTTCGCCTCCGCCGGGCAGGCGGGCGCGGCGGTGGTGGGCGATGGCCAGGGCCAGGGCGTCGGCCTCGTGGTCGGTGGCCGGTAATTCCGGCAGTGCCAGGAGCACGCGGACCATTTCGCGGACCTGCTCCTTGCCGGCCCGGCCCGCGCCGGCCACGGCGCGCTTGACCAGGGCCGGTTCGTAGCCGATCACCGCCAGGCCCAACTCGGCCGCCGAGAGCACGGCCACGCCCCGGCCCTCGCCGATGGCCACGGCCGTCTTGAGGTTCTCTCCGGCAAAGACGGTTTCGATGGCGGCCACGGCCGGCTGGTGGAGCCGGATGGCCGCCTGTAGGCCATGATGAATGGCCACCAGCCGCTCGGCGATCGAATCGCCCGGGGCGTGGATGCAGCCGGCGGCCACCTGATGCAGGGCATTGCCCCGCTCCTCGACCACCCCCCAGCCGACATGCCGGGTGCCGGGGTCGATGCCGATCACGCGCCGCGGGTTGAGTTTTATTTCAAGCATAGGCGTCAATCTGCCTGACGATCCATCTCCGGGGATGAATCGTGGGATTCCGGTTCTTCACAGGCTGGGCTGGCGTCCAGCCAGTTGCCTAGGGCTGAGCCGGCAAGGATGAGCGGCCCGCCGATTATCACCACTCCCCCTAGCCAACTCAACGGCAGGCCCCACATTTTTTCCAGCCACCCTCGATAAGCAAACAAGCTGAAGTAGGCGACCAGCAGGCCAAGACTGGTTCTGCCGCGAGCGATCCGGGCGAAGCCATAGCCTCCGGAAAGATGGGACGTAATCAGGGCGAACAGGAAAACCGGCAGGATTTGCGCTCCATGCGGTCCGAGGCCGCCCCAGCATAGTATCTGTGTTCCGGCGTGCCAAACTATTCTGAAGACCGCCAGGATCGCCGCCAGTCCGACACCGACCGCCAAAAGCTGCCGCATGCGCTCTATCCCGGTTCTGGTCCGCCTGTTAGCAATGCGTGATTCTGCTTGTTTTACGGCTAAAAGGTAAGGTTAATCCGGTCCGACCAGGACGGTTTTCACAAAATATCCCTCTCGAATTGGGTGATGGGGCCGGGAAAGGAGGGATTCCCCGCCTATTGACCGCCGGCCCAAGACCGGCTAGCTTCCAGCTTCGGTCGCTGAATGGGCGACTATTTCCTGCAAAAACAGTGGTTCGCGTTGGAGCTCGGTTCTTTGCCGGGCGCGCACCGATGGACGCGGCGAGGATCAATGTATGGGCGAACTGGAAGAGAAGATTCAAGAGCTGGCGGAAAACAACAATGATGGTCTGACTTCGGTCATCGCGCTACTGGTCACGTTGACGGCTACGTTCATGGCCCTTTGCGGGGTTAAGGCCGGCAATATCGGGCAAGCGATGGATAAGGCACAGGCCGGTTGCATCGACAATTGGGCCTATTATCAGGCCAAGAGCGGCAAGCAAAGCCTGGCTGAGGCCATGGCCGACGAGTTGTCGATTCTAAGCGGTCTGAACGGGCTGTCGCCAGAAGCCCAACAGCAACTGGCGGCCAAACTGGCAGCCTATCAAAAAAAGGCGGAGCGCTACGAGGGCGAGAAGAAGGAGATCGAAAAGCAGGCGCGGGACTGCGAAACGGAATACGAGACGCTGAATTTCCGCGACGATCAATTCGATTTGACCGAGGCCCTGCTGTCCATGTCGCTGGCCTTGTTCGGCGTGACCGCCCTGACCCAGAAGCGCTGGCTACTGGTGGTCGCCTGCATTCCGATGGTGGCGGGCTTTGTTTTCGGCCTGGCCGGCTATTGCGGGTGGGCTATCCACAGTGATCGGTTCGCTTCCTTGTTGGGCTGAGCGAACGCGGGCGAATAGTTGGCTCCCTCCGTCAACCCCGGCACTTGGCAGCCCGGTGTCGGGTTTGACGGAGCTTTTATCCCGGCCCGATTCCGGCCTAACTAGACAGAAATGCCTGAATCCTGGGGGCGCATATTCCTCCCAGCCACAGGCCGGGGGTGCCGAAAATGATGGTGTGGGTGGCCAGAAGACTGCCGCGCCCATCGGGGGATTGATCGATGACCAGGATCATCACCACCCCGAGGAAGAAATAGGGGGCCAATA
>CAYMGG010000600.1:0-2146 GCA_964389915.1 uncultured Planctomycetaceae bacterium
ACCCGTGACATGCCGCCGCGGCCCAGAAGCTTCTTGATCTCGTACCCGGGGATGGTGGGGAATCCCTGCACCGCCGTCTACCTCCCCGGCCGCCGGTCTATCCAGAGATGGGAATTCATTGGGCCACTCCGCCGGCCGGGCCGCCGGTCCTTCCGCCGGCCGGGGCCGCCGGGCCTTCCGCCGGCCGGGACGGGACGCAATCGAGCTGGCGCAGCAGGAATTCGGCCAGCCGGTACAGGTAGACGTCGCTCTCGCGGACATGGCTGACCTGGGAGGCCTTGAGCTCGAACCAGAAGGCGCAGATGCGCTGCACGGCGTGGAACAGCTTGCGCCAGTCATCCGGAAGCGGGGCCCGGGCCGAACGGATGGCGGCGGTGATGTCCCGCGCCGCGCGCTCGGCCGCTTTCGCGGCGTCCGGGAGTCCCTCGCCCGATCCGGAACGGGCCCGGCCGGCGGCGGCGGCTACGTCCGTCTCCTGCAGCAGGGCGGCGTGGGCGAGCAGGTGGTCGCGGAACTGCCGGAACTGGGCGGCCGCCTCCTCCTCCGGGGCCATGGGCAGATGGTGGGTGAAGTGCAGCATGTACTCGAGGATCTCGCGCAGGCGCTCGAACCGTTCGCGCGAGACGAAAAAGCGGTGCGATTGCCGGAAATCGACGCGCTTCGGAGCCCGGCGGCGATGGCTGTCGGCCATGTCCACGTAGACGTGGTCGATGTAATGGCGCACCTCGGCGCGCAACAGCTCGAGGCGCTCCTGCTCGTCGAGGCGGCGCTCCCCGCTCTTCTCGTCGGGATGTGACCTCTCCCTCTTCATGCCCGGCCGACATTATATCACACGGCCGTGCCGCGGGGGCATCCGCCGGGCGGCTAGCGCCGGGGAGGCGGGGGACGCACCTCGAAATCGAGCCAGCCGCTGCTGTAGGTCGAACCCAGGGCCGGATCGTTGCAGTAGACGCCGACCTTGTAGGAACCGGCCGCCAGGCCGTCGGGCACTCGCACCAGCAGAACCCGCGGGGTCCAGCGGCGGACGATGAGCCGGTTCATGCGCCCGCGGTTGATGCAGGCCAGCTTGCCGCCCTGGCTGGCGCCCCAATCGCCGACCATCTCGAAAGTATCACCGGGGCGTCCGGAGGCCCGGCTCAGGCTGTCCAGGCGAACCCCGCATGGCTGGCCGGGAACCGCTTCGCCGGCGGCGACGGTGACCGGGCAGCAGGCGCAGTTGTTGCGCTCGTCCGCCTCGGCGACCCGGTTGCCGGCGTCGATCACCGCGCACAGGAAGTACGCGCCCGGCGGCGTGTCGAGGGGAACGGTGTTGGCGCCGTTCAGTTTGACCGGCTTTGAATTCTCCCCCGCCCCCAGGGTCACGAACTCCCGGCCGCCGAGGAGCAGCACCCCGTCGCTGTAGTGCAGGGAATAGAGGGCCAGCGGCGCCGGAGCCAGGCAGCGGGGGCTCTTGCACAAGACGATGTCCACGGCCACCTCGGTGACGGCCGCGGCCCCGGACTTGCGGGCGATGACCCGGAACGAATCCTTCAGCTCCTGGCCCGGCCGCAGGGGCTGGGGCGGGCAGTCGCCGATGGCGATGGCCAGGTCGGGGAGGGGGGGCTCCTGGCACAGCAGCGGGATGGCCATCAGCAGGACCATGAATGCGACGGCGGCTGGATTTTTCACGCTTCACCTCCTTCGCGCACCCGGGGCACCTGCAGTATACGCGGTGGGGAAAAAAATCTCATCCCGGACGCCGCGCCACCGCCAACCGCCAGCGGCCGGCCAGGTCGCGGCGGCAGGCGATGTGGGAGAAGCCGGCCCGGCGCAGCATCGCCTCCAGCGGACGCTTCTGGCGGCACCCGATTTCCAGCAGCAGCCAGCCGCCCGGGTTCAAGCGCTCCGGAGCGGCGGCGACGATTCGGCCCAGAACCTCGATGCCGCGCTCTCCGGCGACCAGCGCGGCGCGGGGTTCGAAATCGCGCACCCCTGCCTCCAGTTGGCGCCATTCGGCGGCGGACACGTAGGGCGGGTTGGAGACGATCATGTCGAAGCGGCCGCTGCGGGAGGGAAAGAGGTCGGCCGGGCTCACCCTCACGCGCGCGGCAACGCGGTGCCGGGCGAGGTTGCGGCGCAGCACGCGACGCGCCGGGGCGCTGTTCTC
>CAYMGG010000601.1:0-2144 GCA_964389915.1 uncultured Planctomycetaceae bacterium
GCCCGTGCCGCGTTGGAAGAAGCGGGCGAAGGTGCTGCGACTCATGGCCAACTCGCCCGCCACGGCGTGGAACGAAATTTTTTCGGTCAGGTGCGCGTCGACATAGGCCAGGGCTTGTTCCAGCCGGTCCTGGTCACCCGGCCGGGACTCGGCGGCATACGCGGAAGAGGCCAGGGGCTCGGCGGTCCGGTCATCGGCCAGTTGTTGCAGGAGCCAGAGCAGGCGCAGCAACCGGGGCAGGCCGCGCTCCTTGGCCAGTCGGATCAAGTGCCGGCCGGCGGCAGCGGCCGTCCGGCCGGAGAAAACCAGCCCGCGCTGCGCCCGTTCCAGTAATCGCGCCACCCCGACCGTTTCCGGCCGGGTGAAAAAATCTTCCCCCAAAAAATCCTTCCCGAATTGGATGAAGACCGCGCCCTGGGTGGTTTCGGCTGCGGCGGAAACCCAGGTGTGCGGCAGATGTTCGCCCACCAGCACCAGATCGCCCGCCCGATAAGGCCCGATATGATCGCCCACAAACCGCTGGCCGTAGCCGGCGGTGATGAACGTCAGTTCGTAATTGGCGTGCGCATGCCAATAAAACGGAAATGCCGGTCCTTGGCGAGCTTCATGAATGAAACTCGCTTCGGCGGGCAGGGGGCGTTGTTCGAAAATCGGCTTCATTAACCCTATTTAAGCTCATAAAAAGCTCAAAGCAACCAAGCAATGAGTAAAAAGGATAAAAAAATGCTCAAGCTAGCGTGGCCGGCTGGGACTGGCGCGGCGTAAAGTCGAATAAAACCTCCGCGCGGGCGGAGTCAGCCGAGGAGCCAGTCATGGAACTGAATAGTCGCGAACGTTTTTTGCGCCTGATGCGCGGGCAACCGGTGGATCGGGCCCCCTTTTTCCCCTGCTTTGGCCCCTGGCCCGAGACGCTGGAGCGCTGGCACCGCGAAGGGCTGTCGCCGGATAAGAGTTATATGGAGGCGATCGGATTCGACGGCGACCTGCGCCATCGGATTCCGGTGGAGACCTGGTTCAACCCCATGCCGCCCCGGGAAGTACTGGTCGACGAGGGCGAGACCCAGATCATCGTGGAACGCGGAGTGAAGCAGCGGGTACGCAAGGACGGCGGCTCGATGCCCGAGTTTCTGGGCTATCCGGTCGAGTCGCCCGAAGACTGGCGGCGGGTGATCGACTGGCTTGATCCGGACCGGCTGGAGAGCCGTTTTCCGGCCAACTGGAAGGAATTTTGCGCCCGCAACCGGACCCGGACCGAACCCTGTTACGCCGGCGATCTGCCCTGCGGCTTTTTCGGCGGCCCGCGTGAACTCTTGGGCTTCGAGCGGTTGAGCCTCTGGTTCTACGACGAGCCGGACCTGCTGCGCGAGATCCTCGACCGGCTTTGCGAACTCTGGTGCCGGCTCTTCGCCCGGGTTGCGGCCGAGACGGAAATGGACTTCTTCTTCGTCTGGGAGGACATGTGCTATAAGACCGGCCCGCTCATCGGACCGGAGCTGTTTCGAGAATTCCTCTCGCCGCTTTATCGCCGGTTGACCGAGACCCTGCGTCGGGCGGGGGTGGACATCATCATGGTCGACAGTGACGGCGATCCGCGCAAGCTGATCGATCCCTGGCTGGAAAGCGGCGTGACCTGCGTCTTTCCCTGGGAGACCCAGATGGGCCTGGACATCGGCGAGGTGCGCCGCCGCCATCCGACCCTGCAGATGATCGGCGGTGTCAACAAGCACGCCCTGGCCCTGGGCCGGGCGGCCATCGACCAGGAACTCGCCAAGCTGCCGCCGCTGTTGACCGCCGGGCGCTATCTGCCGGCCTTGGATCACTTCGTGCCGCCGGACGTGTCGTGGGACGATTACCGCTATTTCTGCGAGAAGCTGCGGGTGTTGCTGGACCGCTATCCGCCGACCCCGGCTTGAACTGCGTTTCCGGGGAGACTTTTTTTGGAAAAAAAGTCCCCCCGGACCCCCTCAAAAAAACTTTAGTCAGGCTTCGCCGTTTCGGATGTTCAGATGGGCGGCTTCAACGAGGTCTGGCATGTGCGGGCGGAGTAGACGCGCGACGACCGGAGGCGTTGAATGCATCCATCTGAACGCTCGATCAGGCGAAGCTGGGTGAGAGTTTTTTGAAGGGGTCCGGGGGAACTTTTT
>CAYMGG010000602.1:0-2118 GCA_964389915.1 uncultured Planctomycetaceae bacterium
CTCGGACGGCCAGTCGCGCACAATTTCGCCGGTCAGACTCAGGGCCAGGCGGCCGCCACCGGGCCGGGCCGGCGTTTCGGCCGGGCGGTTGCGCCAGCCGAAGGCGTCGGTCAACGGTTCAGTCCGCCGGACCGCGAGCTTGACCACCCTCCGGCCGACCAGTTGCCCGGCCTGATTCCAGGCCGCCAGCTCGATCTCGGCGCTACGGTTCAATTCGGGCAGGCAGACGCGTCGATCCGGCCAGCCGTCGACCGCGGCCGCGTACTCGCCGGTCCAGGCGTCCAATTGCGGGCCGTCGCCCGGGGCTCGGGCCTCGACGCTGACGACATATTTGCCCGCCAGCGGCGGCACGACCGCGCCCAGCGGAATCCAGGGCACGTCCGCGCCCGTGCCGCGCCGGATGGGGAAGACGTTCTGGGCGCCGGCGCCGAAATACTGGGTATTGACCGGCCGGCTGTTGATCACATCCTCGCTGATGGTCCAGGTCGATTCGGACGCTTCCGGATAGGGGGCGCCGCCCCAGGCCGGACCGCGCAGGCGGCAGCTCTTGAGCCAGACCTCGCCCCGCGCGGCGTCGGGCAGCTCCAGCCAGATGCCCAGGCAGATCGCGCCCGGAGCGGGCCGGACCGGAAAGGCCGCCCGTTCCCAGCCGCCGGCGGTCGGCTTGAGCTTGAGCCGGTCCACCCGCTGGGTGTCGCCCCAGGTGCCGAAGGCGTAGTGGTTGACCACGGCGGTCAGCCCTTCGGCGGCGGTGGCGTACTCGACCTCCAGGCTGTATTCGAGCTCCACGTCCACGCGCACCGTTTCGGCGCACCCGAAGCGGAGCGTGCCACCCGCCTCTTTGTTCAGACGCACGCCTTCGCCCTCGCCCAGTTCGGCCGGCAGCGGGGCGCGGTGGCCTTCGGCGCCCCACTTTTCGATTTCACCGCCCTTTTTTCGACCGTGGCGTTTGGCCTTGGCGTCGGCGGCAAAGTCGCCATTGGGCAGATAATCGATGATCGCCGTCTCCACCGGCTCCAGGACCAGGGCTTTGGCCGGCGTCGGCGTGAACTCGGCGGCCGAGCCGGCGGCGGTTACGAACATGAAGCCGATACCCAAAAGACAGAGGCCGAGGCGGCAAACGGTGGCGGAGGGGATGGCGAGTGGGTGCATGGTTTGTCCTTAAGGGAAGTAGCTCACGCAAAGTCGCAAAGACGCAAAGAGAAATAGCCGCTAAGCACAGCGCCGCATAATGAAGGAGCGATTGTCACGCAGTTTCTCCCTCCCCCTCCAGGGGAGGACGTAAGGCGCGACCGAAGATTTACCTCGGCATTTGCGGGGAACCGTAATAAGTGAAGCCCCCAGACATAAAAAATCAGGTCGAGTTTGTGGAATGAGTGCGCCGGGCTGAAGCTGCCATATGGGGTTCTCCTTAAACCGCGGGATTGATAACCCTCGGTCGATTGCCCTTTTCAAAAGCGTAATTTTTTGGGCAATCCTGCGCTATGAGAATAAGCCTCTTTGCGTCTTGGCGTCTTTGCGTGAGAAAGGTTATTGGCGGAAACCGGCCGGCGGGCCGAACATTCGGGGTTTTGCCGGCCGGCTATTTTTCGCCCTGCTCGTAGGGACGGGTGCTGACGCCCGCGCGGTAAAGCAGATCCTGGATCTTGACCGTATCGGCCGCGGCGATCTCCCAGGCGCTGGTCAGGCCGATGTCGATGGCCCCATCGCGCAGCAGGCGGAAGCTCGGTCGGCCCGGGGCGAGGGGAACGCGCAGTTCGCTCACTCCGGCCGGGGCCTCGCGGGTCTGCACCTGGTCGCCGAGCTTGATCTCCAGCGTGCCCGGCGTGGTCAGGAAGGCCAGCAGCTCGATTTCGTCGCTGGGTTGGCCGGCGGCGCAGCGCATGGTCTTGGTCTGCTGCTGCGGATCGGGCGCGGCCGAAGTCGGCTGAATCCGGTGAAAATAGTACAGCACGTCCCGCTTGATCACCGGGGGCGTGCCGGTCTTGAACCAGGTGGTGTAATAGGCCGTCAGGTCGTAGAAGGCGTAGCCCGTGCCTGTGCTGGGCGAGATCTCCGAGGCTTCCGAATAATCGTTCCAGGTGATGAGCTGCACCCAGTCGCTGCCGCCGGCGATGG
>CAYMGG010000603.1:0-2104 GCA_964389915.1 uncultured Planctomycetaceae bacterium
ATGCGATACCCATAAATCGTCCACCGGAAAGGCATTGCTTCAACTTTTATCGAAACGGTTATCGAACTGCTTCTAGTACCTGGCTCATGGTATGATCGCAGGCCCGACGGCGCTTGACGTGTCGTGTCTTGCCGGACTGGACCGTGACCGGTGCCGCACCTCAGCGAGAAGCGAGTTCGCGCCACGATGGCGACGATTCACGGTTTTGACCGAAACCGGCCAGCAACGCGGACACCGTGAAGACGCCTTTGACCGGGAGTGATTGGAAAAGCTGGGCGTCGGGATGGCCTTCAGTCAGCGATTCGAGTTCGGCGTCGATCTCATCGATTCGGCGAGTCAGACCGGCGATGGGTTCTGCAAGCCGGTTGCAACTTGAAAGTCATCGCCGATCTCATGGGCCACGAACGGCTGTCCACTAAGCAGGAACTTGCCCGCGTCTATCGCCAGGCCCATCCCCTGGCCGGAGACAAGTCATGAGGCAAGCTATTGCCGATTATCTGGTCTACACGGCCTCGCTGGGTCGCAGTGCCGCCACTCTTGACGACTACCGTAGCCGTCTTCGCTATTTCCAAGCCTTCCTGCGCGATGAGGGAGTGACTGACGTGCGACAGATGACGATCACCCATGTCCGCCGTTATCACGACCAGCGTATCAGCCGCCAGATGGCCGCCAGTAGCCGGAGCACCTACCAGGGGACAGTGCAGACCTTTTTACGCTGGCTGCATGAGCGGCGGCGCATCCTGTCCGACATCGCCAGCCGGATCGAGCTCCCCGCAGGCGAGGAGCGTCTGCACCCCACGCCGCTTACCCCCGAAGACATGGCGGACCTGCTGGGGCGTCTACCCGTGCGGACCGTTTTGTCCGCCTCCGACCAATTCAACCAAGGCACTGTCAAGCCCCGGCAATTTGACGCGGAAACACCCCTGACCCGGCTTGTGGGCGACGTCCTGCCGCGATTCGTCCCGCCAGTTATAGGCCGCCTGGCGGTCGGCCAGATATTTCTCCGCGACCCAGACCTCAATCTCCTTTGGCCCGGCGTTTTTATTAAACAACATTACCGCCGGGTTGCCGTTTTTAAGCCTGAATAAGGTGGCTTCCACATTGAGCACATCGGTTCCGACATTACGCTCCAGCCCCGCTCGTTCGAGTAACGAGGCGACGAGTGTTATCAGCGCTTCCGAGTAACCATCCTGATTGAATATTGGCCCGCCGCAGTAGACGACCCTGCCTGAGCCGATCTTTTTACTGGCCACCGCGACTTTCCCGTCTTCCCACCGTAAAATTGCGGTCAACTCGTCGCCCATAATGTTGAAGCAGGAGCCTTTTATGGGGATGGTAACGTCGTTGAATTTCAGGCTGCCATCTTCCCCCCGCGGCTCTAGAGACAGCCCGAAACGCTCGCGCAGGAACTTTCGCTCCTGGTAGCGATCGGTTTCCGTTTGGGCCAGGTAAGTGCCGCCCGAATTTACGAACCCGGCGATTTTGTCCCCCAACTCCGGGGTAATATACCGGTTGCAATCGTCGAGCAGCAGGCGACCCGGCAGGCACTTGGTCTGGGGAAAACTGTCCATGACCAGCGATTCCGGCAGGGCATTGAGCAATCTGATCCAGTTGGCCAGGTGGTAATGCGTGTACGGCTGCGGCGAACTGGTGCAATCCTTGTATGAGATGGGCCACTCAGTCTGCCGCACGTCGGCGAAGCTGAGTGCCATTTGCAAATTGCAGGGCAAAAGCTGAGCCTGAAACAGAGCCTGGTAATATGGCTTCAGGTAGACCAGATTCTGCGCATTCGGCAGTCCGCTGCCGTGCTGGCAATAGTCTATCTCCCAGGCCCCATAGATGGCCGCGTGATTAATAGCCATCACGACCTGTTCCTGGCCGGGCGGATTCTGGCAGATTTCATCGCCGTATTTGTTGCCCAGGGTCCGGGCGTTGATCATCCAGTGGGCGAAGCTGTGCATGAATCTTTCGGCCGCCTCGTTGTAATGCGAGGCCGGGCCGTAGCGGCTGCATATGTCCGCGACCGAGTCGTAATTGTGCGGCGTTCGAAATTCGGTTCAGAAAAGCGATTTATTTGCGTAGCGGAATTCGCTTCCTTCGCTCG
>CAYMGG010000604.1:0-2102 GCA_964389915.1 uncultured Planctomycetaceae bacterium
GATGGCTTCCTGGGCCTTGGCCAGCAGGCCTGGGTCCTGCAAGTTGGTGGCGGCGATGCCCTGGTGGGTGAAGGCCCCCGGCTCGTACATGTGACAGCTGTAGATCACGTGCGCGTCGGGCAGCGGTTGCAGATCCTCGAACCCACGGCAACCCCCGCCCGGGCCGACCTCATAGACGATCCAAGTGTCGGGATCGACCTCGCGGATGGCCTTGATGATCTTGATCGCCACTTCCCGCCATTTGAGCGGCGCATAGGGCAGCTGGTCGCGCTTCAGCGGCTCATTGTAGATGTCGTAGGCCCAGATCGCCGATTTGAGCGGCAGCAGCCGGACGGCGACCGGCCGCCAATAGTCCGCAATCGCCTGGTCCGCCCGCGGTAGGTTCCACAAACTTTCATTTTCGGCCGGCCGGTCGGTCGGGTTGGGGAACTCGAACGAGCAGGGCACGACCTTCAGGCCGGCCTCCGCCGCCTGCTTGACCGCCGTCTCCAGCCGGTCTAGAAATACGGGCCGGTTGGCCTGGGTCCAGCTCGGACGCACGCCCAGGGTCTGCATTTGCAAACGTACGACGTTGGCCCCCCAGGCCCGCATATCCTTGAAAGCTTTGCCCTCCTGCAGCCCGCCAGATTGAAAGCCTCGGGTTACCGCCGGGACGGGGCGCTCCCTGGCCAGGACGGACGGATCGGCCAGGGTCTCGCCCGAAGCGCGCCGGCGCCGGTTCTCCGCCACCGCCGGGCCGGGCTGCACGGGGGTGACCGGCCCGGCCTGGGCGCTCACGACCTGCATCACGCCCAGCACGGCCGGCATGCACCAGGAGGAGTCGTTACGGTCCACCCCGCTCCAGGTGAGCTTGTTCTGCCGGCTTTTGCCGTTGTCATTGTTGTTATAGGAGAGGTTGAAGCCGAGGGCCAGGCCGTCGAACGGCTGGGCCTGGAAATAGGCGTTGTTCAGCGGCAGGGCCGCCTCGAATCCCCAACCGCCGGCCACCGCCACCGGCTTGACGGCGGCCGGGATCTTCCCCTGCGCGACCAGCTCGCGGCCCTCGCGGTCCCGGGCGGTGACGAACAACTGGACGGATTCGTCGTCCGCGTGCAGGCGGCGCGCCAGGAGCGGGTCGAGGAAGATTTCGAAACAATCGTTGTTGTACCCGAGCGGGCTGCAGGCGAAATGCACCTGCGAGTCCTTGACCGTGGCCCGCAGATAGAGGGTGTCGGCGGTGATCGCGGCCTTGAATTCGGCCTCCAGCCCCGCGGGTACGGGGGGCATGGCCGGAACGGTCAGCCGCCCGGAAAACGGGATCTGCTCCCAGTCGATCCCCCCGGCGCCGGCCGGCTCGACCTCCAGGACCGGATAGACGGCATTGTCCGCCAATAGTTTTTGGGCCCGGGTCAGCGCCTCGCCGGTCGGTTCGGCCCGGCCGCCTTGCCGGCAGAGCGCGCGATAAGCGCTGGCGGCCGCTTCGATTTTTTCCGCACAGGCCTGCACGTCCGCCGCCCCCTGGGGCGCGGCAGCCAGGTTTTTGGCCAGGCCGGCCTTCAACACCTTCGCCCGCGCCGTCTCCTCCTTGGCCAGAACATGGACCACATCGTTGCCGACCCGCTGGGTGGGATAGTTCTCGTCATATTCGACGCTCCAGCCCTGGTATTCGCGGAATGCATGGTAGATCCAGGACCAGTGGTACTCTTCGAAAAGGTCGATCAGGTCTTGCAGGTATTGTTCGGCGTCGCCCTGGGGTGCCCAGCGGATGACGCTGAACTCGCCGATCAGGATCGGTACCCGATATTGGAGTTGGAATTCGCGCAGGGATTGAAGCGTACTGCGGATATGGTCCCGGTCCCACCGGACGCCGTTGATCTCCGCCGGATAGTGGACGTTCAGCTTGGTTTTGGCCTCGGCCAGGTCCGTGTTCTGAATGTTCAGCACGCCCTGGTGGGTGAATTCGTGCGGACTGTAATAATGCAGCCCGTAGATGACGTGCGTGTCTGGCAGCGGCTGCATCGCCGCCTCGGCCGACCAGCCGCCGCCCGGGCCGGTTTCGTAGACAATCCAGGTCTCCGGATCGATCGTTCGAATGGCCCGGATGGTGGCGATGACTATGTCCC
>CAYMGG010000605.1:0-2073 GCA_964389915.1 uncultured Planctomycetaceae bacterium
TTCCCCCAGACCCCCTCAAAAAACTCTCATCAAATATTAAGCGGCGGATGGCTTCGGACTCTGCCAGCCTGGAATTCATCCAACTGAACGCTCAAGCGGGCGAAGCCGGGTGAGCGTTTTTTGGAGAGGGTCCGGGATAACCTTTTTTGCAAAAAAGGTTTTCCCAGAATCAGTTCACAAGCGCGGTCACTTCGCCTTCCGCTGCCGGGCCATGTCAGCTGCGGTGCGGATGGCCGCGATGCAGGAGTTGGGGCTGGCCTCGCCCCGGCCGGCGCGGTCGAAGGCCGTGCCGTGGTCGACCGACGTGCGGATGATGGGCAGGCCCAGGGTGACGTTGATGCCCTGGTCAAAGGCCACGGTTTTCAGCGGCCCCAGCCCCTGGTCGTGGTACATAGCCAGGATGGCGTCGTATTCGCCTTGCCGGGCGAAGTGGAAGGCCGTGTCCGCCGGCAGGGGCCCGCAGGCTTCCAGGCCCGCGCGACGCAGGGCGCGCACGGCCGGGGCGATGACCTCGAGCTCTTCCCGGCCGATGTGGCCGCCTTCGCCAGCGTGCGGGTTGAGGCCCAGCACCGCGAGGCGTGGCTTGGTTAGGCCGAAGTAGCGGCGCAGATCCCGGTCGAGCACGCGGGCGGCCCGGCGAATCGCCTCGCCGGTGACTCGGGCGGGCACCTCGCTCAACGGGCAGTGGATCGTGACCAGCGCCACCCGCAGCCCACCGCCGGCCAGCATCATCAGGTAATCGCGGGTCCCGGTCAGTTCGGCCAGCAGTTCGGTATGCCCCGGCCACTTCGCTCCGGCCAGTTTCCACGCCGCCTTGCAGATCGGCCCCGTGACCAGTCCGTCTGCCACGCCGGCGCGGCAGAGTTCCACGCCGGTCTTGACGTAGGCCAGGCTGGCGGCACCGGCGGACCGGCTTACCCGGCTCAGGGCCGGCGCGCGGCCGCGCCACGGCGCGGGATCGAAAAGGCAGACGCCCCTGGTCCAGGCCGCCGGGTCCTCCAGCCGCCGCCAGTTCGGCCGGGGCAGGCCAAGGGCTTGGCGCAACGCGGCCAACTGCGCGTCGTTGCCCAGGAGCAGAAAATCTGCCGCGCGCGCCACGTCCGGCCGGGCCAGGGCTTTGAGCACCACCTCCGGGCCGATGCCGGCCGGATCGCCGACCGAGACCGCCAGGCGGGGCCGGGGAGTGTTTTTCGCGCCGGTCGAACTGCGGGACATATCCGCCCTTTCGGAATCAAGCGGTTCAAATCAACCGCGCCCAACCGCAACTTCCGGGGAGCCTTTTTTGGCAAAAAAGGCTCCCCGCCCCCTGGCTAAAAACTCTCGTCCGGTTTCGCGGGTTCAGCCGTCCGCGGGCGACGTTGGTAGCATATGCCTGCGCCTCGCTCCGCCAGGGCCGCACTTGGCGCTCAGCGGAACGTCTTGAGCATGACCGCGATGATGTCGTAAAACGCGTGGCTGCCGGCGGCAATGCCGAAGCCGCGTTCGTAATAAAGGTAGCCGAAATAAATTCCGGCCAAGGTCCGGAAGGCGAACGGCCCCAGGCGCAGCGGTTCGCCCGAGCCGGGCAGATGATGGAACAAGGCGAAGAGCAGGGCTTGGATGAACAGCGCCCAGGCGAACAGCCTGGCGCCTTTCAGCTTGCCCAGCCGGCCCAGCAGCCCGAGAAGGCCGGTGAAGATCAGCATGCGGAAAACGAATTCCTCGTAGATTCCCGCCCCCAACGAGAGGATCAGATTGACCAGCCAGGTCGGTTCGGCTCCGACCGTGGCCGAAAGGATCACCTGCGAGACCAGGGCGGCCAGGAAGAAAGGGGGCAGGGCGAAGACCAGGCTTTCGCCGCCCATCAGCGCCAGCGTCCGCCAGGAGAAGCGCCAGGAGCGGCCGGAAGCCTGCTGAAGCAGCAGAAACACGACCACCACCAGAAACATGCTGATGAGCGGGCCGCCCAGGCCCAACAGGTTCATGAGCATGGCCAGCAGCAGGTCCGCCCCGTTGACCCAGGGCAGGTTGCCGACCTCGCGGATCGCCCAGACCCCCGCATGGTACAGGATGAAGAAGGGCAGGGTGAAGACC
>CAYMGG010000606.1:0-2066 GCA_964389915.1 uncultured Planctomycetaceae bacterium
CTTGACTGCCAATTTCGACTTCGCCGCGGCTGGTGCATGATTGTTTTTCCTTTTCTCAAAAAGCGCCTGCTGGCAGGCGTTCGCTGCGCGTCAAACCCCGCCGTCCCGGCGGGAGGGAAATAAAAAAGCCCGTCCTCGGCGGAGGACGGGCTGAGGGCAGCGGATACAGATGATTGAAGCGCGGCCGGTGCCCGATTTTCCCTGGCGCGAGGAATCGGTGTCTGGAGCCGCCCGGCGGGTCTTCTGGCTTCCGGCGTGACCTGCGCAACCTTCCCGGACCAGAAAGGTCTAGTGGTCGGCGCAGTCAATTCGGCCGGTTACAGCAGCGCGTCTGCGACGGATTTGCACCGTCTTCCGGAGCGCTAGGCGGCAATGATTTTTCAAAGAGCGCGACGGAGAACCGGCTCCGTCATTAGCCGAATCTTAGTAAAACCCGGGTTCGGCCAATTGTCAAGCGCTAAAACACTGGTTCCTTCGCCTTTCGAAATTCCGGGTGTCAAAAGTTTGGCGGGAGAAAATTGACGCCCGGGTTCGAAACGGTCCGGGGGGACTTCTAGGCAAAAAAGTCCCCCCGGAGAGCGGTCGAGGCGTTTAGCGGACGATGAGGTCGGGGATCAGGCCCGAGGTGCCGCCCGCGGCCGTGATTTGGGTGTAGGTCTGCAGAGACTTCGGAGTGAAGCGCGAGTTGTCGAGCAGATGCGGCGCGCCGGTGGGCAGGACCAGGCCCTGGATCTCGACCTTGGTGCAGCCGTAGCCTTCCACCGGGTTGATCGCGAACTGCATGCCGGGGAACATGACACCCTTGCCGGTCTGGCTGATGATGTAATCGCGGTTGCCGATCGGGCTGGTGGGGCCGCCCAGGTGATGCAGGTAGGCGAACTTGCCGAAGCCCTTGAGGCCGGTTTCCTTCTCGATCCGGGCGAAGCGCCGGCCGAGTTCGACGTACATTTGCTTTTCCGTGGCGCCGGCGCGGTAGCAGTCGGCGTATTCGACCACGCCCTGCTGGAGCGCGCGGTAGTATTTGGCCTGAGTGGAGGTCACCCCGCCGCCGAAGCGGACCATGGCCGTCTCGGACATGATCTGGTCGGCGTAGCGCGCGCCGGCCACCAGCTTGATCCAGCTGCCCTGGCTCACCTTGTACCGCTCGTCGTATAGCGGGTGCAGGTGGGTCTCCTGGCCCTTGAGCGCGATCAGGAAGAGATTGCTCTCCACGCCGTTGCGGGCAAAGCTTTCGAAAAGCTGGCCGCGGATCAGCCCGCCGTTCTGCCCCGGCTCGAGCCGGTGGGCGGCTTCGGCCAGCAGCGCGCCGGTCATGCCCGCCAGCCATTCGAGCTTCTTGTACTGGTTGCCCGCCAGGCCGCCCAGGAGCGGGCGGACGATCTCGCCCAGAACCACGGCGTAACTCTTCTGGTCCGGCAGCAGGCAGCCCGCGCCCGTGGCGGGCAGGGCCGTGGAGAACTTGACGCTCACCCCCTTCTGGCCGGCGAAGACGGCCGGAATCTGATCCTTGACCCGGGGCATCTCGATGGGCGTGGTGATGATGGTGACGGTCGCGCCCGAACCCTTGGGGGCGACCAGGGCCTGCACCGGGCTGGGTGCGTTGGGGGCGATGTCGATGATCTGCTGGCGCAGGCCGGTGAGCCAGCGCATCGCCCCTTCGGGGGCCAGCAGGATGCTCTTCAGCTTGTGGCGGTTCAGGACCTGTTTCAAATGAGCGAGCTTGTCGCGCAGTTCCGTCGCCGTCAGGGCGGCGGGGCGCTTGTACTTGGACAGATCGAGTTTCTTGCCGGCCATGCTTTCTCCTTAAATGAATTTTGGCTGCGAAGGGGGCTATTTGAAGCCAATTGCCGCGTTGGACGCAAAGAAAAAAAGCCGGCGGCGGGCCGGGGCGGACGCATCATGCCCCGCGAAACTTTCCCGCCCAAAAGAACCCCCAGGATCTGCGGCGGTTTGGCAGGGGCTAGAACACTTCCGGGCCGGTCGGCGGCTCGTTGGGTTGGGCGGGCGGAGCCGGCGGCGCGGGCTTGGCCGGCGCGGGCGCCGTTGGCGCCGGCGCAACCGGGGCG
>CAYMGG010000607.1:0-2044 GCA_964389915.1 uncultured Planctomycetaceae bacterium
GCTGCATCTGGAACTCTGCAAGAAAGCCGGCCTGACCCCGACGGCGGTCTGCGAGATCGACGAGAGCCGGCTGGCCGTGGCCCGGACCGACTTCCCGGGCATCGAGACCTACTCGGCGGTCAAGGAGCTGCTCAAGAAGAGCGCCGCCAACCTGATCATCATCATCACCCCCCACAACACCCACGCCGAGCTGGCGATCTCCTGCCTCAAGGCCGGGCGACACGTGGTCTGCGAAAAGCCGCTGGCCATCACCACCGAAGAGTGCGACGCGATGATCAAGGCGGCCAAGAAGAGCGGCGTGGTGCTGACGACCTACCACAACCGCCACTGGGACGGGGCGATCCTCGAAGCCATGGAGCGGATCGGCAAGGGCGAGATCGGCGAGGTGGTCCGCATCGAGTGCCGAATGGGCGGCTGGAACAAGCCGCGCGACTGGTGGCGGTCGAGCAAAAAAATCAGCGGCGGCATCCTTTACGACTGGGGCGTTCACCTGCTGGAATACTCCCTGCAAGTCATCACCTCCCCGATCGCCGAGGTTTCGGGCTTCGCCAAGAAGGGTTTTTGGGCCAAGCAGTCGAAATGGGGCGCGGACACCATCGAGGACGAGGGTTACGCCGTGGTCCGCTTCAAGAGCGGCCAGTGGCTCAACCTCTTCATCTCCGGGATCGACTCCTGCCGTAAGGACGGCTGCTGGGAGGCCACCGGCACCCAGGGCTCGTTCATCATGGACAACCCCAACGCCTACCGCGTCGTCACCCACAAGGGCGAGGAAACGGTCACCGTCACGGGCAAGCGCGACTCGCGCTGGGACCTGTATTACCAGAACATCGCCGACCACTTGACCAAGGGCGCCAAGCTCGTCATCACGCCCGAATGGTCGCGCCGGCCGATCCAGATTATCGATCTGGCCGGGCGTAGCGCGGCGGCCGGCAAGACGCTCAAGGCCAAGTACGATTGAACCAAAGTCTAAAAAAAGCGTTTTGCCACTTGACTAAGCCCCGTAGATTGGGTTTACTGGAAAGCGTTGAGTTGGCCCCACTCCCTTCCCTCGAGGGTTTGCGGTCATTGTCGATAAAACGAGGGGCCCGACGCCCAGGCGAAGGGAAGTCAGTAAGTGGAGGATGAGGTTTGGCTACTGGTTCGGTGAAGTGGTTCAGCGACAAGAAGGGTTACGGTTTCATTGTTCCTGACGACGGCGGCGAGGATCTGTTCGTTCATCACAGCAACATCGACATGGACGGTTTCCGCACCCTGCAGGAAGGCCAGAAGGTCGAGTTCACGGCCGCTCAGGGTCGTAAGGGCCCCGAGGCCACCAAGGTGCATGCCGTTAGTTGAAAAACGACCAACTCCATGCCATCTCCGCCCCGGCTTAAGCCGGGGCGTTTTTTTTGGCCAACGCCCAGGTCGAAGAAAATCGCCAGCCGGGTGAGATTATGTCAACACCTGTTATTGATGGCCGAAGAACGTTCCGGACCGGGTGAGTCTGGTGAGAGTTTTTTGGCGGGGTTTGGGATACCTTTTTTTGCAAAAAGGGTATCCCAAAATCGGTTACTATCAACTTGAATTGGTATTAATCCCGCCCGACTACGCCGGGTAAGCTCCGTCCGGACCGCTTGAGCCCAAGCGCTGCCGGGCCGGCTAAATCCGGGGATGAACCGGAGTTCGTCCCCCTCCCCGATAGACAGGTCGCAGGCATGGGGCAGACGCTGAGTCGGTCCATCTGAACACTCGGAATGGCGAAGCCAGATGAGAGTTTTTGAGGGGTTCCGGGGGAACTTTTGGCAAAAAAGTTCCCCCGGAATAGTTTTTGGCGCCATGAATTCCGCGTCCGGCCCGAACGCTTAAGCGCCCGCCGGCGGCGCGGTCCGGACCGGCACGGGCGTTTCGTACACGGCCAGCAGCTTCTCCCAATCCGCCCGCCGCTTGTGCAGCAGGGTGCGCGGCGACCAGCGCTCGGCGTGGCCGATTACTGCGTCGTCGCGGGTCTCGCTGTGGCTGCGGTATTGATTGACCCGGTCGAAAAGCCGCTCGGTCAGCTCGCAGC
>CAYMGG010000608.1:0-2016 GCA_964389915.1 uncultured Planctomycetaceae bacterium
GTACACGTTTGACGGCATCGATGTTGATGTCGATGGTCCAGGTGCGGCCGGCATTGTCTTGAAAGGTCTTCACTTGTTGGGCTCCTCGGGGATGGAGCCGGACAATTTCGCACAACGCCGACTCGGACACTTGAAAGCCTTGGCCATCCCCTTGGGTACGGCGTACTCGCTCCCGCATTTCGGGCAACTCACCTTTTCAAACTGATACGTTTTCACTGGGTTCTCCTCGTTTTAGCTGATGACCATCCAGACCGGTGCATGCGCGGAATACGCGGGCTTAATCGTGACGCTGGCCGTAATCGTCTCTTCCAATTTCTCATTACGGGTGAAATTCGTGACGCTCATGGTCGCCCGCAAACCCTCGCTGCCGGCCACGGTGATGTCACCGTCCATGACCGCCGTCTCGATCGTGCCGTTGGCGAAGTAGGCCTCGCGTAGGGCCGCGAAGCCCTCGTCATCGGAATCCCAAACCGCCTCAAGGTCCACGGAGCCGTCTTTCAAGGCCGCCATCGTGGCCTTCCACCCAGAATTTCCCCGCGTCGTGGCATCCGCCGTACTCGTCTCCAAGTTCAGGGTGAGATCTTTGACGTTGGGCATTTCGGCCCAGACCGGCGTATCGTAAGTGCCGGTGTTGCGGTACAGCTTGGCTTGCGAGCCCAGTTTGATACTCATGATCTGTCTCCAGGTTTACCGAACAGATGCGCGCCAGAAGGCGGGCAAATGCGGCCGGCTCTCTTCCAAGGCCGGCTGCATGAAAGGCCGCGCCGGATAGCGCTGCCCGCGGAACCAGCCTCCGAATTCATGGGCCTTGCCCGAATCACCAATCATTTCCGCTGCCGGGCCGATCACTACTCGCCCGGCCGATTTCTCCACCGCAAACAGAATGGCCCGTTTCAATTGGCCCCGCCGAGTATGCGGCGGCTGACCGGCCGGAGAGGCCTTGGCGTTGCGCTTGATGCTGTTCCGGGCGATCTTGCGGATCAGTGCGCCCGCATGGCCCAGGCCGTTTACAATGGCGCGGTCCGCCGCGCGACGCACCGGCTTTCCGTCAAAACGCTGTTTTCCTCGCAGCAGAATCGGCAAGGCCATGATCGGTCCATGATGATTAGGGAATTGCTTTGGACTGCAGGCATGATTCAGGAAGACGCGCTTTCGGTTTTGGCTACGGAGTCCGGACGCTCCGGCCAAGGCGGATTTTTGGCGTCGAAATCGGCCTGGGCATCCATCTCCCGCAAAGCCCGGCGATATTGGATCAGTTTCTTGGCGCTATCCGGAATCGCCTCACCCAGGGCCAGGCTTTCCAGAATCAGATCATTCACTTGGGCCGTCTCGGCCAGCCGGAAAGCGCGTTCGGCTTCGAATGCCGCCAAAAGCTCCTCTTCCGTCGGCGTGGGTTCCGGAACCTCCGGCGCAGGAGAAAATTTTTCGCCGTCCCACAAACAACCTTCCATGACCGTCTCGCCTTCCGGAATCTTCGCTGCCGACAGGCCGGATTCTTTCGTATATTCCGGCCGCCAATTGTCCGGACCAGTCGCAATCGCCCGCACCACCCCGTCCTTGATTTCCGCAAATCGGCGCATCTGGAAATCTCCCTTTACCACCAGACCATGACCAAACCACCGCCACCCGCACCGCCATAGCCGGAATCGCCCGAAGTATTGGAGCCGCCGGCTCCCCCGGCGCCGATTCCGCCCCCACCGCCGGTGCCGCCCGAACCTCCCCGCTGTCCGCCACCAGTTCCGAAGCCGCTGCCCCCGAAACCACCCGACAACGATCCACCCCAACCTCCGGTCCCTCCGGAAATACCTTCCGAGCCCCCACTACCTCCAGATCCAGCGAGTTGAAGAGAACTTTGCCCGCCGCCAGTGCCGCCGGCGGCCGTGACCAGGGAGCCAAAGCTGCTGCTGCCGCCACTACTGCCGCCGGAATAGGAATTGGTCGAACCGCCAGATCCGCCCGCGCCGACCGTCACCGCCACATTCCCGGTAACCGTAACGGTCTTGGAAACTATCGCGC
>CAYMGG010000609.1:0-2016 GCA_964389915.1 uncultured Planctomycetaceae bacterium
CCTGGGCGCCGCTGAACCCGCCGCCCAACCCGCCCCCGCGGCCGACGCCGCCGCGCCGGCCAAGACCGTGGCCGCCGCCCCGGCCGCCGATCTGCCGCCCGCCGTGGACGAGTCCGCCCTGCGCCTGGGGACCGAGACCGTCACCGCCACCGCGGTCACCGAAACCCGCACCGAAGTCCCGGCCGTGCGCGGCGCGGGCCAGCAGCTCTTCGTGCCCCAGTCCTCGGCCTCGGTGACCATCATCGACGAGCAGACGATCGAAACCCGCCAGTACCACAACGTCAGCGACGCCCTGCGCGGCACCCCGGGCGTGGACGTGCGCACCACCGGCGCGGGCGGTCAGAGCTCGGTCTTCATCCGCGGCAACAACGCCTATCATACCGTGGCCGTGATCGACGGCATCGCCATGACCGACGTCTCCGGCACCCAGCAGCTCACCGACCTGGGTTACCTCTCCACCGACGGCGTCGAACAGATCGAAGTCCTGCGCGGCGCGCAGAGCACGCTCTACGGCTCCAACGCCATCGGCGGCGTGATCAACATCCGCACCAAGAAGGGCGCGGTCGGCCGGCCCAAGGTGCACGTCGATATGGAGGCCGGCAGCAACGACACCGCCTCCGGCGCCATCAGCGTCGAAGGCGGCACCGAGAAGGCCACCTTCAACGTCGGCTTCAGCGGCCTGAGCACGAACGGCTTCTCCCTCGCGCCCGAATGGCGCGGCGGCAAGGAGGATGACGGCCAGGAACGGACCAACTCCTGGGGCCGCTTCACCACCCAGCCCTTCGACAACCTGGAACTGGACTCCACCCTGCGCTACAACACCCTCAACCTGGACAGCGACGACTGGCCGTGGGCCCCGCCGCAGGACTGGTACGTTGACGATCCCAATTACACGCTCAAGAACTATTCGCTCTACAGCCGCAACCAGGCCAAGCTGACCATGTTCGACGGCCGCTGGGAGAGCATCCTGGGCGTCAATTACACCTCGCATACCCGCGACATCTTCGACGACCCCGATACCACGACCGGCGAGATCGGCTACACCCGGGCCAACTACGAGGGCGAACTGACCAAGTTCGACTGGCAGAATAACATCCGCCTCCACGAGACCAACACCCTGACCGTGGGCCTGGAAACCCAGGAGGAGGAGGCGCGCTCGCGCTGGAACTCGCCCTGGACCAAGCGCCAGAGCCTGCGGACCAACAGCTTCTACGTCCAGGACCAGATCAATCTCTTCGAGAGCTGGTTCACCACCCTGGGCCTGCGTTACGACGACCACGAGATCTTCGGCTCGCACACCACCTGGAAGGCCAACACCGCCTACATCCTGCCGACGGTCAAGACCAAGCTGCACGCCGGCATCGGCACGGGCTTCCGCGCCCCCAGCATCTACGAGCTGTACGACTCCTGGAGCGGCAACCCCGAATTGGACGCCGAAACCAGCACCAGCTGGGAGGTTGGCCTGGAACAGCCGCTCTTCTCCGACCGGCTGCGGCTGGGGGCCACCTACTTCCACAGCAAGATCAACGACCTGATCGACTGGTCCAACACCACCTGGCGCTATGGGCAGGCTGAGGGCGAGAATCGCCTCCACGGGGTCGAGACCTACGCTTATGCCAGCCTGCGCCCGAACCTGGGCCTGAGCCTGAGCTACACCCGCACCGACACCGAGGACGCTCAGGGGCGGGAGCTGCTGCGCCGGCCGCAGAACAAGTTCTCGGCCAACCTCGACTATCACTTCGCCCCCGCCACCTGCGGGGAGAACGACTACCGGGCCACGGTCTCGGCGGGCGTGGATTATACCGGCCGCCAGCGCGACAACGGCAACGTCGCCCCCAACGACACTTGGCTGGACGACCACACCGTGGCCCGCCTGGCCGCCTCCTACCAGGTCAACGAACACCTCAAGGTCAAGGGCCGGGTCGAAAACCTGTTCGACGAGGAGTACGAAGAGCCCTACGGCAGCGCCGCGCCGGGCCTGGCGGCCTTCGCCGGCCTGGAACTGGATTTCTAAGC
>CAYMGG010000610.1:0-2001 GCA_964389915.1 uncultured Planctomycetaceae bacterium
CCGGCGACGGGCAGATGAATCCGGTGCAACTGCCGGCCCTGCTCGATCCGGTGGTGGCCGGGGAGGCCGATTACGCCAAGGGCAACCGCCTGGTCGACGAAGGGGCCTGGCGCGACATCCCCCGGCTGCGCTTCTTCGGCAATGCCGCCCTCTCATTGCTGACCAAGATCGCCAGCGGTTACTGGCAGGTGGCCGATTCGCAGAACGGCTACACGGCCATCAACCGGCGGGCCCTGACCGCCCTGCTGACCGAGGAGATCTACCCGCGTTACGGCATGCCCAACGACGTGCTGGTCAAGCTTAACATCCACGATTTCATCGTCCGGGACGTGCCGATGCCGGCGGCCTACGGCGTGGGCGAAGTTTCCAAGCTGCGGATTCCCAAGGTGGTGCTGCCCATCGCGGCGCTTCTGACGCGGCGATTTTTCCAGCGCCTGTGGCGCAAGTATGTGGTGCGCGACACCCATCCGCTGGTGCTTTTTTACGCCCTGGGATTGTTGCTCACCCCCCTGGGTATTGCCTACGGTGGGATGATTGCCTTGGTTCGATTGGTTTTGCCGCGCCTGGCGGTCGGGACGGGGGTGGCCCAGGCGCTGCGCCCGTACTGCTCCGACAGCGGCCTGGTGCTGGTGGCGGTGGTGACCCTGGCCGGATTGCAGATGCTGCTTTTCGCCATGTGGTTCGACATGCAGATGAACTACCGGCGGCGCTAAAGCCGGCCGATTAGGCCTTGACATGTGGGCTTGCGGCGGGTAAAAACCCAGAGTCGCGAGGCGGAGGCGCTTAGGTGCGCCTCCGCGCGATTGTTATGCTGGCAACAGAATAGAGAAAAGGGAATTCAAAATGGCTCAATCGCGGGTCAAGCCTTCCGCCACTGGTCGGGGCATCTACAAAGGGCGCAAGCTGAGAAAAGGCGGCAGCCTGATCGTTCCGAAAAAGACGGCGCGCGGCTAGGTTCGGTCGACTCGACGAAAATGTCCGGAGTGCGGCCTGTTCGCCTTACGGACCGGGTTTGACGAGCCGGCAAATCTTATTTGCTGGTCTGGGCGCGGGCCGCGCGCGGATTGGTGGCTTTAGGGACCGTTGCTCGGGCAGAGCGGCGGTCTCATTGCTTATCTGGAGCGAAGATGCAAGGCGGACAATGCCCAAGGGAATCACGCGCGGCCGAAGCGGAGAACGGAACGAATTACCGGGGTTTGGCGCTCGACCTGGACGGCACGCTGTTGGACGAGGCCAGCCAACTGCGGCCGGCCGTGATCGCCGAGGTCCGCCGGTTGGTGCGGGCAGGCGTGACCGTCTGCCTGGCCACCGGGCGGATGACGCCGGCGGCCGAACCGTTCTGGCGGCAATTGGCCCTGACCACACCGCTGGCGGCCTATAACGGGGCGCGCATCGTGATTCCCGGCCAAGCGCCGCTGTTTGCGCGGGAGCTGCCGGCGAACCTGGCCCAGGCGGTCCTGGAACTGGGCGACCGCCACGGCTGGCATTTCAACATCTATGCCCGCGACCAACTCTTCGTCCGCCAACGCAACGGGCTTTCCGACTGGTACACCGAGATGTTCAAAGTCGGGGTGGAGTTGCTGCCGGACGAGACCTGGCCGCTGACCGAGGCCACCAAGCTGTTGGTCATC
Organism: uncultured Planctomycetaceae bacterium; assembly: GCA_964389915.1. Taxonomy (GTDB): domain Bacteria; phylum Planctomycetota; class SZUA-567; order SZUA-567; family SZUA-567; genus CAYMGG01. Next base: position 1,632 of record CAYMGG010000610.1, read on the forward strand.
GCCCCACAGGAGACGGACCTGGAGCCGATCAAGGCCGGATTGGCCCGGCTCTGCGGTGACCGGGCCCAGCTTACTACCAGCAGCCGGCGCTTTGTCGAGGTTCTGCCCGCCGGGGTGAACAAGGGCACGGCCTTGACTTGGCTGGCCGAGTGGAGCGGCGTGCCGGTCGGCCAGTGGGTGGCCGCCGGCGATGGCCTGAACGATCTGGAGGTGTTGCAGACCGCCGGTTTGGGCGTGACCGTGACTGACGGCGAGCCGGAATTGCGGAAAATCGCGCGCCTGATCCTGCCGCCGCTGGCCAAAACCGGCATGGCCGAACTGGCCAAGCTATTCGGATCACGATAATGGGACTAATCATTGTTCCCGGCGA
>CAYMGG010000611.1:0-1967 GCA_964389915.1 uncultured Planctomycetaceae bacterium
TGCTGCGCCTGCCCTCCCCGGCCCTGGCCCAGGGCGACTCCGGCGTAGGGGTCAAGACCGGCATCAACCTGGGCGGCAAGAAGAACCTGGTCGGTACCTTCGCCCCGCCCTTCGCCATCGTCAACGACCTCGACCTGCTGGCCGCGCTGCCGGGGGGCATGCTGCTCGACGGTATCGCCGAGGCGATCAAAGTGGCGCTCATCAAGGACGCGGATTTTTTCGCTCAACTGGAACGGGACGCGCCGCAAATCGCCCGCTTCAGCCGGCCGGAGATCGAGCGCGCGGTCGTGCGCAGCGCGCAATTGCACCTGGAGCACATCCGCACCAGCGGCGACCCGTTCGAACTGGGCAGCGCCCGACCCCTGGACTTCGGCCACTGGTCGGCCCACTGGCTGGAGACGGCCTCCGGCCACGCCTTGCGCCACGGCGAGGCGGTGGCCCTGGGCATGGCCCTGGACATTCTCTGCGCCCGGGATCTGGGCTTGCTGCCCCCCGTCGTCGCCGCGCGGATGCTGGCGGTCATCGCCGGCTGCGGCCTGCCGCTCTGGTCGGAGCTCCTTGAACGCGAGGAGCAGGGCCGGCTGGCGGTCTACGCCGGGATCGAGGATTTCCGCGAGCATCTGGGCGGTCGGCTGGCCCTCACCCTGCCCACGGCCATCGGGGCCAAGCGCGAAGTGAACGAACTGCCCTACCCCATCGTCGCCGCCGCCTTGAAAGAATTGAAAAAGCATGCGCATACCCTCGCTGCCTGAGGCCCAGCTCGGTTACTGCCTGAACGTCCATCCCGGCGGCGGCCGGCGGGAGATCCAGGCGGCCCTGGCGCACGCGGCCGACGTCTGGCGACTGGTCGCCACCCAGCGAAACCTTGCCGGCCCCTACGGTGTGGGCGGCTGGTTCGCGGCCGCCAGCCTGCCGGAACTGGACGAAGGAGCGTTGCGCGATCTGGCCCGCGAGCTTCACGATGCCAACCTTTACTATTTCACGCTGAACGGTTTTCCCTACGGCGTGTTTCACGGCACTGAGGTCAAGACCCGGGTCTACCAGCCGGACTGGGCTCAGGACGCCCGACGGGATTATACGTTGGGCCTGATCGACCGGCTGGCCGCGCTCCTGCCGCAGGATACAGAGGGGTCGATCAGCACGCTGCCCGTCGCTTATCGCTCTTTCACAAATGACAATTTAATCCGGGGCAGCGTGAAAAATCTGGCCCTGGCCGCGTTCCATTGCCGAGAGCTGCGCGCCCGCACGGGCCAAGTCATCCGCCTGGCCCTGGAGCCCGAGCCGGATTGCCTGCTGGACGACCTGGCCTCAGCCCTGGAATATTTCAACCGCCACCTGCTGCCGGGCGGCACGACATTTCTCCGCGAAACCCGCGGCCTGACCGCCACGGAGGCGGAAGCCTGCCTGCGCGAATACCTGGGGATCTGCCTGGATACGGTCCATGCGGCCGTGCTGTTCGAATCGCCGACCGAACTGATCGCCGCCCTAATCCGCGAAGGCATTCGCATCAACAAGATCCAACTCGGCGCGGCCATCGCCGGCCGGGCAGAGGCGGGTTTGGCCGAAGAACTGCGCCCGTTCGCCGATCCGGTCTATCTGCACCAGACCTGCATCGCCTCCGGCGATAATAAACGGCGTTACCCCGACCTGCCGCCGGCCTTGGCCGAAATGTCGCCCAACGGGGCCGAGTGGCGGGTGCATTTCCACGTCCCCCTCGCTTGGCAAGGAAACGGCACGCTCCACCCGGCCAGCGGCGTGGATGCCGCCTTCCTGCGCAGCGCCTACGCCGCCGGCGTCCGCCATTTCGAAGTCGAAATCTACACCCTGGGCGTCATGCCCGGCGCGCAGGGACGCGCGGCCGAGATCCTGGCCGGCGACCTGTGCCATATGCTCGACCTCTTCGCCGCCGCCGGCTGAAGATTGCTTTCCAAACAACCTTGAGCGCGTTGGCAGTAATTCAAGCCAAC
>CAYMGG010000612.1:0-1964 GCA_964389915.1 uncultured Planctomycetaceae bacterium
AGCCTCCCCGCGGCCTGAACTTCGTGCTCTACGAGGCGGGCGAAGGCACCTACCTCAAAGCCGACGGCAACGACCTACACCTCTCGCTCTGGACCGAGGAGGCCGACGCGCCCTTCAGCTCGGCCCGGCTGCGCGAACTGGCCGACGAGATCGTCAGCGCCGAGGCGGGCAAGAGCTCCTGGACCCTGATGCACCGCTATCACCTGGCGCACGACCTTTTGCCCAAGGCCGAGGACGACCCCGAGGCCCTGGCCCTGGTCTACATCTGGCTGCGCTACTCGGCGGTGCGCCAGCTCGACTGGCAGCGGCGCTACAACACCCGGCCGCGCCTGCTGAGCGACGCCCAGGCCCGGCTGACCGGCCGCATTGCCGGCCTCTGGCGCCGGCGCGCCGAGGCCCGGCCCTGGGCCCGGCGGCTCCTGACCACCTGCGGCCGGGGCGGCGACGGCCAGAAGGTGCGCGACGAAATTTTAAACATCATGCACCGCCACCGGATCAAGGAGGCCCACGGCACGTTCATGGAGGAGTGGCACCAGAAACTGCACAACAACACCACTCCCGACGACGTGGCCATCTGCCAGGGCTATCTGCAGTTCCTCCAGACCTGCGGCGACCTGGCCGCCTTCTACCACACGGTCGAGGACGGCGGCGTAACCCGCGAACGGCTGCGCGGCTTCGACCGGCCGATCGTGACCGATCCGCTCTATTACGCCGACAAGCGCGAGGGGCTGATTCACGACTTCGAGAATTTTTTGCAAATCCTCAAATCCGTCCACTCCGGCGCGGACCTGGAGACGGCCACCGGAGCCAGCCGCCGGCTGCTGCCGGCCGACCTGAATGCCCGACTGGGAGAGCTGATCGCCCTGCGCCGCCACGACACCGCGGCGGTGGAGCCGGGCCGGCCCGCGCCGGCCAAGCTGCTGAATCCGGCCGCGGCCGGCGAAGCCTTTCTGACCGCCAGGCGACAGGTGGGCGAATTGCTGGCCCGGGAACGGCCGGACGGCGAGACCCTGGAGCTGCTCTTCCTGGATCTGGCGCTGGAGGAGGGCTTCCGCGCCGAGATGGAGAAGCTCAGCCCCCGCCGGCTGGAGGCCGAATCGCTGACCCAACTGGTCGGCCTGGCTCTGGAAAACCTGCGCCTGACCGAAGACGGGCCGACGCTGGAGCGGCTGGCGCGGCATTGGCGCAAATTGCGCGAAACCAAAAGCTCCGGCCGGGATTGGAGTCTGCACGCCTTGAGCGTACTCGACCGGCTGAGCCTGACGGTGCGCGACCGGCTGGATGCGACCTACGGCATCCTGCAACCCAAGGCCGATTATCTGGGCCGGGAATGCGGGGTCGACGACTGGGCCCGGACGCAATTCGCCGAAGAGGCGCTCCGCTCCGGGCCGGAGTTCGCCCTGGCCGGCCTGCTCAAGGCCCTGGAGCGCCTCCTGCGCACGGCGGCCGGACTGGGCGGCTGGCAATTGGTCGGCCCGGGCGCGGCCGGCGGCGTGCTGCGCACCGTCGACCGGCTGGCCGAGGTGCAGGAGGAGCATTTCACCGAGCGGACCGTTCTGCTCTGCCGGGTGGTGGAAGGCTCGGAAGAGATTCCGGTCGGCGTCACGGCCGTACTCGCGCCCGAAGCGCCGGACCTGGTCTCGCACCTGGCGGTCCGGGCGCGCAATGAAAAGGTGGTCCTGGCCGGTTGCCCCGACGAAGACGAATTCGCCCGCCTGAGCGCCCTGGCCGGCCGGCATGTCGCATTGCATTCCACCCCGGCCGGCGGCCTCGAATGGCACGAGGCGACCGCCGAGGAGATCGATGACAATGCCCCGCCGCCGGCCGTGCGCCTGGACGTGCGGCGGCGGAATTTCAGCCGCTGGGCGGTCCGGCCGGACGAATTCACGCCCGAATTGGTCGGGGCCAAGGCCGGCAACCTGGCCCGCCTGCGGGGCAAGCTGCCGGAGTGGATCCGCCTGCCG
>CAYMGG010000613.1:0-1950 GCA_964389915.1 uncultured Planctomycetaceae bacterium
CCGGCCTTGCCCAGCATCACCCGCGCCCGGGTGGTGCGCTCGTGCTCCTCCAGCGGCAACTCGGCCAGGGCGGCCAGCAGGGTGGCCTCCAGGCCCAAATTGGGATCAAGCTCCTCGACCTGGGGCAGATAGGCCAGGCGTAAGCCCTGGGTGCCCTCGACCTGTCCGGCGTCGAGGCTTTCCCGATCGGACAGGATTTTGAGCAGGGTGGTCTTGCCGCTGCCGTTGGGGCCGATCAGGCCGATGTGTTCGCCGTGATGAAATGAAAAGGAGAGCCGCTCGAAGAGGGAGCGGCGGCCGTAGCTCTTGCTGAGTTCCAGGGCGCGGATGTGCATAAAGGGACCAAATCTCCGGATGAATCCCGCTTCCCACCCATAAGGGGGCAAACTTGGGCGGCCGCGCCAGCGTCTCCCTCTCCCTCCGGGAGGGGGTTGGGGGGAAGGAGAGGACCGGGCGCGCCCCATCTCCCCCGTCTCGATCCTCCCCGGAGGGGGCGGGCGACCAGCGCGACAATCGCACCTTAATCGGGGGATCGGTCTGGGCGAACGTTAGCGGAAAGCGTTCGCGCCGTCAATCGTCCGGCGATTGGCCGTAATCCGCCGGCGTTTCGGCCGCCAGGCTGTAGCCGTCCGGCTCGTCGGCGAAGTCGGAATATTCCAGCGGCAGGCGGACCTGCTGGCCGGCGCCCTTGAGCAGCCGTTCGCGCAAGGTGGTGATCCGGGCCCGGCTCGAGGCGCGCTTCACCGCCAGGGCCAGGGCTTGGCGGGTGCCGACCACGATCACCAGCCGCCGGCCGCGCGTCAGCCCGGTGTAGACCAGGTTGCGTTGCAGCATCATATAATGCTGCGTGTGCAGAGGCAGGACCACGCACGGATATTCCGAGCCCTGGCTCTTGTGCACGGTCACCGCGTAGCTGAGGGTGAGTTCGTCGAACTCGTCGTACAGATACGCCACCTCCCGCCCCTCGTATTCGACCAGCGCTTCGCGCTCCTGGTCGTCCAGGGCCGCGATCCGGCCGCTGTCGCCGTTGTATACCTCTTTATCGTAATTGTTGCGGATCTGCATGACCTTGTCCCCCACCCGGTAGGTCAGGCCGAAGCGCTGGATGCCCTTGGCGGCGGGATTGAGGGCCCGCTGGAGGGCCTGGTTGAGGTTGCGCGCGCCCAGCACGCCCCGTTGCATGGGGGTGAGAACCTGCACCTCGGTGCGCGGATCGAAGCCGAACTTCGCCGGGATCAGCTCGCTCATCAGGCGCAGGATCATCCGCTCGCCGGCCTCGGGCTCCTTGGTCTCGATGAAATAGAAATCGCTCTCGCGCGGGTCGGCCACCTTGGTCTGCGGATAGAGCGGCATTTCGCCCCGGTTGACCCGGTGGGCGTTGGTGACGATACGGCTGGCGGCGGCCTGGCGGAAGATCTCGGTCAGCCGGCAGACGGGGACCGCCCCCGACTCGATCACGTCCCGCAGCACCATCCCCGGTCCCACCGAGGGCAGCTGGTCCACGTCGCCGGCCAGGATCAGCACCGCATGGTCCGGCACGGCCCGGACCAGTTGGTGGGCCAGCACCAGGTCGAGCATGCTGCTCTCGTCGATCACGAACACGTCGCCCGCGAGCGGATGGTCGCGGTTGCGCTTGAACTGGGCGGTCTGCGGATCGAATTCCAGCAGCCGGTGGATGGTCTTGGCCTCCAGCCCGGTCGTCTCGCCCAGGCGCTTGGCCGCCCGGCCGGTGGGCGCGGCCAGGGCCACGTTCAAGCCTTGGCCGCGAAAGATCCGCAGCAGCGAGTTGACCAGCGTGGTCTTGCCCACGCCCGGGCCGCCGGTGATGACCAGCGCTTTGCTCTTCACCGCCAGGCGGATCGCCTCGCGCTGTGCGGGCGCCAGCGTCAGGCCGGCCTCGGCCAGCGCCCGGTCGATGGCCGCCTCGATCTCCAGGGGTGGGCAGGGGTG
>CAYMGG010000614.1:0-641 GCA_964389915.1 uncultured Planctomycetaceae bacterium
CCCGGGTGATGGCCTGGCGGATCCACCAGGTGGCGTAGGTCGAGAACTTGTAGCCTCGGCGGTATTCGTACTTCTCCACCGCTTTCATCAGGCCGGTGTTGCCCTCCTGGATCAGGTCGATGAAGGAGAGGCCGCGGTGGCGGTATTTCTTGGCGATCGAGACCACCAGTCGCAGGTTGCCGCTGGAGAGCTTCTGCTTGACGTCCTGGTAGGCGCGATAGCGCCGGCGGACGTGCTCGGCCCGGGAGTGGAGGCGCGAAAGTGGCTCCTTGACCTCCATCTCGATCCGGGCCAGCCGGTCGAGGGCCGTCTCCAGCCGCCGGCGCTCGGCGGTGCGGGCCCGGTGGCCCTTGGTCCGGATGGCCGCAACCTCGCGCTCCAGGTGGCGGGCCTCCCAGGAGAGGTTCTCGATCCGCTCCAGGATGGGCAGGATCCGCTTGGTCCGCAGGCCCAGCTCCTCCATCAGCACGGCCGTCCGGCGCTGGCGCTCGCGCAGGCGCCCGAAGGCCGTGAGGCGCACGGCCTCGGCGGCCTCCTTGTCGCGCGAGATCAGCCAGTCCTCGCGGTTGCGCTGGTTGAGGGCTTCCAGGGTCTTGACGTGCCCGGGCAGACGGGCCAGGATGTCGTTCTTGCCCAGCCCC
>CAYMGG010000614.1:651-1924 GCA_964389915.1 uncultured Planctomycetaceae bacterium
TGACCTTCTCGTACAGGTCCAGCAGATACTGGATGGCCACGGCGCTCTCGAGCGTGCGCTTGCGGAAGCGCTTGCAGGTCAGCTCGATCTGCTTGGCGAGGGTCACCTCCTCCTCGCGGGTGAGCAGCGGAATGCTGCCCATTTCCGAAAGATACATCCGCACCGGATCGTGCACGTCGGCCACGTCCGACTCGAGCCCGGCGCGGGCTTCGGTGGCGGCGTCGTCGGCGGGGAACTCCTCCTCGGCTTCGGCCACGGCCTCTTCCTCGGGCTCCAGGTCGACCTCGCCGCCCTCCTCCTCGTCGACCAGCTCGATGCCTTCCTTGGCCAGCCGGGTCAGGACCAGGTCGATCTCCGAGCCGGTGACCACGTCCTCGGGCAGCAGATCGTTGAGCTCGGTATAGGTGATGCTCTTCTTGCCCTTGAATTTCTTGAGCAGGGCGGTCATGGCCTTTTCGTCCAGGACCGGCTTGTCGGCGGCGCCCTCCTCGTCGCTGGGCGGCGGGGGCGCAGGCGGAGCCTCATCGTCCAACAGCGGATCGTGCTCCTCGTCGGGAACGGGCGCGGCGGCCTTGGAACGCGGGGCGGTTTCTTCCTGACTCGCCGGTTTCTTTTTCTTGCGCGAACTCATGTCGTGCTCGTGCCTCCCTTTGGCCGCAGCTTCAACCGCCGCTGCATCTCCACATGCCGCAACAGGGCCTGCTCTTGCGACTCGCGGTCGCCGCTCCTGCTCGACTGGTACAACTGATCCCGATTCTCGTCGGCCATCTCTTGCAGCCGCGATTGCCTCAAGCGCGCCAGCGTCTCGGCCAAGTCGGCCTCGCTCAACTCCGGGCCGTCTTCACCCATCAGTATATCGGCCGCCGCCTGGGCGTCGCCCGAATCTTCGGCCAGGAAATCGCGGGCCAGCGCCGCCGGGTCGGGCGACTCGCCCCGGTCCCGCGCGTCGCGCACCAGGCCGGCCAGCCGGGCGCAGTCGGAACAGAGAAACTCGTCGGGCGGCAGTTCGTGCAGCACCTGCCGGCACCATTCTTCCCGCGCCAGCATGTACCGCACCAGCCGCGGTTCCCAGCGCCGCCTTATCTCGCCGGTCGGAACCGGGGCGGCGGCGGAAGCCGCCGCCGGCCGGGGGCCGGTCCCTTTGGCTTCCGGGGCCGGCCGGCCGGGATTCAACCCCGGACGCGCCGCCGGCGCCGCCTCGGCCGCCCGGCGCACGGGCAGCGGCAGGGAATTTTCCGGCACCCCCGCCACCCGGGCCACCTCCTGGCGCATC
>CAYMGG010000615.1:0-1912 GCA_964389915.1 uncultured Planctomycetaceae bacterium
GCGGGTGAAGCTGAAACGCCTTTATCCGGTAATTAAGAGCTGACGGAGTACTAGACGCCGCGGTGGTAGACCTGGTGCATCGTTCCCGGACCGCCGCCGGCATCACCATGGCCAATTACGTCCTGCCCCTGGTGCATACCCTGACCCATTACGACTTCCCCGAGATGACCGTGCGGATCGACTCCGAAGTGGTCGACGAGGAGGCCACCTTCGTGGTGGTGGGCAACATGCGCCGCTACGGGGGGCCGTTTCGCATCTTCAATTCCGCCGCGCCCGACGACGGCCTGCTCGACGTCTGCTGTTTCCACGGCCACGACATGCTGCAATACCTGGGCATGATCTGGGAGAGCTTCTGGCATCTGCTGCCGACCTGCCCGCAGGCGGTCTACCACCGCGGGCGGACGGTCGAGATCATGAGCGAAGCCGCCGCCCTGGTCCAGGTGGACGGCGACCCCGGCGGCGTCCTGCCCATGCGCTTCGGGGTGCTGCCCGGCGCGGTCAATTTCTGCGTCGCCCCGGCGCTAAACTAATCTCGGGGCCGGTCCGGCCGGCCGCAAACCTCGGGGGGAACTTTTTTGCAAAAAAGTTCCCCCCGTCCCCCTCAAAAAACGCTCATCCTGCGTAAGCGGTATCAATGCGTTCCGTCGGAGGAATTTCGTCGCCCAGAGCTACGAGCAGGGCCGTCAGTTGTGCCGCCAGTGTACCGAGGTGGAACCAGACATGCGTGTCGTGGCCGCCCGTGCTGAAGATAAACGCGGTCAGAAAGAACGCCGTACCCGCAAAACGCGCCCGCGCCGCGCCGGTCAGGCTGCCCGCATGTCGCCAGGCCCAGACCGGCAGGGCCAATGCCGCGCCCAGCGCGGCCAATGCCGCCGGTAGCCCGCTCTCCGTGGCCAGCGTGAGATAGGTGTTGTCCAGGGTTCGGTTTTGGTTGATGAATTCGGCAAAAAGCTCCGGCTTTTGGTAATGGACCAGGTTCATGAACGTCGGCCGGTAGCCGGGCAGAAAACCGACCAGGCGTCCCTGACGCTCGCGGGCGTAGGCATTGCAGCGGGGGCCGAACCCCAGGAAGGGATGGGCGCGCAAAGGTCGGACGGCGAAGATCACGCACTCGGCCCGCAGAAGCGTGCTCTCGCCCTGGATCAACAGGTTGGATTTGAGCCTTTTCGGCCAGTGGTGATAGGTGCCGGCTGTGAGCAGGGCCAATCCCAACAGCAAAAGCGGCAGCCAGCGCCGGCCGCGGGGCGTGGCCAGGGCCGCCGCGACCAGGGCCGCCAGCAGGGCCAGGATCATCCCCCGCGCCCCGGTGGACCAGAGGGCAATCAGTCCGGCGGCAAAATAGACAAACGCCAGACCGCGCATCCAGATTTTCCGCGCGCCCAGCAGCCAGGTCCCCCCGGCCATCAGGAGCAGAATGGTCTGCGCCGCGGGCAGGGGATTGAAATAGATAAGCGGGGTACGGTTGGGGAAGACCAGCCACCGGGGGTCGACGCCGATCAGGCCCCAATGCGTGCAGAAGATTTGCAGCACGCTCAATCGTACCCAGCCCAGCCGAAGCAGCAGCGCCAAGCCAAAGACGATTGCGGCCAGAACGGCCCAGAGTCGGAGGAAGGCGGCAGCCCGTTGCGGTGTGTCGAAGATCAGCCGGCCTTGCCAGTAGGGGATTATCGTGGCGGTCAGCAGCCAGCCGGCGAACCAGGTCGAGAGAGACGGTTCTTCGCTGAATCCGACCGAGATCAGGAAGGCGGCCAGTGCCGCCAATAAGGGATAATCGTGGGGCAGGAGGCGCGGCCGCTGGCAGGCCCGCCAGAATCCGGGCGTGAGCAACAGCGGCGCAAGCGGCGCCAGCCAGCCGGCAAAGACGGCCAGATGCCAGCCCCGGGCGGCCGGCTCCAGGCTGGCCGCGCACAGG
>CAYMGG010000616.1:0-776 GCA_964389915.1 uncultured Planctomycetaceae bacterium
CCCAAGCCCGCCTCAGCGGCCCCAGCCGCCGAGGCGGGGGCGACCCCTGCGCCGAGTGCGCCGACGCTGCGGCCCAGCGGGCGCTGGGCCGCCGATATGCCGAAGCGGATCGCCGCGCTGGCTGCGGCGGGCAGGACGCGGGAAGAGATCGCGCTGGCGGTGGGGCTGTCGATTCAGGAGGTTGATCTGGCGTGTCGGCTGCTGTCGGTCCGAGCGGAGCGGGGGGAAGGATGAGCGCACCTATAGACGATCTTCCCCAGGGGCTCTGCGGCCGCCGGTTGGGCGGTTTCGAGTTGCGCGAATTCTGCGGCGAGGGGCCGTTGACCCTGGTCTATCGCGGGGAGCAGGTGGCCTTGCGCCGCACGGTGATCCTCAAAGTCCTCAAGCCTGTCTGGCGGGGGGAGACGGCGGTGGCCGACCGGTTCGCCGCCGGCGCCCGCGAGTCGGCCCGGCTCGTGCACCGCAACATTTTGCAGGTCTACGACGTGGTGTCGGAGGACGGCTGGCTGCTGGCCGCCTGCCAGGAAGCGCCCGGGACGCCGCTGCACATCTCCGTCTCGCGCGAACCCCTGCCGATCACCCAAGCGCTCGGCGTGGGGATGGGGGCGGCCGACGCCTTGCGCCACGCCCATTCCGAAAAGGTCATCCACGGCAATCTCTGTCCGAGCAACGTCTATCTCGATCCGGTGGCCGAGGTGAAGCTGGCCGATTTCGGCCGCCCCTCCTACGCGGCCCTGGCCGCGGGCGACGCCTACGCGGCGGCCAGCCGGACCGCC
>CAYMGG010000616.1:786-1885 GCA_964389915.1 uncultured Planctomycetaceae bacterium
GGTGCTGGCCGGAGCCTCGCCGTCCGCGGCGGCGGACTTGTACGCGTTGGGCGCGCTCATCTACCTGGCGGTCACCGGCAATCCGCCGCGACTGCCCGGTTCGCGGGGCGGCGGCACGCCTCCGCCGGTGCGCGAAATTAACCCCGATTGCCCGCTGCGGCTGGCGGAATTGATCCACGCCCTGCTGGCCGAAGCGCCCGAATCCCGCCCGAATTCGGCCGGCGAGGTCGCTTCGCAACTGCGACTGATGCGCAAGCAGCAGATGATGGACGTGGCCGAGACCGCCCGTTCCGCCTCCAGCAGCGGCGTCGAGGATTACCTGGGTCGGCCAGACACCCGGCGCTACCGGCGGTTGAGCGCCAACCTCGACGCCCGCGTCACCCCCAAGACCACCGACGCCCAGACCGCCCGGATCATCCTGAGCAAGATCCGGGACCTGAGCGAGTCGGGGGCCTTCATCGCTACTTCCAAGCCGCTGCCCACCGGCTCGTTCGTCAACCTGGAGTTCCAGTTGCGCGACGGCGGGTCGCGCATCCAGGTGCTGGGCCTGGTGCGCTGGATCAGCGACGATCCTGAGCGCCCGGGCATGGGCGTGCAGTTCCTGGAGGTCTCCACCGGCGACCGCGCCGACCTGCGCCAGTTCATCGGCGAGAACGCCGGCCCCGAAATGGTGCGAAACCTCACCCGCACCGACAAGCATCGTTTGGCCCTGCGGGAGGTGGTGACCAACTTCGGCCGGGTGCTGCCGCTGGGCGTGCTGGCCCACCGGCTGGGCGCTTCGCGCGAGGAGATGGCTGCCATCGTTGAAGATTTCGGCCGCTACGGCCTAGTCAAACAGACCCGCACCGCCCTGCAATGCCTGGCCCCCACCGCGCCGGGCGTCACCCCGTTGCTGCGCCAAGCCGCCGGACTGGTCGCGACCGAGTCCTGAAGCGAGTTGCGCCTAGAATCATTTTTTTGGGGGAGCTTTTTTTGCAAAAAAAGCTCCCCCAAACCCCCGAAAAAAACTCTCACAAATTTATAAGCGTAGTGTGGTCGGCTGCTCCCCGAAACGGTGAAGCCGGGTGAGAGTTTTTTGGCGGGTCCGGGGTACCTTTTT
>CAYMGG010000617.1:0-1875 GCA_964389915.1 uncultured Planctomycetaceae bacterium
CTGCTGGCCGATCAGTTCGTCGACCAGGAAGCCGCAGGAGCCGCGTTTGCCTTGGACTAGGATGATCGTGCCTTTGAGCGGGTCAGTGACGCAGCCCGCAGCGCCGGTCAGTTCGTAGAGGCGGCAGAGCCGGTGGAGCTCGCCGCGCACGTCGAGCATCTCGCCCCGGCCGGCGACGGTGAAGATCTGTCCCGAGGCGGGGCGGATCGACTCGCGGACGTCGGTCAGGGGGACAATGAAGGACTCGCTGCCCACCCGGGCGACCAGGCCGTCGACCACCAGCAGGGTCACGGTCATGGGCAGGGTGATGGTGAAGGTCGTCCCCTGGCCGAGGGTGGAGGCGATGTCGATCTTGCCGTTCAACTTCTCCAGGTTGGAGATGACCACGTCCATGCCCACGCCGCGGCCAGAGACGTCGGTCACCTGCTTGGCGGTGCTGACGCCGGCGCCGAAAATCAGCCGGAAGGCCTCCTGTTCGCTCATGGCGTTGGCGGTTTCGCGCGTGATCAGGCCTTTGGAAACGGACTTTTCCTTGATGGCCGCCACGTCCAGCCCCTTGCCGTCGTCGGCGATGACCAGGCGGAAGAACTCCTCGTTGGCCGTAGCGGTCAGGCGGATCGTGCCCTTGGCCGGTTTGCCGGCGGCCGTCCGGTCTTCGGGCAGTTCGACTCCGTGGTCGAGGCTGTTGCGCACCATGTGGACCAGCGGATCCTCCAGCCCCTCCAGCAGGGATTTGTCGATCTGGATGTCCTCGCCTTCGATGACCAGGTCGATCTGCTTGCCCAGTTGGGTCGAAAGGTCGCGGACGATGCGCGGCAGGCGCTGGAACGCCGCGCGCACCGGCACTCGGCGCACGGCCATCAGGCTGCGCTGGAGCGCGGTCGACAGCTCGTTGAATGCCAGGTTGGCGTTTTTAAACTCCTGGGCGATGGCCCGCACCCCTTCGTGCTTTTCGAGCTTCTTTTGGATGTAGGCGAAGACCTCGCTGGCGATGATCAGTTCGCCCACGTAGGACATGAAGCTGTCAACCTTCTCTTCGGCCACGCGGATGGTCTTGCCCCCGCTTTCGGCCGCCTCACGTTTGCTGGCCGGTTCGGCGGGGGCTTCGCTTTTGGCGACCGGCTCTTTGGCCGGCGGCGGAACTTTGGCCGGCGCCGCGGCGGGCGTAGTCGCCTCGCGGGTCTCGATGTAGCGCATGGCCGTGTCGTAGCGTTCCTTGATCAGGCTGGCCAGCAGGTCGTCGAAGCCGATGCCGCTGCCCTGGATGGCAGTGAAGTCGGTGCGCAGCGTCTCCAGGCTTTCGCCCAGAGGTTGGTTGCCGGCGGCGGCGGCGGCGGCGCTGAGCTCCGCCAGGGAGCGGAGGAATTCGTCGGTGGCCGCTTCGTCCTTGGCGGCTTCGATCAGGTTCTTGACGAAATGGCTCAGGCGGGGGACCGCCGCACTAAGGTCCTGCTCGCCGACGAAGAAACGGACCTCCCCCCCACTAGCCCCGTCGGCGGCATTGGGCAAGGCCTGCTTGATCAGGTGGCGGGCGGCGGTCTGGGCGTGGCCGAGAAGTTCGGCGGCCTCGGCCGCCAGTTCGAGTCGGGCCAGCGCTTCGAGGGCCGTGCGCAGGCGCTTGGCCTGCTCGGCGAGGGTTTCGGTTTCGCTGCGCAGGATCTCGTTGAACTGCCCGAGGAGGCGCTCCTCGCGCTCGGTCAGGGCCACGGCCCAGTCGCCCTCGCCGACGCGGCGCATCATGTCGCGCAGGCAGTCGACGCCGGCCAGCAGCGCATCGGTGATGGGGCGCGAGATCTGCCGCTTGCGGGAGCGGATCTCCTGGAGGATGTTCTCCATCGCGTGGGAGAAGTTTTTGATGTTGACCAGGCCGAAGAA
>CAYMGG010000618.1:0-1859 GCA_964389915.1 uncultured Planctomycetaceae bacterium
ACGCGGCCCGATCATCCTGCTGGAGAACACCGCCGGCGGGGGCGAGCAGCTGGGGGCCACGCCGGAAAGCCTGGCGGCCCTCCTGCGGCCCCTGCGCGCGCCCGGCCGGCTGGGCGTCTGCCTGGATTCGGCCCACGCCTTCGCCGCCGGGGCGGACCTGACCCGGCCGGGCGAGGCCGGCCGGCAGCTGGCCGCCTGGCGGGAAGCCCTGGCGCCCTATGCGGTGCGCCTGCTGCATCTGAACGATTCACTTACGGCCGCCGGCTCGCGCCACGACCGCCATCAGCATCTGGGCCAGGGGCGGATCGGCGAGTCTGGCCTGGCCGAACTGCTGGCCGATCCGGCGGTGCGGGATCTGCCGGTAATCCTGGAGACGCCGGCCGAATCGCCCGACGACGACCGGCGCAACCTGGCCACGGCCCGGCGGCTGGCCGGACGGGCGGAAGATTAGTTTTTTCTTCACCGGGCGGGAACGCTTGCCATCGGCAAGAATTGCCCATATATTTTCAGGTAGAATCCGGTGGCCGGCGGCCCCGCCCCGGAAAGCGGCATGCCAAGGAGCAGAAATTGGCGCGGCTGGCCATCAAACCGCCCGGGCGACCCGAGCAGCTGGTCTTCATTGAAGGCCCCACCCACCTGCTGGGGCGCGGTCGGGGCTGCGACGTGCGCATCCCCGACGACCGGCTCAGCCGCAAGCATTGCCGGCTGGAGCAGATCCCGGGCGGCTACCGGCTCCACGACCTGGGCAGCCGCAACGGCACCCGGCTCAACCACCACCGCCTGGGCGAACCCACCGATCTGACCACCGGCGACCTGATCCGCCTGGGCGGCACGCAGATCCTCTACATCGCCGACTCCTCCGAAGATCGCGAGGACGACACGATCGCCGCCTCCCAGACCGTGGTGCTGGACGCCGCCCAGACCGAGGAGGAGGACCCCCTGGCCGGCGCCCGGCTGCGGGCCGCCCGCTATGTGCTCCAATACACCAAGGCCGACAGCCGCCGCCTGCTGCCTCTGGGCGCGCAATCGCTGACCATCGGTCGCCACCCCTCCTGCGGCCTGATCCTGAACGACAAGTCCGTCTCCCAGTGCCACGCCCGGATCGACTACGAGGCCGGCGACCACATCGTCCGCGACCTGGGCTCCACCAACGGCGTCACGGTCAACGGCCGCAAGGTGAGCGAGGCGGTCCTGCGCCCCGGCTCGCGCATCCGCTTCGGCCGGATCACCGTGGGCTTCAAGGAGCTGGTTCGCCGGCCCGAGGACGACCTGGCCGACCTCTCGGTCCAGACCACCGCCTACCTGGCCCGCCAGCGGCAGGAAGGCGAGCTGGACTCCAACGACGACACGCCCCAGGAGCTGATCCTGCCGGCCGACGAGTGGCTGGACACCGATCCGGCCGCCGCCGACAGCGCCGTCTCCCTGCCGGCCGAAACCGGCGCCGGCGGCGAACCCGGCCAGAAGAAAACCGGCCCCCGGGCGGCGGCCTTGAAACCCTTCTTCTCCCGATCCGAAGGCGCGTTCCTGACCAGCGGCGACGAAACCCAGACCGTGCTCGCCCCGCCGCCGCGCAAGGTGGACATGCCGCACCTGCGGCTGGAGGCGGCCGAGGACGAGTCCGAGCAGCGGCCGGCCATGCCCGAGTGGTTCAACTCCACCGAGCAGCGGGGCAGCGCCACGCTCAAGCTCTCCTCGCGCAAAAGCCTGGCCGACCACCTGCGTCGCGCCGGCCTGGGCCGGGTCATCCAAATCAGCCTGGCCTGCGCCGGCCTGCTCCTGGCGGGCGCGCTGGCGTTCTACCTCTATGCGCTCTGGCCGGTCCTCTGGCCGGAGGACGTCAAGGCCCAGCCCCGGACGCC
>CAYMGG010000619.1:0-1838 GCA_964389915.1 uncultured Planctomycetaceae bacterium
TTTTGGGAAGGGGCCGGGGAACCTTTTTTGCAAAAAAGGTTCCCCGGAATCGGTCAGCGGCAAGGCGAATCGGGATCAGAGATCAACGCTGCCGGAGTAAGGTATCTTGAAGCCGGAGATCTGGGACCAGAAGTCGGTGCAGCCGTTGTGCGTGCCGTAGGTGAAGGTGTTGCGTTCGCACAAAGCGGTGCTCGAAAATGCGCTGACCGGTTCCCAACGGGCCGAGCCGTCGAGATTGCAGTGGTTGAAGCCCTGGTTGCGGTGGTTGACGGCGGGGGCGGTGGCCGGGTCCGAAGTGGGGTGAGCAACCGGAATGCCGGCCTGCAGTTGGTCCACGCAGAGGGCGGAATTCCGGCGCCAGGACGAAACCCGATATTTGCCCGCGCGCTGGGCTACGTACATGAAGCTGGCGTAGCTGCTGATGCTGTATTTGTTGACCACCTTGAAATTGGCCTTGCTGGTGGCCGGCGGGCGGCTGTGCCAGGCCGAATCCGGCCAGTAGGCTCCGGGGCAGAAATATACGTCCAGGTTTTCCAGATAATTGTACAGCACACCGAACGCCGCGTAGCCGGGCGAGAAATAACCGTTCCAGATCTGGGGCGTGAAATTGTTGCCGATTGCGGCATTGCCCGTATCGGTCGGATAGTAGAACCCGTCGTAATCGCCGAGATATTGCAGGCACGATGCGCCCAACTGCCGGGTGTTGTTGGTGCAGGAGATGCGGTTGGCGCTGTCGCGGGCCTTCTCCAGCGCGGGCAGGAGCATGGCCGCCAGCACGCTGATGATGGCGATCACCACCAGCAGTTCCACCAGGGTGAATCCGGCTGGAGCCTTCCGCTTAAGCCTGCTCATGTTTTTCTCCCGCGCCCGGCGTCAGATCAGTGAAAACTATAGGCCGGATAGCCCGAGGCTGTCTCCCAGAACTTCTTATTACCCTGATGGCCGGCCCATTGCAAGCCGTTGTCTTCGCCCGAGACGACCGTGGGGGGGAAGAGGCTGGCCGGCATCCAGCGGGCGTGCCCGTCCAGATAGGCCACGTTGAATCCTTGGACCTGGTGATTGGCGATGCTGATGCGCAGCAGGCTGTAATCCGGTTTCAGGTCGGCCAGGATGGCCGGATTGTCGCGCAGCGAACCCAGCTTGAACGAGGTGCCGGCCGGGTAGGTCGGCCCGTTGTTGGCCAGTTTGCCGTTCATGATCGGAATCAGTCCGAAGGCATAGTTGCTGATGGCCGAGGTGTTGACCGTGCGGTTGCGGAAGTTCTTGCGGCTGCCGCTTAGGCCCCCCCAGCTGCCGCTGGGCCACTCGGTGCCGAGGCAGTAATAGACGTCGACGCTGGCGTCCATATAGGTCAGCAGATGACCGAGGCCGGCGAAATTGGTGCCCGAATAGCCGCTGAACACCTGGAAGGTGCAGTTGTTCAAGGTGATGGGGGTGGGGAAGAAATCCCCGCCCGAATCGGCGACGTAGAGTTGCAGGCCCACGCCCAGCTGCTTGAGGTTGCTGGCGCAGAAGGCGCGCCGGGCCGACTCCTGGGCCTTCTCCAGGGCCGGCAGGAGCAGCGCCGCCAACACGCTGATGATGGAGACCACCACCAGCAGCTCGACAATCGTGAAGGCCGCTTTCCGTCCGAACCTGCGCATCCCGCCCTCCTTCCCTATATTCTACGCTCCCGGGCCCGGGCGAGCAAATCGAGCAGCACGCCCGCGCCGAAACCGCTCATGATGCTGGCCCGGCGCCCCTCGCCGGTCTCCGGGTTGTAGACTTCGTAAAAGCTCGGGGCGGCCGCGAGCAGATCGACGGTTTCGGCGGCCAGCCGGTCGGCCGAATCGCGCAGC
>CAYMGG010000620.1:0-1822 GCA_964389915.1 uncultured Planctomycetaceae bacterium
CTACGGCGTGGCCACGTTCTATAACCAGTTCCGCTTCCAGCCCCTGGGCAAGTTCCACATCCAGGTCTGCCGCGGCACCGCCTGTCACGTCAAGGGCTCGGCGGCCGTCCTCGAGGCGGTCAAGCAGGACCTGGAGGTCGAAGCCGGCCAGACCACCCGCGACGGCCTCTTCAGCGTCGAGGTGGTCGCTTGCATCGGCGCTTGCGGCCTGGCCCCGGTCATCACCGTGGACGGCCACTTCCACGCCCGGGTCACCCCGGAATCGGTGCGGCAAATCTTGGACCAATATCGCGGAAAGGGCGCTTGAAAATGACCACTGCGGAATCCGTCACCGTCGCCTGTCCCGAGTGGGTGCGCGACACCCTGGCCGCCGCCGGCAAGGGGCAGAATTATTCCGAGACCACGGCCAAGCATATGGCCATCCTCCGGCGTGAGAGCCTCACCAAGCCCGTCATCTTCGTCGGCGAGGGCACCTGCGGCCTGGGCGCGGGCGCCGACCAGACCATGACCGCGGTCAAGAAATACCTGGTCGATAAAAAGATCGACGCCGACGTGATCGACGTCGGCTGCATCGGCTTCTGCGCCGGCGAGCCGCTGGTCGACATCCAGTTGCCCGGCAAGGCCCGGCTCTCCTTCCAGACCGTCACCTCCGACAAGGTCGAGAAGCTGCTTAACGGCGTCTTCGGCGGGACCCCGCCCAAGGAGCTGGCCCTGGGGCAGTTCAACCAGCCCGGTCTGGCCCAGTGGCCGGACTTCCCGCGGCTGGATCAGCATCCCTTCTTCGCCCCTCAGACCCGCTGGGTTCTGGCCAACTGCGGCGTGATCGACCCCTCGTCGATCGACGAGTACATCGCCCGGGGCGGGTACGCCGCCTTCGCCAAGACCCTCAGCGGCTGCACCCCGGCCGAAGTCTGCTCGATCATGGAGAAGAGCGGTCTGCGCGGACGCGGGGGCGGCGGCTTCCCCACCGGCAAGAAATGGACCTTCTGCCAGCAGGGCTCGGCCGATCAGAAGTACCTGGTTTGCAACGCCGACGAGGGCGACCCCGGCGCGTTCATGGACCGGGCAGTGATCGAGGGCGACCCCCATCGCCTGCTCGAGGGCATGGGTATCGCCGCCTACGCGGTCGGCGCGACCAAGGCCTACGTCTACATCCGCGCCGAATACCCCCTGGCCATCAAGCGCCTCAAGCGCGCCATCCAGCAGGCCAAGGAATACGGCCTCCTGGGCGAAAACATCCTGGGCAGCGGCATCAACCTCGAGATATATATCAAGATGGGCGCCGGCGCCTTCGTCTGCGGCGAGGAGACTGCGCTCATCCACTCGATCGAAGGCAAGCGCGGCATGCCCCGGCCCCGGCCGCCCTTCCCGGCGGTGAGCGGTCTGTTCGGCAAGCCGACGGTCATCAACAACGTCGAGACCCTGGCCAACGTGCCCGCCATCCTCAAGAACGGCGCGGAGTGGTTCGCCGCCCTGGGCACCGCCGGCAGCAAGGGCACCAAGGTCTTCGCCCTCTCCGGCAAGATCAACCGCACCGGTCTGGTCGAGGTGGCGATGGGCACCAAGCTGCGCCAGGTCATCTTCGACATCGGCGGCGGCATCCCCAACGGCAAGCAGTTCAAGGGCGTGCAGATCGGCGGCCCCTCCGGCGGCTGCGTGCCCACCCCGCACCTGGACATCGAGATCGACTACGAGTCCCTGAAGACCGTGGGCGCGATGATGGGCTCCGGCGGCCTGGTCGTGATGGACGAGAACACCTGCATGGTGGACGTGGCCAAGTTCTTCATGGACTTCATCCAGCGCGAGAGCTGCGGCAAGTGCA
>CAYMGG010000621.1:0-1814 GCA_964389915.1 uncultured Planctomycetaceae bacterium
CGAGGCGGCCGCAGCGACTCCGGTTTCGGACAGCAGGCTGGCCAGGACGTTGCGGTCGTCGGTTTCCGCCGGCTGGGCCGGGGATTTGGCCGGTTGCGCCTGGGGCTTGGCCGGATTCTGATTCAGGCCGCTTTCGGCCAGCAGATTGGACAGGGCATTGCGGTCGTCGGACCGGGGCGCGCTGGCGGCAGGTTTGGCGGGGGCCGGGGCGGCCGGCTCGGCCGCGGCGGCAAAGGTCGAGTAGCCGATGCTGCGGCGGGTCTGGGCGTCGCCGTACAGCA
Source organism: uncultured Planctomycetaceae bacterium (assembly GCA_964389915.1). GTDB lineage: Bacteria > Planctomycetota > SZUA-567 > SZUA-567 > SZUA-567 > CAYMGG01. The sequence continues at coordinate 282 of CAYMGG010000621.1, forward strand.
GGCCGCCAAAGGGCGAATTGGTGGCGTCCAGGTCGCCCTCATCGAGCTGCGGGCGATTCTCGATGAACAAGGATTCGACGTTTTGCACCCAAGCCAGTTCGGCCAGCGCGCGGTCGTTCAATTCCTGGCGCAAGCGGGAATAGACCGTGGCCCGGGCAGTAAGGTCGGCGTACAGGTTGCCGGTCAGGTAAGCGGCCAAGCCGATAGTCGCGCCGATGGCCGCAACAAAAATGAAGGAAAGGATCAATTTGGTGCGAATATTCATGCCTATCCCCCCTGGTACCGCGAAAATGTAACCAAACCCCTTGCCCCGCTCGGTGCATGGAAAAACGGTTGCGCTGCAAGAATGTCACGGCGAATTGCCCTGAAGCTTCCTAACTGTAACCATACATAATTCAGACGGTAAATTAGCATTAGAATAGAGTTAAAGTTTGGTTAAACCGTGGACGGATAGTTGACGTTTTCTCCCGGGCTGGATATATGAATTGCGCCTGATTTATCGAATGACGGCAGGCAGGGATATAGAACCCGGACACGCGAGAGGGAGAGGCGGGAATGAAGGAAACCCGAAAATTTCTCGCGGCCGGAATCGCCTCCCGAGCCGATCGCGTGGCGAAGAGCCTGGCGGCGGCGCGCGCTGAACCGAGCATTGTAAATACCCATGCCTTGAGCACTTCGCTGCGCCGGCTGTTGGTCTGCAATCAGGTGACGCGCCGGCTGTTTGGTGAACGATTGCTCACCCGCCGGCAGCGCGAGAAGATCGACGTTTTACGCACGACGCTGGGCGATTTGCGGGATGCGCAGGAGCTGCCCCCCAAATTTGCCTCCTTGGAATTGTCGCCCAGCCCCTTCACGGTGGCCAGTCAAGCCCATTTCCGCGACAACGAAAAAAATTGCCAGGAGCGGTTTCTGCAAGCGTTGCAGGGCTTTAAGGGGCGGTTCCTCGAAACCTTGGCCGAGCCGCGGGAGGTGCGGCAGCTCCTAGGTCGGCAGATGACCGAACCGCCGCTGAACGTTTTGCGTTTCCTGTTGGACGAGGTTCTGGCTCTGAGGCCGGTGGCGATCGACAACGGCGACGATCAAGCGCTGCACCGTCTGCGAGTGACCTTTAAAAAATTCCGTTATGCCTATGAGCTTTTCACGCCCGAGTTGACCGGGGCCAACGAAAAGGATCTGGCGTTTTTGCATTCCATCCAGGAAGCGCTGGGGCAGGCGCACGACTGGCTGGTGCTGGGCCAGGTTCTGGCCGAAGTCGGGCGGGGCATGCGGGGCGAGGTCGCGGCCCGCCGGCTCATCCGCCGGCGTTCCGACCAGGTGCATGCCGAAACCCGCACGGTCGTGGCCGGTCGGCTGCATAATTTGCAGCTCTCCGCTCACCTGGCCGATCTAGCCGAATAGCTCCGGGCGGCGTCGCCGGCGGCTGAATGATATCAAATCAAATTAATAGTGTCCGATTTTGGGGGGGGGGTTTTTTGCTAAAATTTGCCCAAAACACCCCACCAAAAAAAAACCCAACAAAAACCCGCCGGGGGG
>CAYMGG010000622.1:0-1784 GCA_964389915.1 uncultured Planctomycetaceae bacterium
CCCCTCGCGCCGGGCCAGGAGATAGAAAGTCAGCGCCCGCGGCAGGCAGGAGCGGCCGTAAGGGGCGCGGCGCAACGCGGCCGCATAGGCCGCGCACCGGGCAGGCTCGACCGGCCGCGCGGGAGCGGCGCCGACCCAGCCCGCCAAACGCAGGTGCACGGTCCGGAAACGCCAAAACCGCAGTTGCAGCGCGACCGCAGCCAGCAGCGCCAGCGCCCGGCATACGGCGAAGCGCTCGGTCCAATTTAAGCGCCGCCAGCCATTCAGCGAGGCTTTAAGCCAGTTCCAGCAACCCACGCTTGGTCATCCCTTCGATGAAGGCGGCGACATCTTTCCGCAACACCGCTTCGCTCACGTCATAACGGGTCGCGAGCTCCCGGATCGCCTCTTCGCTCGGCATCTCAAGCAGCAGCGCCACGATCTGGGTCCCCATGGCATCCAGCCGATGATACTGCTCGGTTTCCAGCTGCAACAGCACGGCCTCGCCGTCCAGCTCCTGATATAAGACATTCGCGCCCAGGCGATAACCCATCCGCGCTCCTTCGCAACCGGCGGTTACCTTTAGTCTGCCACACGCCCCCCCCATGGTCAAGCCGGCGGAGGGGCTTTCAGCCGCCGCCAGAGGCGTCTTGCGCCTTCCGTCAGCAGGCGGCTCAGCCGACCGGGCAGATGCCACCACCACTGCGAATGCGGCCGCGCAGACCAGGTCATATCCTCCGGCCGGATGGCCAGAAACCGCCGGCGGATAAACGTCGCCCGCTGGCGCCAGTCGCCTTGCAGAGCCCAGGCCCAGGCAAGTTCCTGACCGCGGGTCAGCGGGGCCGGCAGACTCAGCAGTCCGGCCGCCCGCTTGGCGTTGCCGGCCGAGGCCGGCCAGGGCGGAAAGCCCTGCGGTTCGGGCAGGGGCCACAATTCGCCGGCGCAGAGGCCCAGTTGGGCAGCCAATTGCCCGGGTTTTCCGAGCCAATGCGCCAGCCCCAGCGAGGCCAGGTCGCGGGCGGTCCGCGCGGCCAGACCGGGGTTGGCGTGAAACAGTTGCAGCAGATCCAGCAGGTTGCGCAATTGCCGGAAACCTTCCTTGCCGCCATTCATGAAGAGAAGCCGCGCTTCGTGCGCCAGGCCCGCCACCGGATAACTTTGCCCCGCTAGATCCAGGCTCTCCCGCTCCGCCAGGACCTGGGCGACCGTCACCGGCTCGGGCAGCCACGGCGGGGCGAGGCGAAAGTGCAGGTCCAGGTGCAACCCGGTCTCCGCCTGGACCAGCGGCCATTCGCAATTAACCGCGCGATAGCATTCCCGGCGCGTCCCGGTCCAGGCGACCGGGCTGAGGAATCCTCCGGCCCGGGCCACGGCCAGGGCCGGCTCCAGATCCGCGGGCGCGATCAGCAGGTCGATGTCGCGACTGGCCCGCCGGGTCGGATTTCCGGTCAGCCGCCAGGAGAGTTCGGGCCCTTTGAACAGAACCGTGGCAATGCCCGCCCGCGCCCAGGCACGCTCCAGTTGCTTCACCTGGGCCAGAGCCGCCAGGGTCCGAGTCGCCTGCTCCCGCAGCTCGGCCGCCCAGGCCGCGCGAATTTCGGCGGGCGGAATCTCCCGGTCGAGCAGCGCGGCCGCGGCCGGCGAGAAGACCCCCTGCGCCCGGGCGAACCTGGCTAGGCGCCCCCAATCCAGCCCGGCCGGCGCAGACCAATCTCCGGCCAGGCCCAGCCACCACCGACAGAGGGCCAGGAGCAGTTCGGATTCGGGAGCGAGCGGCGGAAGCATGGCGAGCATCTCCGGCGGCG
>CAYMGG010000623.1:0-1775 GCA_964389915.1 uncultured Planctomycetaceae bacterium
CGCATCCACTCGTCCAGAGCAGCGCTCCGAGCGCCACGCTCAGGATCAGGTGCTGCAATACCGCCTTTGACTTCATAGAAGTTACTCCCGCAGAGCCATTTGATGATCTCGACCACCAACCCGATCGCGAATGACGCCAGGCCGCCGGTCACTGGGGCAGCTCCGGGTCAGTGGACACCGTGGCACTCGCCTGGGCGGCCGACACCTTCACGTCGGTCCGGCTCTTGATGTAGCCCACGTCGACCAGCAGCTTGTAAAGGATGCTGGCCACACTGACGCCCGCGCCAGCAATCAGATAAACGGGACTGTCGGCGGCGACCACACCGGTGAGCTTGTCCATCACAATGGGCCCAAACATCACCACCGCCCCCAGCAGCATGCCGACCACACCCCACACACCCGCGCTCTTGGCCACCGCATACTCGGTGGTGGTCTCGCCCGCCTTGACATCCGCACTCATGGTTTCCCCTCCAATTCATTTCTGTAGAAAGACTTTCAAATCGGTAATGCTCCCCGGCAAAACCTCTTCCGCCTCTCGCCGCTGAGCGAACGGATTGAACTCGTCCGGCGTGAACGGTGGCGTCTTCTTCGGGTCGCGATTGATGTTGGCCAACAAGGCCATGATGCCCGCCGCCGGCTGGTAGCGCCCGGAGGCCATCCACAAGAGTTGCCGCAAGGTGAATGGAGCGGGATCTACGCCACAGATTCCGGCGACCTCGTAGACGTATCGCCAGAGGTCTGGAGCGCTTTCTCGATTTCGGCCGTTACGTCGATCTCGTCCATCGCCTGTTCCATGGCCACCGCCGCCAGCAGATTCGCCTCGCCCAGCTTCCCCAGCGCCTTCTTTAGAGCCGGCTTGCGCTGGGCGGGGGTAAAATCCAGGAGCGCCTCCATCAAGGCCGCGCCGGCCTGTTCCATGACTTCGCCGGTCAGCGACTCGCCGAAATCCGCATCCGTGACCTTTTGGGCCTCGGCGTCCGGCTTGACCAGGGCGAAGAGCACGTCGGCCTGGGCGATCGGATCCTGCAGTTCGTTCATCACTGCCCCGTAGTCAAGCAGGTCCAGACCAATCGCCGCCCGCACCCGTTTGATGCTGGCCACGGTGACGGACACGTTCCAGGAACGACCTTTGGCATCAGTGAAAGTTCTCATGGTCAGCTCCCCGAGGCTTCGTGCCAGGCCGGCGCACGGGTGGAATAGGTGGGCTTGATGGTCACGCTGGCCTTGACCGCGTCGGCCAGAGGCTCGGACCGGCTGATCTTGGTGACCGCGAAATCGGCATCCAGGCCCTCGCCGTCCTCCCGGTCCAGAATCAGAAAGGCCATGGCGGTCTTGTTCAGCCAGGCGCTTTTCACCGCAGTGAACGCCGTGTCGGCCGTATCCCAGACCATTTCAAATTCGACCGAGCCGTCGTTCAGTCCCTGGACGATCCACTTCCAGCCACCACTGGCCCGGGTGGTCAGGTCGACCTCATCGCTTTCAAGATTGAGGGTTACGTCCCGGACGTTTGAGATAAGGGTGTTGGCCGTGGCTCCGGCCGCTCCGTAGTACAGCTTGCATTCGATACCCAGCTTATGTGCCATGGCAAAACCTCCTGCGGATCCTTATTTAATTGCCTCGCGCCAAAGCGCAGGCAGTTCCGGCGCCGCCTCTTCTAGTGCCGGGCCGGCAAACGGCCGAGCCGGATAATCCCGCCCGCGAAACCGGCCGCCCTGCTCATGCGCTGCGGCCGATGGTCCCATGAGGGCGTGAGATGCCCCCACCAGCACACCCCG
>CAYMGG010000624.1:0-1765 GCA_964389915.1 uncultured Planctomycetaceae bacterium
GGACGGTCAAGTTCGCACTGAATGTCTGGGCCGGCTGGGCGCCGATCATCCTTTTCAACGAAGGCAAAGGGCCGGGCAAGGTCTGGACCGACGGCGAGGGCAAGCCCTTCAAGGTCGAGCTGGTCCTGATGGACGATCCGGTGGCCATGCGCGACGCCTACGCCGCCGGCCAGCTGCACGTGGGCTGGGGCACGCTGGACATGGTGCCGCTGTTCATGGAGGAGCTGCAGAAGGACTCCCGGGTCTGGCCCCGCATCTACCAGCAGGTCGACTGGTCCAACGGCGGCGACGGCATCGTGATCCGCCGCAGCCACGCCAAGAACCCCCAGGCGCCCGGCATTGGCGACCTGCGCGGCAAGAAGGTGGTGCTGGCCCAGAACAGCCCCAGCCAGTTCTTCGTCTTGAACGCCCTGATCAACGGCGGCGTCCAGCCCTCCGAGGTCGAGTTCGTCTACACTCAGGACGCCTTCCAGGCCGCGGCGGCCTTCAATTCGGACAAGTCGCTGGCCGCCTGCGTCTCCTGGGCGCCGGACATCTACAACCTGACCAAGGTCAAGGAGAACCATCTCCTGGTGACCACGGGCACGGCCAACAAGCTGATCGCCGATGTCTGGTTCGCGCGGGCCGACTTCGCCAAGGACAATCCGGCCATCATCGAGGGCCTGGTGCGCGGCATCTTCGACGCGGTGGAAATGCTCAAGACCGACGAGAACCGCAAGAAGGCCGCCGAATACATGGCCAAGCTCTACAACATCCCGGCCGACGAGTGCCTGGGCATGCTGGGCGACGCGCACTCGACCAACTACGCCGAGAACCGCGAGTTCTTCCTCAACCAGAACAACCCGGCCAATTTCGAGAACACCTGGAACACCGCCAATTATCTCTATCGTCGCATCGGAGCGCTGAGCAAGCCGGTGAGCTTCGACAAGGTCATGGACTTCTCGGTCATCCAGAAGCTTGCTTCCGATCCGAAGTACGCCAGCTCCCGCGACGAATACTCGGTCCGCTTCACCCCCAAGAGCGTCAAGTCGATCAAGGTCGAGAGCAACGAGATCCTGACCAAGGTGGTGGTGATCCACTTCTATCCCAACTCTTTTGAGTTGTACAAGAAGCAGGTCAAGCACGAGAACGGCCAGGACGTCGAGACGCTCTACGATCCGAACGTCGATTTCGTGCTCGAGGAGATCGCCAAGCTCGCCGCCCAGTACGGCGCGGCCCGGATCGTGATCGAGGGGCACACCGACGCCAGCATGCGGGGCAAGGTCTCGGCCGCGCTGGTCAAGGAACTCTCCCTCAACCGGGCCAACTCGGTCAAGGAAGCGTTGCTCAACAAGTACAAGACGCTCAATCCCAACCAGTTCAGCGCCGACGGCCTGGGCTGGGATGCGCCGGCCGACGAGAACGACCCGGAAAACCACGTCAAGAATCGCCGCGTGGAGGTGAAGGTCTATCCGCTGGAACAGATGTAGGCCGCGGCCGGGAACGAGTTTGACAAAGCTTCGCTGAATCTGGATCGAATCGCCGGAACGACCGGACCGCCGTCTGAAGGGCGGCGGTCCGCAGAACCTTGGTTTTCGGAGAAGCCCGTATGCCCGACACGCCGCCGGAAAAAAGCGCTCCCGTCGCCGCGCCGGGCTGGGTGGCGCGGATACGTCGGCGGACGGCGGGCTGGTTCACCTTGCGCGAAACGCCCGCGCCGGCGGCGGATCTGGGCTTGGCCGTGGCCGGGGTGGTTTTCTGTCTGGTCCTCTGGTTTGTCCTTACC
>CAYMGG010000625.1:0-1763 GCA_964389915.1 uncultured Planctomycetaceae bacterium
CAACTGGCAGTGCTCGTACATCGACGCCTTCGCCGACGGGAGCACGTTCAACATCTTCCTGCCGCACCGCTGGCAGCGCTGCCTGCATTTGCAGCTGAACGAGTCGCTGTTGGCCAAGCTGCCCACCGTGAAGGAACTCGCATGAATCCGCGCGAACGCCTCTTAAGCGCCCTGCGCCGCCGGGAACCCGACCGGATGCCCCTGGGCCTCCACTTGGCCCAGGCCAAATACGAGGAATTCGTCGCCCGCACCGGCCAGACCGATCCGGCGGCCTATTTCGAGCTCGACTACCGGCACGTGCCGGTGAAGCCCCCGGCCGCCCTGCCGGACTTCAGCCGCTATTTCGCTGGCCGGGTGCCCGACTGGCCCGACCAGAGCGCGCCCGGCTTCGCCCTGCGCCCTTTCCGCGGCAGTTCCAGCTATTTCGCCTTGGGGCCGCACCACACCGCCCTTAACGAGTGGGGCGAATATCGCATCTTCGGCGATGATGAGGACTACCACCAGAAGGTGTTCCCGCTGGACCATTCGGACTGCACGCTCGCCGACGTGGAGGCCTATCCTCTGCCCGATCTGACGGCGGCGGACCGTTACGCCGGGGTCGGCGAAACCATCCAAGCGCTCCACGCCCGCGGTCTGGCGGCGGTGCTCTCCTGGGAGATGACCATCTTCGAAAAGGCCTGGCGCATCCGGAGCCTGGAAAACCTGATGATGGATTTCGTCGAAAACCCTGAGCTGGTGGAGCGGCTGATGGACCGCATCGCCGAGCGCACCGGGTATCTGGCCCGGCGCTACGCGGAGCTGGGGGTGGACATCATCCAGTTCGGGGACGACATCGCCTCCCAGCAGGCGCTGATGATGAGTCCCGACCATTGGCGCCAGTACCTCAAGCCGCGCCTGGCGCGGATCATCGCCGCGGTCAAGCAGGCCAACCCGCAGGTTCTGGCCTTCTACCACAGCGACGGCAACCTCGAAGCGCTGATCCCCGAACTGATCGAGATCGGCGTCGACGTGCTCAACCCCGTCCAGCCGGAGTGCCTGGATCTGGTCGCGCTCAAGCGGCGGTTCGGCCGGGATCTGGCCTTCTGGGGCGGCGTCGGGGTGCAGACCGTCATGCCGTTCGGCACGCCGGCGCAGGTGGAGGCCGAGGTTCGCCGCCTCATCACCCAGGCCGGGGCCGGCGGCGGGCTGGTCATCGCCCCGGCGCACCTGATCGAGCGCGACATTCCCTGGGAAAACGTGCTGGCCTTCGTCGAAGCCGTCCGCAGGCACGGACGGTACGCCGCGTAAACCGGCTTGGAGCCGGGGCAAACCTTTTTGCCTTGCCGGCGGCCAAAGCGGAACATACAACCTCAACGAGCGCAAAAGGAGCGGTTATGGAACCATCTTCGCCGGCGATTCTGCCCCACAGCGACCTGCTGGAACTCAAACGCTGGAACACTCCCACCGTCTACAACGGCTGGGAGCAGTTCACCACCGCCGACGCGGCCCACGAAGGCTACAACCTGGAGGAGACGCGCGACTTCATGCCCCAGATGGGGCCCATGGTCGGCTATGCCGTGACCGTCCAGATCGAGCCAGGCAACCCCGCGCATCCGAAGAAAAATCCAAAGGCCTGGAGCGAATACCGGGCCTATGTGGCCTCGATCCCGGGCCCCAAGATCGTCGTGGTCCAGGACCTCGAAAAGCCCCGGACCTGCGGCGCTTTCTGGGGTGAAGTGAACAGCAACATCCACCGCGCCCTCGGCTGTGTCGGCACCATCACC
>CAYMGG010000626.1:0-1755 GCA_964389915.1 uncultured Planctomycetaceae bacterium
ACCAACCGCGACCTGCGCGTCGAAGTCGAGGCCCGGCGTTTTCGCAGCGATCTATTCTATCGCATCGGCGTGGTGACCCTGACCATTCCGCCCCTGGCCGCGCGCAAGGAGGACATCCCGGAACTGGTCTCCAGCTACATCGGCTACCTCGCCCCGCGCATCGGCTCGACCGTGGACGGCATTGTCGAAGACGCCCTTTTGGCCCTGGTGGAATACTCCTGGCCGGGCAACGTGCGCGAGCTGATCAACGTCATCGAGCGGGCGATGCTCCTCTGCGAGGGCGAAGACATCACCCTGCGGGATCTGCCCGAAGAGATCAGCCGCATCGCCGGGGCCCGGCCTGTGCCGCCGCTGCTGGCGCCCAACTCCGACCAGTTCCCGGAGGAGTGGCTGGAGCTTCCCTGGCGCCAGGTGCGCGAGCTCGTGCTTGAACGGTGCGAGCGGACCTATCTGGCGGCCCTGCTCAACCGCTGCTCGGGCCGGGTCGGGGAGACGGCCGAGAAGGCCGGCATGGAAGCGCGCAGCCTCTACGACAAGATGAAACGCTATAACCTGCGCAAGGAGGACTTCCGCCGCGCCGCCAAGAACGGCCGGCCGGATACGCCCGATCTGGGCGCCGAACCGGACATCCTGCCGGAAGAGATCGCCGCCGCCCCGCAATCGGAAGATTCCGCGCTCGGCAACTGATGCCCGCGCCCTCCCGGTCCGACTTGATAAGAATTTTTTCAGGGGGCCCGAAGGAACTTTTTGTAAAAAAGCTCCCCCCGGGAAATAGTCGCTTCTACCGAATCCGTTAGCGGACGGCGCGCCGGAGAATGGCCGCGAGCGCATCGCTCCAGGCGTCCAGATCGGCGGTCGTCAGGGTGGGATGGACGGGGAACATCAGGCTGGTTTCGCCCAGTTGCCTGGCCACCGGCAGACGCTGCGGCGGACGCAGCTCTTCCGGGAACGCCTTTTCCAAATAAATTTCCGGGCACCCGCCCGAAAGGGCCGGCGCCCCGGCTGCGCTCATTTCCGCCAAAATCCGGTCGCGACTCCAATCGGACTTCAGCCTTTCCGGTTGCACGAAGCAGTAATACTTGTAATACGCATGTTCCAGGTGGTCGGACGGCACGGTCAGGCGCAGGCCCGGAATTTCGGCCAGTCTCGCGGTCAGCCGCGCGGCGTTGGCCCGCCGCTGCGCCAGCCAGTCCGGCAACTTGCGCAATTGAATCCGCCCGATGGCGGCCTGCGGTTCGGTCAGCCGCCAGTTGCTGCCGAAAGACTCGTGCAGCCAGCGAAATCCTGGCGGTTGATCCTGGCGCCCGGCGGCCGCGCGGCTTTTGCCGTGGTCCTTGTAGCTCCAGATTTTTTCGTACAGCCCGGGGGCGGCGGTGGTGAGCATGCCGCCTTCGCCGCCGGTGGTGATGATCTTGTCCTGGCAAAAGGAGAAGGCCGCCACGTCGCCCAACGAACCGACCGGCCGGCCGCGATAAGTGGCGCCATGGGCCTGGGCGCAGTCTTCGATGATTTTAAGCCGGTGGGAGGCGGCCAGTTCGCGCAGGCCGTCCATTTCGCAGGGCCAACCGGCCAGATGCACGGCGACGATGGCCTTGGTGCGGGGGGTGAGGGCCGCGGCCACGGTGGCGGCGGTTATGTTCTGGCTGTCGGGATCGATGTCGGCAAAAACCGGGTGCGCCCCGCGCAGCACGATGGAACTGACCGAAGCAATAAAGCTGCGCGGCAAAGTAGATGAAGAGCTGATGGAGGAGATCG
>CAYMGG010000627.1:0-1746 GCA_964389915.1 uncultured Planctomycetaceae bacterium
GCGCCGAATTTGTCCATCTGAACGTTCGAAACGGCGGAGCCGGTCGAGAGTTTTTTGGAAGGGTCAGGGGAACCTTTTTTGTAAAAAAGGTTCCCCTGAATCGGTCTCAATTAAGTTGGATTGATATAACTTGAGTTGATATTAGACGGCCCCCTCCTTATCTCAAGCTCGATTTTTCCCTCTGCACGCTAGAACTGGCGAAGCGGGGGAGATTTTTGTGGGGAGGGGAGGGCGGTGAAGGTTGGGGGCAAAAATTCTGGAATCACCATTAATTAAGGGAAAAAATCATCATTCCGTCTGACCCGGGACGAGCAGCTGCGCGATCCGCGCGGCCAGACGGTCGAGCGGAATCGATTCGTCCGAAAGGCCTTGGTCATCGACCGCGCGGGGCATGCCGTAGACCGTGCAGGTGTCGGCCGACTGACTCAGGCAGTAGGCGCCGCGGGCCTTGAGCGCGGCCACGCCGTCGCGGCCGTCCTGCCCCATGCCGGTCATGACCACGGCCAATACCGCCCCGCCATAGACTTCTGCCAGCGAGAGAAAGAGCGGGTCGGCCGCCGGGCGGCAGTGATTGACCGGCGGGTCGTCGTCGAGCCGGAGTCGGTACTGCCCGTCGTCGGCCCGAAAGACGCGCAGATGCCGGCCGCCGGGGGCGAGGTAGACGCGGTTGGCCAGGGCGGGGGCTTGGTGGGCGGCCTCCTCGACCGGCAGGGCCGACTTCTGGGCCAGATAATGCGCTAGATTTTTGGTGAAGTCGGCCGGCATGTGCTGGACCACGAAGACGGGCACGCCCAATTCCGCGGGCAGGCGGGGAATGACCTGCTCGAGCGCTCCGGGACCGCCGGTGGAAACGGCGATTCCGACCGCTTGGAAACGGCCGGGGCGGTGGCCGGCGGCTGCGGCAGTGGGAACGGGCGCGGGCGGCGGCGTCGGCTCAACCGGTTTTGGCAAGCGCGCGGTGAGAGATTCGCGGGGCGGGGCAGCGACCTGCTGGCGCAGATCCAGCACCTGGACCCGTCCGGCCAGGCGGCGGACCAGTTCGGCCGCGGCCGGATCGTGGGGCGTAGCCGGCGAGGCCAGCAGATCGGCCGGCGCCATGCCGTGCGGGGCCTCGGCCCCGCCGGCCGGCAGGCAGAGAACGACCGGCACCTGCGGGTAGGCGTGGCGCAAAGCGGCGAGCTCGGCGGCGAATTCAGGCCGGGGGGAGAATTCCACCACCAACAGGTCGGCGGGCGTGGCCGCCAGCTTGACGCCGGCGATGTGCGGTGTGGCGGCGGTGCCGCCCAGGACGGCCTCGGGGACGGCCGCGGCCAGTTCGCCCAGCAGCTTGCGCCGCAGGGTCTGATCGGCCACCACGAAGATGCGCTTAGGTTCGGGCAAGCAACGTCCTTTCCGCGTCCCTTCCGGCGCGCTGGTCAAGCGCGGCGGCGGAAAGGTTTGGTCTTCGAACTGGCCGCTAGAGGCGGAATTTGGTCAGCAGGGCCTGTAGCTCCTGAGCCAGTTGGGCCAGTTCTTCGGCGGCCTGGCGATAAAGGCGCGCCTCCTCTTCGGTCGCCGTGGCTGAAGCGTGGATCTGCTCGCTGTGCTCGGCCAGGGTGCGGGTGTTGGTCGCCGCGCGCGAGGCGTCGGCGGCGATCAGCTGGGCGGCCTTGGCCACCTCGGCGACCCCTTCGGCCAGATTGCGCCCGCCGGTCTGGGTCTCCTGGATTTTGGCGGCCGCGTCTTCGGCGCGGGCTGCGGCCTCGG
>CAYMGG010000628.1:0-1744 GCA_964389915.1 uncultured Planctomycetaceae bacterium
GCTTGCAGGCGGCGGCCGCGGCGGCGGGGTTGGATAACCTCGAATTCAGCGCGCCGATGCCTAAGGCCGAACTGGCCGCGCTCTTGGGGCGGGCCGACGCGGGCCTGCAAATCTTGGACAATGTGCCGGCCTTTTACGAGAATACCTCCCCCAATAAATTTTTTGACTACCTGGCCGCCGGGCTGCCGGTGGTGTGCAACTATCCGGGCTGGCTGGCGGAGATGATCCACGCCCGCGACTGCGGCTTGGCCGTTAAGCCCGAAGATCCGGCCGCCTTGGCCACGGCCTTGATCGAACTTGCCGACCAGCCTGAGCGGCGCGCGATCCTGGGCCAAAACGCTCGGGGTTTGGGCGAAGAACAGTTTTCGTGGGATGAACTGGAAAAAGGCTTCGTGGAGCTGATCGAGACCACGGCCGGCCGCGCATAATTTTTGCGATTTCCTGAAAAACAAACAAGTTTTAAGGGAACCAAAAAAGTCCTCTCAACCTCTTCCTAAAGGCTTCCTAAGGATTCGCTTTCTTTAACGCTGGATGGTTGAGGCATACGAATCGGCCAGGCGTAAAAAATGGCCCTTGAACGTTCGAAACAGCCAAGCCGGGTGAGCGTTTTTTGAGGGGGGGCCGGGGGAACTTTTTTGCAGAAAAGTTCCCCCGGAGGCGGTGGCGGTTAAAAGGAAGTTGGCCGATCCAGGGGCTGAACTTGGCGGACATTCATTCAATTCCTTGCGATCTACAGGTACCCGCGCTGGAGGCGGGCGCGCCGGCCGCCGGGAGGCGGGTGCGGCAAACCGATCCCGCCTATCAAGGCACGGAAGTGTACCATGTCCTATATTTGCCCGAGGATTGGACCCCAGGGCGGCGGTTCCCGGTAATCGTGGAGTACGCCGGCAACGGGCCGTACCGGGACGAATTGGGCGACACCAATTCCGGGTTGGTTGAGGATATCTGCCTGGGCTACGGACTGACGGCCGGGCGGGGGGCGATCTGGCTTGGTCTGCCATTCATCGCGGCGGACGGCAAGCGCAATCAGACGCAATGGTGGGGGGAGGTCGAAGCCACTGCGGATTATTGTCGCCGGACGGTGCGTGCGGTCTGCGAGGTTTATGGCGGCGCGCCGGAGGCGGTGTTTCTGGCCGGTTTCTCGCGGGGAGCCATTGCCTGCAATTACATCGGTCTGCGCGACGATGCGACCGCGCGGCTCTGGGCCGGTTTCATCGCCCACAGCCATTACGACGGCGTCCGGGAGTGGGGTTATCCGGCCAGCGACCGGGCCTCGGCCCGAATCCGCCTGGAGAGGCTAAACGGCCGGCCGCAATTCATCAGCCACGAAATGAGCACCGCCGCCGTCCGGCAGTACTTGGCCGAAACCGGGATCGCCGCGCCGTTCACCCTGGTCGATCTGCCCTATCGGAATCACACCGCCGGCTGGGTGCTGCGCGACCTGCCCGAACGCGCGCAATTGCGGCAATGGTTCGTCCGGGCGCTGGCACTCCAAAGAGCTTGAAAATTTGAACCAGGCTGTAGGGCGGAATTATCTCAATTCAAGTGGATTGAAACCGATTCAGGGGGACCTTTTTTGCAAAAAAGGTCCCCCTGACCCCGCCAAAAAACTCTCGCCAGCTTCGCATTTTCCAGCGGTCGAATGAACCTGTTTGCGGTTGATAAAATTCGAACCATTGCGGCTTTCCATTTGCCGTTAAGGATATTCCTTCATCGCGGGCCGCCCTGGGTTGGGGCAAAAGAG
>CAYMGG010000629.1:0-1737 GCA_964389915.1 uncultured Planctomycetaceae bacterium
AACTTGAGTTGATATTAGCCCTGCCGGCGGTTGCGCCGGATCAGTTCGATCCGCTGCTGCACGCAGCTGCGGGAATCGAGCGGATCGGCGGGGGTGTTGACCACATAGTCGACCAGGCGCTCGACCGTCGAGCGCGCCACGTGCAGCCGGGTGTCGGAGGCGGCGTAGTAGATCAGCACCTCGCCGTCGGCCCGAGCCACCCAGCCGTTGGAGAAAAGGACGTTGGAGACGTCGCCCACCCGCTCCCACCCGAGCGGGGCCAGCAGATACCCGCCCGGCAGATGGGTGACCCGCCAGGGCTCGCGCAGGTCGGTCATGAACATGTAGAGGACGTAACGCAATCCGGAGGCGCAGCCGCGCACCCCATGGGCCAGGTGCAGCCAGCCCTGCGGCGTCTTGATCGGCGCCGGCCCCTGGCCGTTCTTGACCTCATAAATGGTGTGATATTTACGCGGCTGGATGATGCGCTCCTCGGCGATGACCGGGGCGGCCATCGAGTCGGCCAGGCCCCAACCGATGCCCCCGCCCGAGCCGGTGTCGATGAAGCCGTCCTGGGGGCGGGTGTAGAAGGCGTACTTGCCGTTCACGAATTCGGGGTGGAGGACGACGTTGCGCTGCTGGGGCGAAGGGCTGCGCAGGTCGGGCAGGCGCTCCCACTCCCGGCCGTCGCGCGAGCGGACCAAGCCGCACTGGGCCTCGGCCTGCGAGGTGTCGCCGGCCGGGGCGGCCGGGTCCTTCCGTTCGGTGCAGAAGAGGCCGTAGAGCCAGCCGTCCTCGTGGCGGACCAGGCGCATGTCGTAGACGTTCACGTCCGGCCGGTCGGTCTGGGGCAGGAGCAACGGCTCTTCCCGAAAGCGGAAACCGTCCACGCCGGTTTCGCTCTCGGCGAAGGCGAAGAAGCTCTTACGGTCCAGCCCTTCCATCCGCACGACCAGGACGATCCGGCCGTCGATTTCGATGGCGCCCGAGTTGAAGGCGGCGTTCATGCCCAGCCGCTCCAGCAGCCGCGGATTGGTCGCGGGGTTGAGATCGTAGCGCCACTCCAGTGGCGCGTGCTCCCGGGTCAGGACCGGGTGGCGGAAGCGCTCGTACACGCCGTTGTACCAGTCGGCGTCGACCGCGTTGGGCCGGGTGAGTAGGTTCTCCTGCCGGGCCTGCAAGCGCCGCAGCTGCCGGGCGAAATCGAATTCCGCAAACGCCGCCATGGGAAATTCCTTTCTTTTGCGCAGGGCCGCCGGGAAGGCGGCGGTAATCAGTTACTGCAGGTCCGCGGCCGTGACTTCGCGGGGCAGCTTGCCGAAGCGTTTCTTGAAGCTCTGGGTGAAGTGGCTCTGGCTGGAGAAGCCGGCCTGGAAGGCCACCTCCTTGACCGAGAGGGTCGGGTCGGCCGCCAGCCGGCGGCGAGCCCAGCGCAGCCGCGCCTCGCGCAGCGCCCCGCCCGCCGAGTCGCGGGCGTATTTGCGCAGCAGCCGGTTCAGATGCCGGACCGTCACGCCCACGTGCCGGGCCACGTCCTCCAGGCCGATGGCCAGCCGGCAGTTGGCTGGATGTAACCGAGCGGTTCCGGGGCCCGGGCCCGGGCGCGGGCGCTCGGCCGGTCCTGGACGGTATTATCAAAGCTGTCCGGGAAACCCCGCGTCATATGCCGGCAGGCGGGTGGTTCAGGGAAGTTGCGACAAGCGAGAACTGGCGCACGACAACAATCGTCCAGCGCCACCGCGACCAGGCAGCGATGAC
>CAYMGG010000630.1:0-1730 GCA_964389915.1 uncultured Planctomycetaceae bacterium
TCGGGTTCGGCGGCCGCGAAGGCCGGAGCGATTTCGGGCGCAGCGGCGGCGGGCTGAGGCGCAGTCGTTTCGGCCGGAGCTTCGATCGCTACCGCGGCCGGGGCGGTCGGCAAAGCCTCCGGCGGTTGGGCCGCCTCGATTGCAGTCCCAGATTCTTCCGGCGCGACCGCCGGCGTCGCTACGGCTGTGCCCGCCGGCAACCAATTGCGGGCTTGGGCCTCGGCCGGATCGAGCAGACGGCAACGCACTGCGTTTTCGGCCACGGCGGCAAGCTGGCCGCTGCGGCGCAGCTCCTCGGCCGTATCGAGCAGCGCCCGCCGGGGCGAAGATACCCGCAGGAAGGCGTTTTCCAAAATATCGCCCGGCGGAAAATCTCCGTGGTGCAGGTGCAGCCCGGCCGGGGCCTTTTTCATGAATCCGCTGGGCACGGAGAGATGAACGGTTTCAGGACTGGCCAGCAGTTGATGATAGGCCAGGGCGCTCTGATGGCTGATCACGCCTTGGATTTCGCCGGCTTTATTGCGACTCCAGAGGCACCATTTGGCCAGGTCGGCGGCCGGGGTGGGTTGGACAAAAGGCAGGCGATAAACGCCGTGCAACACCCTTTCCCAATTCCCTTGTTTGGCATGATAGGTCTGGTTGGGATAGGAATAACCCAAAGCCAAAGCCTGCACGGTAGTGAAAAAACCATGCTGACTTTCGGCCAGCTTTTTCAGCTCTTCCCAACGTTCTTGGCTGGATTCGGAGGTCATAATTCGTCCTTAAGCTTTGAGAAATTCCCCTCACGTAGGCCTCTTCAATAAACTTAAGCCGCCCGCCTCGAGATGTCAAAGGTTCGACGCATTTTCGTTTAAGTTTAATTTGAGGAGACTGTTCAACTCTTGCCGGATATAGAAGCGTCGCTTGCGCCAAACGATGTCAAAACGATAAGACTCAGGCGGGGTATCTACAAGAGCGGAACTGATTTAAGGCTGTTGTCGGGGCAGGAACTCAGGCGATAGGCCAAAAGCCAGAGGAACCATAGTTCCCCTGGCAAGCAGTTTTTGGCCGAGTCCCTTTATTTTTCCAAAGTGAAAAGAGAGACTGAATAAGGAGGCAGGATAAGTGCCGTTGTCTGATGTGGCGCTAGCGTGCACGGATTTTGATCCACAGGATATTCGGTCTGGGTGGCCAGGTCGGTATTGGAGAAAGACTCCTGAGTATATGGGCCGCTATATAGCTGGCCGTCCACCTCCAGAGTCAGCGGCGTAGGAACCGGCAATTTGTTGACCGCCAGGATACGGAGGCGACCGTCGGCTCCGCGGGCGGCTCGGGCTTGAGCCGCGTTCAGCAGGTCGGGCATGGCCGTGGCCGTCGAATGAGCCGCCAACAACTCGGCCCCCAGGAAGGCCCGGATCAACTGGTCGTACACCACGGCGTAGGGGCGTTTGAATAATTCGTTGGTTCCGGGTTTGCTGTCGTAAAGGCCCATGAACCCGTCGGAGAAGATGTGCAGGCAGGCGGTCTGAGCCGGCCCGCTCTCCCAGGCCTCGATGATGCCGAAGAACATGTCGGCCGTGGCCAGAGCGGCCAGGTGATTGCGGAGGTTGTGCGCACCGCCCAGCAGGCCCCATTCGGTCAGCAGCAGCGGTTTTTGGCCGAAGACCTGCGCGTATAGGGCCAGCTGCGCCTTGAGTTGGGCGTAGGCGGTCAGCCCGCCGATCATGGTGGGCAGGCCGAAGCAGACCGGT
>CAYMGG010000631.1:0-1725 GCA_964389915.1 uncultured Planctomycetaceae bacterium
CGGGTGAGAGTTTTTGGGAGGGTCCGGGAACCTTTTTTGCAAAAAAGGTTCCCGGGAAACCGCTCCGAGTAACGCGAAAGGAATCGCGGCAAAATGCGAAAGGTTTTGGTCGCACAGGTGGCCGCGTTGGGACGGAACCTGTTCGCGGCGTTTCCCGACGTCCGGCCGGATCTGGCCCGGCGGTTTCGTGCCGCCTCGGCCGTGTTCCCTGCCCTTACCTGCCCGGCGCAGGCCACCTTCCGCACCGCCCGGCAACCGGGCGAAACGGGCGTGACTTTTAACGGCTTCTACTCGCGCGAAACCCGCCGGCCGGCTTTCTGGGAGCAGTCGGCCGGACTCTGCCGGGGGCCGCGCATCTGGGAGCGCTTCCGCGCCCGAGGCGGCCGGACGGCCATGTTCTTCTGGCAGCAGAGCCTGGGCGAGAGCGTGGATTTTCTCCTCTCCCCCGCGCCCATCCACACCCACGGCGGCGGCTTGGTGGACGCGGTCTACAGCCAGCCCGACGGGCTTTACGACCAGCTCTCCCGCCAGGCCGGCCGGAAATTCAAACTGCATTCGTACTGGGGGCCGCTGGCCGGAGCGGCGGCCAGCGAATTCATCGCCGCGGCCACGGCCGGAGCCATGCGCCTGACGGACGGACCGCAATTGATCTTCACCTATCTTCCGCACCTGGACTATGCGCTGCAAAAGTACGGTCCCGCCGCGCCGCAGGCGCGGGCAGCCTTCGACTTCACGCTCGGCTTGCTGGAAAACCTGGAAGGCCAGGCGCGGGCGGCGGGCTACGACTTCCTATTCTGGGGCGACTACGCCATCGGCGAGGCCCGCCGGGCGATCCGCCCCAATCAGCTCCTGGCCCGCGGCGGCCTGATGAAAACGCGCGAGATCCGCGGCCGGCTCTATCCCGATTTCTATCAATCGCGCGCTTTTGCCGTGGTCGACCATGAAATCGCCCAGGTCTATATCTCCAACGAGTCGGACATAGAACCGACCCGCCGGGCTTTGCTGGAGAGCGCGGAAGGCGATTTCGACGTACTGACCGGCGCGGAGGCGGGCCTGGCGCCGACGGGCGGCGAACTGGTGCTGGTCGGCCGGCCCGGAGCCTGGTTCGCCTATCCTTGGTGGGAGAACCGGCGGTCCGCGCCGGATTACGCCACCCATATCGACATTCACAACAAGCCGGGCTATGATCCGTGCGAACTCTTCTGGGGGATTCCCCCGTTTACGATCAGCACCGATCCGGCTAAAATCAAGGGCACGCATGGACTGGCCGGGGCGGAGCGAAAAATCGCCTGGCATTCCAGCCTGGAGTTCGCCTCCGAACCGTCGGACCTCTTGGATCTTAGCCGCCAGTTGAACGGTATACTCGATCATGACTGACACCCGCCGCGCTTATCCGGAACCGGAACTGCTCGTCCGCCAGACGGTCGGGCTGAACTACGAATTCCCCGTCGTCTTCACCCGCGACGTCTTCGCGCCCGCCAATCCGGCGCTGGCCGACTGCCTGCCGCCCCCGGACCAAGCTGAAAAGCTGCTGGCCTTCGTCGACTCCGGCCTGGCCCAGGCCCGCCCGGACTGCGCCGAACGCTGCGCCCGCTACCTGGCGCAGCGCGGCCACAAGCGGATCGCGCTGATGGATATCGTCCCGACCGGCTTCCCGCCGGCGGATCCCGCGCACCACAAGCGTCACGAGCACGCTCAGCGGCTCGCGGGCTACTGGCGAGGAAT
>CAYMGG010000632.1:0-1723 GCA_964389915.1 uncultured Planctomycetaceae bacterium
ATTCGTTGTTCGGGTCCAGCTCGCGCATGGCCGAGAACTCGGCCTTGGCCTGGTCGAAGCGCCGGTACTCGTCGGCCAGGATCCGGCCGGCGAAATAGTGGGCCATGATGAACGAAGGGTCCAGCTTGCAGGCCGCGCGGAAGTCGGCCAGCGCGGCCTCCGGCTCGCGGGCCAGGTAGCGGGTCTTGCCGCGTTCGTAGTAGACCTCGGCCGAAGCGCTGTCGATGGCGATGGCCTCGGCCAGCAGGTTCATGGCCGGGGCCAGGATGGCCTGTTTCTCCGCCGCCTCCGGGGCAACTTCGGCCCGCGGGCGGATCTGCTCCAGCAGGTCGCGGGCCTTCTCCAGCGGGATGCGCGCCTGGGCCCGCCGGCGCAGGGCCAGCTGGGCCCGGTCGGCGTCGGCCCGCTGCCGGGCGATGGCCAACTCAAGCCGGTGGCTACGCCAGGCCGAGGCCCCGGCCGCCCCCACCGCCGCCAGCAGCAGCACTCCCGCCAGCGCCGCCCAGCGGTGGCGGCGGATGAACTTCCAAGCCCGCCCGCCCCAGCCCTCGCCATAGGCCATGACCGGCAGCAGGTCCAGGAAACGCTGGACGTCCTCGGCCAGCTCGCGCACGGTCTGATAGCGCCGGGCCGGCTCGTCGGCGATGGCCTTGAGCACGATCGCCTCCAGGTCCGGCGGGATGGTCCGGTCCACCTGCCGGGGGCGGATGACGGGCATCTCCGAAAATTTTTCCCGATACTCGCGGAAGGTCAGGCTCTTGTCGATCGCCCGGGGCAGGCGGCCGGTCAGCAGCCGGTAGAGCATGACCCCCAGGGAGTACAAGTCGCTGCGCTCGTCCTGGGTCCGGCCGGTGAACCGCTCCGGGGCCATGAAGACGGGCGTGCCGGCCAGGTGGCGCAACTCCTCGTCGCGCCGGGCGGCGAAGCCCCAGTCGAGCACGTAGACCTCGCCGAAGGGGCCGAGCTTGACGTTGTCGGGCTTGAGATCCAGGTGGAGCACGCCCCGGGAGTGGGCGTATTCGATGGCGTGGCAGACTTGCAGGAAGACGTTGAGCAGGCGCAGCCGCGAATACTCGCCCGCGCCGCGAGCCGCCCGCGAATCGCGCAGCAACTCGGCCAGGGAGACGCCCTCGATCTTCTTCATCACGAAGAAGGGGCTGCCGCACTCGTCCTGCCCCAGATCGTAGGTGGGCATGATGTTGGGATGCTCGAGCGTCCCGCCCACCTTGGCTTCACGCTCCAGTAGCTCCTCGCGCTCCGGCCGGTACGGCGCCTTGAGGGCCTTGAGGGCGACCTCGCGCTCCAGCAGCCGGTCCCAGGCGCGCAGGACCACGCCCTGCCCGCCCTCGCCGATCACGCCGCGCGGGGCGTAGCGCTCGCCGTAGTCCCGCCGCAGCGGGTCGCCCGCCTCGCGGGCTCCGCCCAGCAGATCAGCCAGAATATCCCCCGGCACGCTGTCGAGGGACGACTCCGGGCCTTCGCCGGGCGAGGGGGGGATGCCGGGTGAGGATAGGGGCGATTCGTCCATGAATAAAATGGTATGAATCGGCGGGAGGCGCACCAAGCGAAAATCTAGAATCTAAAACCTAGAATCCAGAATCTAAAATTCGCTGACGCGGCCAGCGAAAGGCGGCTTCGCCCCTCCCCTGGGCCTGCCACTCAAACTTGAGTACGGTTTCCATGATAAAATGACGCGATTGACGTGATGGTCTCCCTCCCCCGC
>CAYMGG010000633.1:0-1709 GCA_964389915.1 uncultured Planctomycetaceae bacterium
CTCCGGGAAAACTTTTTTGCAAAAAAGTTTTCCCGGACCCTTTCAAAAAACTCTATTCAAGCTTCGCGGTTTCGAACGTTCAGATGGGCAAATTCAACGTCTCCCGCCTTCGCGCGACTCGCCCATCTGAACCGGCCGGATAGGCGAAGCGGCATACGCGGGTGCGGCACGCACTTTTGCAAAAAAGTTTTCCCGGCCCTTTCAAAAAGCTCTATTCCCGCTTCGCGGTTTCGAACGTTCAGATGGGCGGACTCGACGCCTCTCCCCTTCGCGCGGCGGCTCAGCCTGCCCACTCCAGCCGGCCTTCGTAGACGCGCACCGCCGGGCCGGCCAGAAAGACCTCGGTCAGCTTCGCGCCGCCGCGCCGGAAGGAGATCTCCAGCACGATCCCGCCGCGCGTGCGCACCGCCACCGGGCAGGCCAGGCCGTAAAACTCGGCCGCGACCATAGCGCTGGCCACCGAGCCGGTGCCGCAGGCCAGGGTCTCGCCCTCCACGCCGCGCTCGTAGGTCCGCACGGCGATCCCCGCCCCGTCGCGGCACATGAAATTTACGTTCGTGCCGGCCGGGGCGAAATGGGCATGGTAGCGCAGGGCCGCCCCGGTCTTCAGAATGTCGGCCTTTTCCAGGGCCGCAGCGTCGGCCAGGGGCACGACCACGTGCGGCACGCCGGTATTGGTGAAATACACCGCCTCCGGCGTTCCGGACACGTTCAAGCCCGCGACCCGCTCGGGGGCGGGCGCGTCGGTCAGCTGCACCCGCGCGCCGTTGGCGGTCAGGCTGGCGGCGATGGGGCCCGCGCCGGTGCGGAAGCGCATCTCCCGGCCGGCCGCGCCGATCCGGTGGGCGAAGGCGGCCGCGCAGCGCGCCCCGTTGCCGCACATGGCCGCGGTCGAACCGTCGGCGTTATAGAAGGCCCAGCGGAAATCCAGCTCCGCATCGTTCTCGATGAAGATCACCCCGTCGGCGCCCACGGCCAGGCCCCGCGGGCAGACCGTCTGGACGAAGGCGCGCTGCTGGGCGGCGGGCACGACCTCGCGCCGGTTGTCGATCATAATGAAATCATTGCCCGAACCCTGCATCTTGACGAATTCGATGGTGCTCACGGGGACTCCTTAGGTTCCGGTCACGGAATTGTCCGTGCCCTGATCAATCGCCAGCCGGTCGATAGAATCGGTCGCAAGAAGTGACGCGCCGCGGTCCGCTCCCGCTACTCCTGGGGGGGGATGACGATCGCCACGCCCACGGGCAGCCGATTGGGATCGGGGATCAGGGCCTGGTTGGCCTGGTGGATGCGTTTCCAGCGCGCGGGCGAACCGTAGACCCGCCGGGCGATGGCGGTGAGCGTGTCGCCGGGCCGGATCTCGTAGGTCCGCCCCGCCCCGTCGGTCGTCTGCGCCGGCGGCGGTGCGACCTGGCCCGAACCGGCCAGCGCGCTCTCGTCGGGAATGTAGAGCCGCACGCCTTCGGCGGGGTGTTCGGCCCCGTCGAGCGCATTGGCGTTGGCCCGGCGGATCAACTCCAGGTAGGCCGCGTCGGTCTTGCCGTAATACTTGGCGGCGATGGAGAAGAGCGTCTCGCCCTTTTCGACGATGTGATTGGTGCCGCGCGGATAGAGCCGCTGGGCTTCGGCGGTTTCGACCCCGTCGCGCCCGGGCTCGTCCGGCAGGCGCAGCCGCTGGCCGGGCGCTAGGCGGTCGGCATACTTGA
>CAYMGG010000634.1:0-1701 GCA_964389915.1 uncultured Planctomycetaceae bacterium
TCGGCGGCGACGGCTGGGCCTATGACATCGGCTACGGCGGCCTGGACCACGTCCTCGCCTCCGGCCGCAACATCAACGTCCTGGTCCTGGACACCGAGGTCTACTCCAACACTGGCGGCCAGGCCAGCAAGTCCACCCCGATCGGCGCGGTCGCCCGGTTTGCCGAGGGCGGCAAGGTCATTGGGAAAAAGGACATGGCCCTGCTGGCGATGAGCTACGGCTATGTCTATGTGGCCAAGATCGCCATGGGCGCCAACGACGCCCAGGCCGTCAAGGCCATCCTCGAAGCCGAGAGCTACGACGGCCCCAGCCTGATCCTGGCCTACTCGCACTGCATCAACCACGGCCTACGCGACATGGCCGACGGCCAGGGCAAGGGCATGCTGGAGCACAAGAAGGCCGTCGAATGCGGCCACTGGCCGCTCCTGCGCTTCGACCCGCGCCTGCTGGCCGAAGGCAAGAATCCGCTGGCCCTGGACTCCAAGGAACCCACTCTCAGCTACTCCGACTGGGCCCTGGGCGAGAACCGGTTCCGCACCCTCAAACAGAGCGACCCGGAAACCTCTGCGGCCCTGCTGGCCAAGGGCGAGGCGCAGATCAAGCAGCGCTTCCAGCTCTATCAGCAGCTGGCCGGCCTGCCGCTGGGCAAATAAAACCTCGCGGTTGGCGTTCCTCCCGAAACCCCCGGACTTGTCCGGGGGTTTCTTTTGTTCCTTGCGCCAAATCCCCGGTGCGGATATATGAAACTTGTGCGGATCTCGTTATTCGCGCTTAGTCTATTATCGAGGTCCGGCCATGCCGCCGCCGATCGCTCCGCGTGATTTCGAATTCATCAGCGACCTGGTCGAACGCCGGGCGGCGATCGTATTGGCGCCGGAAAAAAAGTATCTGGTCGAAAATCGGCTCAATCCCCTGCTGGAACGGGAGGGCCTGAAAACTTTTTCGGCCCTGGTCGAGGAGCTTCGCCGCCGGCCGGCCGGTCCCTTGGCCACGGCCGTGGTCGAGGCCATGACCACCAGCGAAACCTTCTTCTTCCGCGACAACTATCCTTTCGCGGCCCTGCGGGAGGAGGTGCTGCCCAAACTGGCGGCGGCCAACGCCGCCCAGCGGCAACTGGCGGTCTGGTCCTGCGCCTGCGCCAGCGGGCAGGAGCCGTACAGCATCGCCATGCTCATCCGCGATCACTTTTCGTTTCTGACCGCCTGGCAGTTGCGGCTGATCGCCACCGACATTTCCGGCGAGATGCTCCAGCGCGCCCGCGAGGGGGTGTACAACTCGCTCGAAGTGGCCCGCGGCCTGTCGCGCGAGCAGCTGGCGCGGCATTTCGCGGCCGACGGCGACCGCTGGCGGATCAACGAAAGCCTGCGCGGCATGGTCGAGTTCCGCCAGGTCAATCTGATCGAGCGCTGGCCGGAGCTGCCGCCGCTGGACGTGGTTTTTTTGCGTAACGTGCTCATCTACTTCGCGGTCGAGACCAAACGCGACATCCTCCGCCGGGTGGCCAAACTCCTCAAGCCCGGCGGTTACCTTTTCCTGGGCAACGCCGAAACCACGCTCTGCCTGGAGTCCTGCTTCCAGCGCGTGCCCTACAACCTGGCCGGCTGTTACCGCAAGATAGAGCCCGGCACGTGAGCGGGGGCGGGCCGGTGGCTTGGTCAAACGTGAAAATTAGTCCATCTGAACACCCAAAGAGACGAAACT
>CAYMGG010000635.1:0-1692 GCA_964389915.1 uncultured Planctomycetaceae bacterium
CGGAGGAACTGCTGCGCCGCTGCGCCGCCGGCGAGGAAGCCGCCTTTGTCGCCTTGGTCGAGCAGATCGGCGACCGGCTCTTCACCTTCATCCGCCGCTTCCTGGGCGACCACCACCTGGCCGAGGACGCCTACCAGGCCGTCCTGCTGCGGGTGGCGACCCATGCCGGCGACTTCGACGGCCAGGGGCGGGTGGCGGCCTGGATGTTCCGGATCGCCCGCAACGTCTGTCTCGACTGCCTGCGCCACCGCCGCCGCCGGCCGCCTTCGGCCCGGTCCGCGCCGGTTACCGCCCCCGAGCGCGCCGCGCCCGGCCCCACTCCGGCCGAGAGTGCAACCCTGCGCGAACTGGGCGAAGCCATCGCCGGTGTGGTCGAAGCTCTGCCGGAGGACCAGCGCGAGGTGTTCCTCCTGAAAGAGGAGGCCGGCCTCTCGCTGGAGGAGATCGGCCGGCTGCTGGGGTGCGGGGCGGAGACGGCCAAGAGCCGCCTGCGCTACGCCCTGCGCAAGCTGCGCAACGCCCTGAGCGCCGAAGCCCGGGGCTATGGCCTGACCGAGCGGGAGCAAGCATGAACGAAGATCAAGCCCGCGACCTGATCGCCGAGCACATCTACGGCGAACTCGACGCCGCCCGACAGGCCGAATTTAATCTGCACGCCGAGCTCTCCTCCGCCTGCGCCGAGGAGATGAACGAAACTTTGCGGGCTTTGGCCGCCTATCGCCTGGCCCGGCCGGCCAGCCCCGCCCCCCGGGCGGCGGCGGAAAAGGCCCTGGCCGCCTGGCGTTCGGCCCGGCCGGTCCCCCTGACCGGCACGCCCCAGGACGGGCCGGCGAAAGCCCCGGTGGCGTCGACTCCGCCGCCCCCCCCGGAAGCGGTGGCCGCTAGTGAGCCGGAAACCCCACCCGCGGAGCCGACCGCCGAAGTCCTTCCCCCGGTAGAAGCGCCGGCCGAACCTCCGGCCGTACCGCTGAATGAAGCGTCGGCCGAAATGGCGGTCACGCCTTCGCCTGAATCTGAAATCGATTCCCCGGCGGCCGCCGACGCGACGCAGACCGCCCCCGCCGAACGTCCTGCCTGGGAGGAGGAGTTCACACCTGAAATCGGCGATGACACTGTGCCCGAACCGACCGGCGAGCTGCCGCCCGCGCGGCAAGCGCTGGTCGAATTGCCGGCGGCGGCCGGCTCCGCTCCGACCGTCCGGCCGAGCCTGCTGTTTAATCCCGCCTTGGCGGTGGCGGCCAGCCTGCTGATTCTCTTCTCAGTTTACCTGGCGATCGCCCCGGCCATGCGCCAGGAGGCTCTGCGCCAGGGGGAGCGCCAGACCCGCCATGAGTTGGCCCGGCTTTCCGAGCGCATGCCGCCGTTGGATGCCGCGGACGCGGAGGCGCGGGACAATCCCCTCGGCGTACGGCGCTTCGTCCCTCCGCCTGAGGCTCCGTTGCCGACGCCGCAAGCGGAGAAAGCCATCGCCAGCCCGGCCGCGCCGGCTTCCGCCGACCGGGCCGCGCCGGCTCCGGCCGTCTCGCCCGTCCAATTGGCCGAGGTCAAGACCGCCCGCAAAAAGGACGCTGACGCGGCCGCCTCGCAGGACTTGCTGGCCCAGGCCAATTCTTTCCGGGCTCAGACCAAGACCGGCAATGAGCTGAAAATCGCCGCCGCCGGCACCACGGCTGCGGCCAAACCCACGCCGCC
>CAYMGG010000636.1:0-1685 GCA_964389915.1 uncultured Planctomycetaceae bacterium
TCGGCCGTCCAGCCGCAGAGCGGGTGGATTGTGGAAGCGGCCAAAACATTGCTGCGCTGAGCGATCTTCGCGAAGGGATCAGGCCTCATGCTTTGCTTGACGATCAAAGAGCTTTCAGCCGGCCAGTTCCTGGCCCGCTCGGTCGTCAACCCCCTTCAGCCGACCCAGGTGCTCATCCCGGCCGGAACCAAGCTGACCGATCGCCTGCTCAACATTATCAACCGCCTGCGCCTGCGCAGCGTCTGGGTGGAGGCCGCCGGCACCGAATGCCTCGACCGGTTCCTGGGCGAAGGCGAGCTCCAAACTTACCGGGATATGGTCGCGGCCCTGGCCACGGCCCAGGCGGCGGTGCGGGCGGGAGAGGCCGGCGAGACGCTCAAGGCGGCCCGGGAGAAGGTGCTGGCCCATTGGGTGCGGCTGCACGATTGCGCCGAGATTTACGTCTGTCCCGACGATTTCGCCGAAGTCGAGGAGACGCAGTTCCTCTTCCACTCCGGCACGGTCTGCCGGCTGGCCCTGTGGGTGGCGCTGCGCGCGCCGTTCGCGGGGCTGCTGATTCCGGCGGTGGGGAGCACGTTCGAGGACACCGTGGCCAACCTGGGGCTGGGCGCGCTGTTCCACGACCTGGGGCTGATGGGCATCGACGAGAACGTGATGGGCAAGGACGAATGGGAGCTGAGCCTGCGCGAGCGTACCACGTACCGCACCCATCCCGACAAGGCCCGGCGGCTGCTCATGCCCAAGTTGGGCTCGGCCGTGGCCGAGATCGCCTTCGCCCACCACCTGCATCTGGACGGCACGGGCTATCCCAGCCGCAACGAACTTAGCTCGGTGGCCACGGAGATTCCCGACACGGCCTCGCCCGGAGCGCGGCTGGTCTGCCTGGCCAACGCCTACGACACGCTCACGCGCAGCGGGGACTATCTGCCGGTGGAGGCCCTGGAGGAGTTGAACTGCGCTCGGCCGCACCAGTTCCTGCCCGAAGCGCTGAAGGCTTTCGACCGTTGCGTGGCCCCGTTTCCGCCGGGCATGATGCTGTGGCTCTCCTCGGGTCACCGCGGGGCGGTGGTAAGCTTCAAGCCGGAGCAACCCTTCCGCCCGACCGTGCTGCTCTTGCAGGACGCCAACGGCGCGGAGCTCTCGGAACGCGACCGGCTAGAGGTCGACCTGCTCAAATATCCCAAGTTGCAAATCCAGCGCCTGGCCGGCCGGAACGTGGGGCATCTGCTGCCGGCCGACGGCGAAGGCGGCTGGGAGGGGCTGGAATGAGCGGACCCCAACTCGGCGGCTGCCGCCTGGAGCGGATGCTCAGCAAGAGCGAGCATTCCGATCTCTACCGCGCTTTCAGCGAAGAGCTGCAACGGCCGGTGGTGATCAAGGTGCTCTCCTCGCGCTTTCCGCCCAATTCCCGCATCGGCCGGCGCTTCCTGCGCGGCGGGCGGCTGGCGATGGAGCTGGAACACCGCCACATCGTGCGCACCTTCTCCTCCGGCGCCGAGAAGGGGCGTCCGTACATGCTGCTGGAGTTCGTCGAAGGGCACAGCCTCGACAGGATCCTGGACATCAAACGCAAGCTCCCGTGGGAGATCGCGGCCTCAGTCATCCGTCAAGTGGCCAAAGCGCTCGATGCGGCCAATCAGAAAAAGGTCGTCCACCGCAAGATCGAACCCAGCCACATCATGCTC
>CAYMGG010000637.1:0-1674 GCA_964389915.1 uncultured Planctomycetaceae bacterium
AGCATGTTCACGACGCCCCCCCCACTCTCTGAAGCCGTGGCCCCGGCCCCCCCGGGCACGTTCTGCTGAACTCGCTGCTTGACAGTCGGTTGGTCGCCACTATCCTGGTGGCATCCAGGAGATAACAGTGACCAAGTTAGAACTGGCAACTAACATTGCCACGGAGTTGGAATTGCCTGTCGTTCGGATCCAGAAGATCGTTCAGCTGATTCTGGACGACATGACCAATACCTTTATCAGCGAGGGGCGGTTGGAACTCCGGCGCTTCGGAGTTCTGAAGATCCGGGAAGCCAAGCCGCGAAAGGCGCGCAATCCGAAAACTGGAGATGTGATTAATGTCGCGGCCAAAAAGGTGGCCAAGTTCAGGCCCGGCAAAGATCTCCTCGATCGCGTAAACACCCCCAAGCCACACGGGGCGGACTGACCACTCATGCCCCCACAGAAAAAGTCCAAGCTCTGCATTATTCGCGGTATTCCGTGCCCCAACTGCGAAAGGGACCGCATCGAACGCCTTGGTTCGGGTGAGTACCGGTGCAATTTCTGCAAGCATGTCTGGCGCCCCGAATAGCCGGTTACTGGCTCATCCGGGCGCGCACGGTGGTGGCCGCGTCGTCCGCCGCAGCGACACTCTTGCCGATCAACTTGTTCGCCCCACTCTCGGAGTCGACCTTGGCCACCTGCTCGGCCACGTCCCAGTACAGGGTCGAGCCAACCGGAATGGCCGAGCCTGAACCCGTGGCCTTGGGAAAGTCGAACACCCCGGCCACGGCCAGCGCGCCCAAATCGCCCGCCTTGATCGGCAGCTTGGTCACGCCCACCAAGTCCCCCTGAACCACCACTGCGCCCGCCGCTACATCGCTGGTCGGCGTGTAGTCGATGGAGTCGCCCGTCTGCTTGAAATTCGCGGTCATGAAAATCCCTTTCTGTCATGCAGCCAAGCCGCTTGTGTCTGAATCCGCTGATTGACTGGGAGCTTCGTTCTCCAGCGGTAAAGAACCCGTGCCATGCCGTGCCGTGCCTTAGGTGGTCATTCGCCCTTGAACTGCACCATCCCGCGGTGATCCTGCTCGCGACAGGCGATATCGAAAAAGACCCGAAACCGAATTCCCAACGTATCGAAGTCCGTCTCGCCCTGTTCGACCGCCGGCGTCCGCCTCCCCCGCAGATACCCGATCTCGAACGTGTCGGCCGCGCTCGGGTCCGCGAACAAGTACCAGCTCTTCGCCGAAGCGCCGGCATAGTTCGTGTTGGAGAGGTAGGGACTGGTCACCACCTCCAGGTTCTCGTCGGCCAGCGGGTTGTAGGTCGGGATGCGCTGCTTGTTGGTGGCTCCTACCGACATCAGGATCGTGCTGTTCAGGAGCTCTCGGGCCGTCATCGTCAGCGCCGTCGGCACCAGCAGGAACCGCGGGGCAATGTTGATGGGCTGCTTGTCGGCATCGATCTGATCCAAAAACATCTGGATGGCCGTGGCCAGACTGTCAGCGGCCAGGGCAGTGTCCGCACCTTCCTTGTAGTTCCGATGCCCGGTGCTGAAGAGGCTGTTCGGGTTGGACAGCAGCCGCTGGAAGAAGATTTGGTCGATCTTCCGGGCTGCACGGGCACCCATCCCTTCGGGAACGCGAAGGAAAGCCGACAGATCATCATTGAACACATGCTGGCGAGTCAGGGTGA
>CAYMGG010000638.1:0-1672 GCA_964389915.1 uncultured Planctomycetaceae bacterium
CCACAGATTGCGGCCAAGCCGCCCGGATAAGAGAAGGGATATACAAAATGATTTTCCAGCGAACGCGGGCTACTCGGCGTCAAGCGCAGGCCGGATTCACCTTGGTGGAACTGCTGGTGGTGACGGCGATCATCAGCATTCTGGCCGGCATGCTGCTGCCGGCACTGGAACGGACCTTGGGGCAGGCCCGGCAGATCTCCTGCGCCAACAATCTCAAGCAGCTTTCGACGGCGCTGGATTTATACAGCGGCGATTGGAACGATTATATGGTCATCAACTGGTACATCGGGCCTTCGGTCACGTGGGCCTATCCCCTCAACATCTACCTGGGAATCCCGCTAACGGAAAAAAATCTCCAACCGATCACCAAATGCCCGGCCGATTTGAAATGGTTCGCCACCGCAGTCAGCGGAGTCAAGACCACTGCGGAGCCATCTTACGGCTACAATCTGCATTTGGGTCCTTGCAGCCCGGAGAGGTATCACAAGCAGTCCGATGTGAAACGCCCCAGCCAAACCATCCGCTTCGCCGATTCCGGGCACTACGCCGAAGACCTGTGGTACGCCGACGACCTGGATTACGTCCAGGCCGGCAATTACTACCGCTGCATCTGGTCCCGGCACGCCCCGGGGGCGAATATCGCCTGGTGCGACGGACACGTCCGGTTCTACGTCGAGTTGCAGTCCATTAATGAAGACACCAGCACCACCGGGCCCTGGTGTCCGTGACTCGCCCGGATTTACGACCGTTTTGATCGTCTGTTTATCGTCTCGCCGCCTGCGCCGGAAGATTGCCCCTTACGCCTGAAAGGACTGACCATGCCCAGAATCTTCGCGCCCCTGATGCTGTCTGCCGTTCTCTGGTTCTCGAATCCGCTCTTCGCGGCGGAATTGCCGCTGGACAGCCCCAACCTGATCCTGAATTGCGGTTTTGAAGAAGCCGATGCCGGCTGGCATTTTTGGCAGCAGGACGAGCGCTCGTCCGGTCGAGTGGTCCAAGGCGGCGCACATTCCGGCGACCGGTGCTTCGCGGTGCAAAACCCGGGCCAAGGCGGGGCGAATCTCTATTCCGACGACATTGCGGTGCACCCGGAAACGGACTATACGCTGTCCGTGTATGCCCGCACCAAAGGGGCCAGAGAGGCCCAGGTGGCCGTCTGGGCCTTGGACGCCCAGGGGCAGACTTTGTCCCATGCCCTGGCCCACCCCAGCCAAAGGCTTCCCGCCGACCAGCCGGCCTGGGCCAGGTTTCAAAGCGTGGTCCTGACCCCCAAGAACTGCGCCTTTCTGCGGGTCCACCTGATCAGCAAGGGCGGCGCGGTCTGGTGGGACGACTGCCAGTTGGAGCCGGGGCGGTGGAATGTCAGCCGGTTCATGCCCGGCCCGCAGTTTTCCCCCGGAACCGGCGACACGGCCAGAAACCTGATCCGTAATTCGGGCTTCAAGCTGGGCGAGTCGGGCTGGCGGCTCTGGCGCAAGCAGGTCGACGATTCTTCCGGCGCGGTCGAGGCGGCCGGCCCCAATGGCGGGGCGACCTACCATGTGAGCAATCGCGCCGCGACCGACGCCAATCTGTATTCCCTGCCCGCGCGGGTGAAGGCCGGGGGCGTCTACACACTCAGCGTCTATGTCAAATCGCGGCTCACCGCGCCGGGCACGGTCAAAATCGCCAG
>CAYMGG010000639.1:0-1661 GCA_964389915.1 uncultured Planctomycetaceae bacterium
AATGCCGCCCTCGGGTTCGAATTTGGCCGCCAGGAGCAGAAAGATAACCAGCAGGAAGAGCACGTCGATCAACGAGGTGATGTTGATGACCGGGGCTTTCAGACGTTTGCGGGTCACGAAGCGCATGGCGGCTTCCTCCAAACCGTTCCGAGAGTGTACGAAGGCGCCGGAGTTCTGTCAATGACGGTCGGACGCAATCGGCGGTGTCAAGGGCGGGGAGCGGGCGAAAATTGACTGGCGGCGCGGGGCGGGACAAAATATTTGACAAGTAATTGGCGGGGGCGTAAGATGCTTCGCTTTCCTAGCCGCCCCCCCTGGGGGAAGCGGGACATATTTTTGTTTCCCTGTCGGAGGGGGTTGGCGCAGTGGGCTTCGTGACCGAAGACTGCAAAAACCGCATCCGCGAGGCCAACGACATTGTCGCCGTGGTCGAAAGCTATAATGTCCAATTGCGGCGTGCTGGAACCACCTACAAAGCGCTTTGTCCCTTTCATAACGAAAAGACGCCGTCATTCAACGTCAACCCGAACCTGCAGATTTTCAAGTGCTTCGGCTGCGGGGTAGGGGGTGACTCCTTCAAGTTTGTCCAGCTCATGGAGCGGGTCGAGTTCGGCGAAGCGGTCGAGATCCTGGCCCAGCGGGCTGGGGTGAACATCGAATACGAGCGGGGCGGCGGCGCCGCCCGCGAGGAGGAGGGGCCGGACAGCAAGAAGGCCCTGCTCTGGGTCAACTCCCAGGCCTGCCGGTATTTCGAGGAGATGCTCTGGGACGAGCGCGAGGGGAAAGCCGGCCGCGAGTATCTGTTGGGCCGGGGTTTTACCCCCGAGACGCTGCGCAACTGGCGGCTGGGCTGGGCGCCGGATAAATATGAAGGCTTGATCCAGCGGCTGGCCCAGGCCGCCGGGGAGCACAAGCGCCAGTCGATTCTGGTGGCGGGCGTGGGCGCCGGAGTGCTGCGGCGCAACGAGGAGCGCCGGTCGGTTTACGACGCCTTTCGCGGCCGGGTCATGTTCCCGATCCTCGACGCCCAGCAGCGGCCGATCGGCTTCGGCGGCCGGGTGCTGAACGAGGCCGAATCGCCCGGGGCCAAATATATCAACAGCGCCGAAGGGCGCCTTTTCGCCAAGCGGCAGCTGCTCTACGGCCTGTCTTACGCGGCCAAGGAGATCGGGCTGACCGGCGAGGCGGTGGTGGTGGAGGGGTACACCGACACCATCATGTGCCACCAGCACGGGCTGCGCAACGTCGTCGCCACGCTGGGAACGGCGCTAACCAATGAACATATCCGCCTGCTGCGCCGCTATATCCGGCGCGACGGCCGGGTGGTGGCCTTGTTCGATTCGGATTCCGCCGGCGAGAAGGCCACCGAGCGGGCCATCGCCCTCTTCATGGAAGAGGACGTGCCCCTGGCCGTGGTGCGGATACCCGAGCTCAAGGACGCGGGCGAATTTCTGCCCCGTTTCGGCGCGGAAGCCTTTCGCGCGGCCCTGGCCAAAGCCGAAGACGCCTTCGGTTACGCCCTGCGGCGGGCCTTTATGGGGGCGGATCGGAGCGTGGCGGTCCGGTCCGGCGCGGTCGAGCGGATAATGGAACTGGCCAACCGGTGCCCCAATGCCGTAAAATTGGCATTGATGCGCCAGGAGGTGGCCCGGGTGGCGGGG
>CAYMGG010000640.1:0-1647 GCA_964389915.1 uncultured Planctomycetaceae bacterium
CTTTGGCGTCGACCCCCTTCTGGATGTTGGTGATCCGGGGGGCGACGAAGCGGCTGCCCGGCTCGACGATCCGCGGATTGGGCGGACCGAAGAGCTTGATCTCCTTACGGCGCGAATCGAGCTCGGCCGAGGTGGCGTAGGCCCGTTTCTCGCCCCGTTCAATGACCACCTTGCCCTCGGCCAGCATCCGCTCGATGCCGTGATGCTGCCCGGGCTTGCGCTCGTTCTCGGGGGTGAGGTCGACTTGCAGCCGGTCGCTATTGATGATCAGCCCTTCGCGTTCGCCCCGGACCTCGCCCTCGAAAATCGCATAATTCTTCAGCCGCTCGTAGACCAGCTGCCGGCGGTAGCTGATGACCGTGGGCAGCGGCGGCGAAGCGCCTTCGGCGGCCCCCTCCACCCGGGTGTTGATCAGGGCCTTGCCCTGCCCGCCCTGGCCGGTCAGTTTGTGGGTGGCGCTCTCGAAGCGTAGGACCAGGTCGGAGATCTCGTCGCTGCCGTAGTCGACCACCGACACCTGCCGCAGCTTGGGATCGGCCAGAACCAGCTCGCGGGCGTCGGCGTCGTAGCGGGCATAGACGCCCCGGGCGGTGTAGCCGGTGGCGGCGGCGGGCTGACCTTCGTGCGCCATGCGCCCGTGAATGACCACGTTGTCCCAGGCGATGATGGTCTGGATCGGTTGCTTGCCCTCCTCCTTTGCCGCCGGCCGCATCAGGGCCTTGAGGAAGTCGCTCTTCATCAGCAGGTCCTGATGGGTGACGACCACGTCGTCCTGGAAATGAACCTCGCGGGTGTCGAGGTTGTAGCTGGCAATGCCCCGGCAGACGATGACCGTGCGGTTGGCCGCGTCGGCCGTGGCATCCGGCACGCCGCCCGCAACGGGCGGCGGGGCCGCAGCGGCCGTGGTCTCTGGTGCGGCCGGCGGTGCCGACACGGCCGTAGCGTTCGGAGCGGTCGGCGCGGTCGCTTCGCGGCCGGGCAGGCGCTGGATCTCCATGCGCACATCTTTTTCCAGCTGGAACCAGCCGCCCAACTCGCGCTTGCCGCCCTGGACGGCGGCTCCCGGCTCCTCGGGCGACGGGGCGGCCCGGCGCAGGTCGTAGAGGTAATTGACGCCTTCTAGGGTCTTGTCAACCTGCAACATCCGCACCGGCCCGGTGCCGGAGAGAACCTCGCGGTCCTGGCTCCAAGTAGCGTTGTCGCAGAAAATCCGGGTGTCGATCAGATCGTGACCGTCGGGGCCGGGCATGTAGCGAAAAACGATGACGTCCTTCTCCAGATGGGCCAGCTGCTCGAGCTGGCCGCTGGCCAGCGGCTGTTGGCGGTAGAGCCCCTCGCGGCTGGTGACTTCCAGCTTGAGCGGCGGCGGTTCGCGGGCCGGGTCGGCCGCCAAGCGTTCGGTATCGTAGACGTAGATCTTCACCCCGCCTTGCAGCTTGATCTGCGAGCGCTGATCGCCCAGCCCCAGGGCGTCGGCCTGAGCCGCCTCGACCTGACTGGAGCGCAGCGCGTTTTTGTAATACGGAAAAACGACGTCGCGGTAGACGTCGGCCGGGATGGTGAGAGTGGGAGCGGCGGGCTCCGCGCGGCCACCCCGCAACCCACCCCCCCCCGCGCGCCGCCGCCCCCACAGCGCGCAGCGCCCCC
>CAYMGG010000641.1:0-1635 GCA_964389915.1 uncultured Planctomycetaceae bacterium
ATCAACGTTTCGCATGGCCGGTCGGTCTGAATGGACGGCGCGGGTGAATGGAGTGGACGCTGAACTCACCCATCTGAACGCCCGAAACGGCGAAGCCGGGTGAAAATTTTTTAAAGGGTTCCGGGGGAACTTTTTTATAAAAAAGTTCCCCCGGAAACGTTTTTAAAGGGGTTAACGGAAATGGCCAATGAGAAGTTACGCGCCGAGCGGCTGGAGAAGCTGGCGGCGCTCAAGGCGGCGGGGGTGGAGCCGTACGGCGGCCGGGTCGAGCTGACCGGCGATCTGGCGGCGGTCCGGGCGCTCTGCCCGGAGGGCGAGGGCGCCACCGCGCCGGTGGTGACCGTGGCCGGCCGGGTGATGGCCGTGCGCGACATGGGCAAGTCGGTCTGGCTCGACCTACAGGACCGGGGAGCGCGCTTGCAGGTCAACCTGTTGCAGAAGCGCGTGGGCGATGCGTTCGCCCTGACCCGGCAGCTGGACCTGGGCGATTTCCTGGCCGTGACCGGCGAGCTGATGCGCAGCCGCGCCGGCGAGATCACGGTCTTCGGCACGAGCTTCCGCTTCCTCTGCAAGGCCGTCGAGCCGCTGCCGGACAAGCACAAGGGCCTGCGCCAGGTCGAGACCCGCTACCGCCGGCGCTATCTGGACCTGGCCGCCAACGACGAGTCGCGCGAGCGCTTCATTCGCCGCAGCCGGATCATCAGCTTCGTCCGCCGCTGGCTGGACGAGCGGGGCTTTCTGGAGGTCGAGACCCCTATGCTGCAAGCCATCTACGGCGGCGCGGCGGCCCGGCCTTTCACCACGCACCACAACGCCCTGGACCTGGACCTGTTTCTGCGCATCTCGCCCGAGACCTACCTGAAGCGCCTGCTGGTCGGCGGGCTGGACCGGGTGTACGAGATCAACCGTAATTTCCGCAACGAGGGCATCGACACCTCGCATAATCCCGAGTTCACCATGATCGAGATTTATCAGGCCTACGCCGATTTCGAGGTCATGATGGAGCTGGTCGAGACGCTGGTGTCGCAGGCGGCCCAGGAGTGCCTGGGCACGACCAAGGTGAAGTACGGCGAGCACGAACTGGACCTGGCCGCGCCCTGGCCGCGCCGGCGGATGCATGACCTGGTCCGCGAGGTGGGCGGAGCCAATCCCGACGATCCGGAGGATCTGCGCCGCCGGTTGCGGGCGGCCGGTTTTCCGGCCGAGAAGCTGGCCGGCCTGAGCCACGACCGGCTGCTGGCCGAAGTGATGGACGAGATCGTCGAGGGGACGCTGGTCCAGCCGACCTTCGTGACCCACTATCCGGCCAGCCTCAACCCGCTCTGCAAGCGCAACCGCGAGAACCCGGACCTGACCGACCGGTTCGAGGTGATCGTGGCCGGGATGGAACTGGCCAACGCCTTCTCGGAATTGAACGACCCGCTGGAGCAGCGCGCCCGCTTCGAGGAGCAGGTCAAGGCCGCCGGCGAGGAAGCCTACTGCAACGCGGTGGACGAGGACTACGTCTCGGCCCTGGAGGTGGGGCTGCCGCCGGCCGGCGGCCTGGGGCTGGGCATCGACCGGCTGGTGATGCTGCTGACCGGGGCCACCAGCATCCGCGAGGTCATCCTCTTCCCCACCCTCAAGCCGCGCGAG
>CAYMGG010000642.1:0-1631 GCA_964389915.1 uncultured Planctomycetaceae bacterium
GTTTTTTGGAAGGGTCCGGGGAACCTTTTTTGCAAAAAAGGTTCCCCGGAATCGGCCTCCTACAATTGCGATGAGTGCTACTTCCCGCCGCGGCCGGCCAGTTTTTCGCGCGTGGACCAGAGGCCGGCCGAGGGGGTGCTGATGAAATAAACCTCCTCGCCGTCCGGCAGGGTGTTGAAACCATTCTTCAGCTTGGCCGGATCGTAGCGCTTGAGGGTGGCGTTCAGGTCGGCATAGTTGAAATTGACCGTGCGGATGTCCTTTTCGGTCAGGCCGCCCGGGGCGTAGGTGATGGTGAAGCGGCCCTCGGACGAGCCGTGGATCAGGTGGGCCGTGCCGTGGGTCAGGTCGCGCAGGTCGCCGCCCTCGGGGCAGGCCCGCCAGAGGGCCATGACTTTTTCCGTGCCCGAATAGCCGTACTTGCGGATGAGCGCGTCCACGTCCGGCTGTTCGCCGAAGCGCTTCAAACCCGGAGCGATGATGAGCAGCTCTCCGTCGTCGGCCAGGGCCATGCGGGTGCGGTAGACGGCCTTGTTGGCCACCCAGGTGCTGTAGAACTCGTCGCCCTGCATCACCGCCACCACCTTCTTCAGCGGCGGGACGATGGTGATGTTGCGCTCGCGCGAGGCGCGGGCGGCCGCCAGGTAGGTCTCGACGTCGTCGCCGGCGTAAGCGCCGGTGTGGACCAGTTCGCCCCGGTCGTCGTAGGCCATGACCACCTGGAAGTAGGCGTCGGGTAGATGGGCCAGGCACTCGGCCTCGGCCCGGTTGAAGCAGGCGCGCAGCGGCGTGGTCAGGCAGCCCAGGTTGTTTTCGATTCCGCAGCAGGCGGCCATCATGTGGCTGGCGCAGATCATCGGCTTGCCGGCCAGGCCGATGAAATAGTTTTTGTTGTGGTTGGCGAAGCCCAGCACCTCGTGGGGCACGACGTGGCCGACGTTGAGGATCAGATCCCAGCCGCCCTCCAGCAGCATTTTGTTGACCGAAACCGGGATGGGCCAGTCGGCCTTGCCGCCCGAGACCTCCTTGACGAACGCGGCGGGCACCTCGCCCACGGTCTTCACCCCGCCGCGCCAGTCGTGGGCGTGGATGCGCTCCTCGGGGATGGAGCCGAACATCCAGCGGTTCTGCTCGGGCGTGTGGGGCACGTGCTGGCCGAGGGTGGGGATGAGGTGGACGTCGGCCGTGGGCGCGAAGATTTTATACAGCTCCTCGGTCAGCCAACCGGCGCCGCTGTGGGCGCGGGTGACGTCGGGGGGCAGGAGCAGGACGCGGCGCGGGTTTTTGCAGATCCGGGCGCGGGCCTCTTCGGCGAAGCGGCGGGCGAGCGTAAGCATCTGCTCCCGCGACAGACTGGCGGCCTCTTCCTGGAACCAGGGCATGGAAGGACTCCTTGTTGGGTTATCCTGATAAACCGCGATGGTTTGATTAAAAAAAGCCCGGGCCGGAAGATGGCGCGCCCGAGGGGTACGAGAACTATTTTACAATCTAAAATCTAAAATCCAGAATCTAAAATCTAAAATTTTTGACCGGCGGGAGCGGCTGTGGATGCGTCCAACCGCGGGGTTGGGGGTCATTCTCCCCCACCCCAACCCTCCCCCGGAGGGGGAGGGAGTTTGGTCGCCCCCTCC
>CAYMGG010000643.1:0-1619 GCA_964389915.1 uncultured Planctomycetaceae bacterium
TGGTTGCTGCTAGGCGGCGTGCGCCTTGCGCCAGTCCAGAATATTGCGGGCTGCCGTCACCTGCGCGGCAGTGAAGCGTGCGGGGTTGTCGATGCAATACTGCAGGTCCGAGTCTTTCAGGTCGCCAAACCGT
Source organism: uncultured Planctomycetaceae bacterium (assembly GCA_964389915.1). Classification (GTDB taxonomy): domain Bacteria; phylum Planctomycetota; class SZUA-567; order SZUA-567; family SZUA-567; genus CAYMGG01. The sequence goes on from CAYMGG010000643.1 coordinate 134, forward strand.
TTGCCGCTCGCGCTTAGCGTGTCGCACGAGTCGAGGTAAGCCACCTCCGCCGGGTCAAAGTCCGGCTCTTGGGCTTCGGAGAATTCGCCGTCTTCGAACTCCTGGTCTTCGTGGTCCTCGAACGCCTCGCGGGTAACCTCTTCTTCCGGCTCGCCGTGGTTGCCGTCGGGTAGCAAGGCTAATCCATTGCCGGGCAGGGCCAGGCGCTTGACCTCTGTCAGCATCCGCTTGACCCAATCCGGGTCGGCCTCGATACTCAGCATCCACTTGACGCGCCGCGCGCGCGTGCCATCCTGATTGGGCGTGCTGATTTTCTTGGGCCGGCGGCGCAGCACCAGCGGGATACCCGCGATGCGCCCGCCGTTGACCTGCTGGAACGCCTGGAGCTGCGCGCTCAGGTTCGCAATGTCATGCACGCTGGTGGTCATCACGGTCAAATAGGCGGCGCGCCCCAGTTCGGGAACAACCACCTTCAGGCGGCCGGTGGGCTTGCAGAGGATCGGTTCGTCGCGGTTCTTCTTCTGGTTGCGCCAAGTGCCCACCGGCTGGCCCTCGATGTAGGGCCGCGGCTGTCCGGTCTTGACATCAATCCCGCCTTTGACCAGGATAGCGCCGGTCCTGGTATCCACCAGATAGGTGAATTTCTCGCCGTCACTGCGGGCCACCATGCGCCCGGCGGTGTAGGCCTCAAGCCACGCGTCCCACATGCGGTCAATCTCGTTGAAGGGCAAAATGACGTTGATCTCGGTCGGTTGCGCGCCGTAGCGGGCGAGGAAGGTTTCGGCGGCGGCGGTCTCTTTCTCGTCAAATTCCACCCGGAAGTACGTCAGGTCCTGTCCGGGCCGATCCTCGCTGGTCTTCTTCGCGCCCTTGCGAATCTGTCCGATTTCTGGAAACGACAAACTGCGGTCGGTCAATCCCTTGATTGCCATTTCAGTACCCCATTTCTTTCAGTAGCTGGCCGGCGGTCTTGCCGGCGTTCGGATTGTTTACGACGCCGATTTTCTGAAGCAGGCTGCGGGCGTCGAGCAGGTTCCCGGCGTCGGCCTGTCGAGCTTTGCCTACGTAATATTTCGTGGTGTAGCCGTTATGATCCGGCTCTGCGGCGCATTCGACAAACCACATGCGACCCGGTGCCGGCTTGCGGATCAGATGCCCCCAGCAGGCGGCGCATACATAGTCGCGGATGGTGATTTCGGCCAGGTTGTCATCGAGCGGCGTGCTCATTGCGCCCTCCAAATTTTGTCTCTCAGGACGGCCCAGGTCAGGGCCAGGATTAGCGCGGCAGCCCAGATCATTTTGCCGCCTTGCGTGCTGCGATTGCGGCATAACGCACTTTCTTGGCGGCGCTGATAACTGCCCGGTACGGGGCCAGGCCGTTTGCATTCAAGATTTCGGCCTCCATCAGTTTGCGCTTGGCGTTCTGGATATTCATGTCTCGTCTCCCGTGATATACTATGGTTGTCTCTGGGGCGGTCCTGCCCCA
>CAYMGG010000644.1:0-1618 GCA_964389915.1 uncultured Planctomycetaceae bacterium
TGGCCTGCGGATCGGGGCTGACGGTGGCGGCGGCGACCTACCGGTTCTGAACCCGCTCCGCTTCAGAACCGCAAGCGATCGGTTCCCATCATCCAGAGAACCACGGCCCCGGCCGCCAGCAGCAGCAGGTAGGCGGCGGTTTCGAAGGCCGGCATGGGCCGGCCGCGGCCGCGGTGCACGGCCAGGCGCAGCCCGGCACCGGAGGCGTAGACCAGCATGGCCACCGCGGCATAACGCAGCATGGCCGCCAGCATGCCGGCGAACAAGGCCAGGCAGACGGCGGCGTGAACCTGCGGCGCCGCCTCGCGGTCGCGCCGCGCCTGGCGGATGGCCAGGAGCGCCGCCAGGGAGTAAGGCACGAGGGCGCAGATCACCGAGATGTTGATGGCCGCGAAATAGAAATTCTGCAGCAAGGGCACGCGGCTCCTGCCGGCAGCGGTCGAATAGAACAGGAGCAGCAGGAGCTGGGAGAGGGCGGCGGATACACCGAGGGCGAAGCGCGGGGTGGCTCGGCGGTCGGTGCGTCCGAATGCGGGCGGGAACGCGCCGTCGGGAGCGGCGGCGCTGCAGGGGGTCTCGGCCGCGAGCAGGAACCAGGCCAGCAGCGCGCCCAGGACGGAGAGAAGGAACCCGGCGTCCAGCACCAGGCGGCCGCCTTCGCCCATGGCGCGACGCAGGACCTCGCCCAGCGGGCTGCCGGCGCCGGCGAGTTCCGCGGCCGGGATCGCGCCGAGGGTGAAGACCGACACCAGAACATAGAGGAGCAGGGCAATCGCGAACCCGGCCCCGGTGGCGCGCGCCACGTCCCGCTGGCGGCGCGCCCGGGCGGAGACGACCACGGCCCCCTCGATGCCCAGGAATGCGAAGACGGTGACTCCCAGGCAGGAGCCCACCTGCTGCCAGGCCGTGGAGGGAGCGCCGCCGGGCAGCACGGCGCTGAACGGGCCGTGGAGCGTCAACCCGGGGTCGAAACGAACGATCGCCGCCCCGGCCACCAGCAGCAGCGGCAGGATCTTCAGCGCGGTGAGGCCGGCGTTGACCCAGCCGGCCGTGCGCATGCCCGCCCGGATGAGGAAGTAGGCGGACCAGAGCAGGGCGCTGGCCAGCGCGAGCCCGAGCCGCCGGTCCGTCGCCAGCACCGGCAGGTAGTGGCCGAGGACCTTGACGATGATGAAGAAATAGGCCAGGTTGGTGAACAGGGAACTCCACCAGTAGCCGTAGGCGGACTGGAAACCGGCGAATTCTCCCGCCGCGGCCCGGGCGTAGCGGTAGATGCCCCCGTCGAGGTCGGGGCGGCGGCGCGCCAGATACCGGAAGACGCTCACCAGCGAGTGGAGGCCGGCGCCCGTGACCATCCAGGCGACGACGATCCAGCCGGGGTTGGCTTTGCCGGCCAGGTCGGCCGGCGCATTGTAGATGCCGGCACCGACGATGGCCCCCACCACCATGGCCAGCAGGGGCAGGAAGCCGAGCACCCGGGGCTCCTGGGGCGGGCAAGGGCGCGGCGAAGGCATGGGAGGATTGTAACGCGGTTCCGGCCGGCCGGCAAAGGCCGGAACCACTCCCGGCTGGAGAACGGCGCCGGTTGGGACTATAATTCGACCGCCGGTCGGAGGCG
>CAYMGG010000645.1:0-1591 GCA_964389915.1 uncultured Planctomycetaceae bacterium
CGGGCGGGCGGCGGCGGCGGCCGAACGCCGCAGTTCCTCGGCCAGGCCGGCCATCAGAGCCGCGGCCCGGTAATCGAGCGCGGCCTGCCGGAGCGGGTTGGGGCGGGGCGCCGGCGCGGTTAGGGCCGTCAGCTCGCTGAGCAGAAAGGGATCGGTGACCGCCGGCAGAAACCGGGTGCGGGAAAAAATCTCCAAACCCGCCGGCTCAATGCGAATTGCCAGGCAGTCGTCCTCGCCCCCCTCCTCCTGCAACTGCTCGTGGGCGCAATCGGGCGGATAGATCACCAGGCCGCCCGGCGAGAAGGCGATCTCGGCCCCGTCGGAGGTCCGGGTGAGCCCCCGGCCGAGCGGATGATAGACGACCTCGATGCACGGATGCTGATGAAACTGGCAGTGGTGCCCGTCGCCGATCAGCCCCCGCCGGCCGGCCACGAAAGTGAATTTGGTCTGCGCCAGCGCCCGCGCCAGCTGCGCGCTCTCGTCCATCGCGCCTCCCTCCCCGTTTCAGACAACAGCCGTTTTTTAGAATATAAAAACCACTTCTTGAAATTGCAAGCCCTATAAACCGGGGTAAATGAACAGTATCAGCCGGTTTTTCAACCGAAATACGAAATTAGACGCGGCCCCCATCCGGTGCCGCCCCATCCCCAGGAGAGGAAACGTCATGGTCAAAACATTGGTCTTCACCGGTTTGCAGCAGGTCGAGGTCGAGGACAAGGCCCTGCCCGCCTTGGCCGCCGGTCAGGCCCAGATGCGCACGGTCTGTACCTTGATGAGCACCGGTACCGAAAATATCGTCTTCAACCGCCTCTTCGCCCCCGGCACCCACTGGGACAACTGGGTGAAGTATCCGTTCTATCCCGGCTACGCCGCCGCCGGCGTGATCGAAAAAGTCGGCCCCGAGGTGAAAAACCTGAAAGTGGGCGACCTGGTGGTCTCCCGCAAGAATCACGCCGCCGGCCACGTCGGGGGCGAGGGCGAATTCGTCCGCGTGCCCGCCGGAGTGGACGCGCGCGCGGCCGTCTGGTTCGCCCTGGCCAAGATCGCCTTCATGGGCATCAAGGTCTCCGGCTCCCTGCTGGGGCAGCGGGTGGCGGTGATCGGCGCCGGCCCGATCGGGCAGATGGCCGTCCGCTGGGCGGTGGCCGCCGGCGCGCGGATCGTGATCGCGGTGGACCCGGTGGCCGGCCGGCTGGAACTGGCCAAGCGGGGCGGGGCCGGGGCCACGGTCGCCAAGCCGATCGACACGGCCCTGGACGAGATCCGGGCCGTGGCCGGCGGCGAGCCGGAGGTGGTGATCGACTCCACCGGCAACGCCCAGGTCTTCCAACAGGCCCTGGGCGCGGCCGCCCGCTTCGGCCGGGTGATCGTGCTGGGCGACACCGGCGCGCCGGCCGAGCAGCGCCTGAGCCCCGCGGTCATCACCCGGGGCCTGAGCATCATCGGCGCCCACGACTGCCACGTCACCGCCGAGTGGTCCAACGAGCGGATCATCGACCTCTTCTTCAGCCTGGTGCAGAGCGGCCGCTTCTCGGTCGACAACCTGAACACCCACGTCTTCAAGCCCGACCAGGCCAAGGAGGCCTACACC
>CAYMGG010000646.1:0-1570 GCA_964389915.1 uncultured Planctomycetaceae bacterium
ATTTCATAGCCTCGCCGACCATCTGCACGTCGGTGTTGGCGATATTGGCGGTCTTAGCCAGTACGTCGCCCACCCGGCCGGCCTGGTCCGCGGCCAGGCCAAATGATCTGGACACATCGGCCATAATGGTGGTGGCTTCGCCCAGGTCCAGGGCGCCGGCCCGGGCCAGGTCCAACGTGCCGGCAATGGCGGACAAAATTTCATTGGCAGAAAAACCGGCCCGGCCCAGAGCGACCATGGCCGAAGCCACTTCAGCGGCGGTGAAGGAAGTAGTCCGCCCCAGTTCCTTGGCCCGGTCGTTCAGCCGAGCAAAGTCCTTTTCCGACGCGCCACTGACGGACTGGACAATGGCCATCTGGTCGGAAAATGAAGCGAAGGTTTTGGCGGAAACGGTGAGCGGAGCAAGGGCAATAGTGGCGGCGGCGAGCAGAGTGCGGCCCAAGGTATCCGTGCTGGAGGCAAAAGCCTTGAGCGAGGCTTGCGCCCGTTTCAGACCGGCGGTCAGCCGATCATCAACGGACAATTCGACATAAGCCGCGCCGGCGCGGATGCCACGGGCAGAGGGCATAGATTATCCCTTGTTCGGATGTGGCAAAAAATCTACAATTCGTTCTATTGGAGAGAATGCACATGGCCCGAAAAAACACTTTGCCTGTGGAACGCATCCAGCAATCTATTTTCGTGATTCGGGGTATGCGGGTTATGCTGGATGTGGACTTGGCATTTTTGTACGGGGTTGAAACAAAGGCTCTCAATCAAGCCGTAAAGCGTAACCTTAGCCGATTTCCGCCCGACTTCATGTTTCAGCTTACCAAGGATGAGTTCGAGGATTTGAGGTCACAATTTGTGACCTTCAACTCCTTACACCGCCGCTACTTGCCGTATGCATTTACCGAGCAGGGGGTGGCTATGCTTTCGTCCGTTTTGAATAGCGAACGAGCGATTTCCGTCAACATCTTGATTATGCGCGCCTTTGTAAAATTACGAAATTTACTGACCACCAACGAAACGTTGGCGCGCAAAATAAGCGAAATCGAAGGGAGACTACGGGATCACGACCAAGCCATCGCCGTATTATTCGAAGAAATTCGGCAGTTACTTAGCCCCCCTGAAGAACCAGCCAAGGGCCGAATCGGGTTCAAAACTGACAAATGATCATTGGTCTGTAGTCCCCGGATCGGGCATTGCATACCAACCCTCCGGGATGTCGATGACACCGGGAACAGGTTTGCCGTCTGCGCCCATGACCCACACTTTGGCGTTGCGGATCGTGGCGCGCAGGCGTACGGACTTACCGTCAGAGACGTACACGGTTCGGGTGAAGCAGCCAACGGCCAGGCAGGCCAAGGCCAGAATCAGGCCCAACCAGAGTACGCTATATATATGAAACGATTTGGGCCTGTGATCGCCGAGGTGGAAATCCTGGAAGCGCCAATTTGCCAAAAGATTCGCTTTCATCGCCAACCCTCCGCCTGAAGCTTACGCCGCAACCGTTTTTCCAACGCGCCCGGTGCAGCCCCGTCCTCAGCCGTATCCTGAGCCACGGAAGTCAAAAACGGCAGCAAGGCGC
>CAYMGG010000647.1:0-1559 GCA_964389915.1 uncultured Planctomycetaceae bacterium
CAGGCCCGTCGCGAGGGTGCAAAGGCATGGCCAAGACAGGCAAAAATCCGGCCGATTCCAGTCCGGAGCTGGAGGCGGCCTGGAACGGGTTTGTGGATTACCTGCGCCTCTGTCGCGCCCGCGTCACCGCCGCGCGCCGGCGGGTGCTGGAGGCGGCCCTCTGCCGGCGGGACCACTTTCTGGCCGACGACCTGGCCGACGACCTTTCCGGCGCCCCCCGCCGGGTCAGCCGGGGAACGGTCTACCGCACGCTGGCGCTGATGGTCAAGGCCGGGCTGCTGCGGCGGGTCCGCGACGACGACACCCACACCCATTACGAGCCGCTGGCCGGCCAGGAGCGGCACGAACACATGATCTGCGACGGCTGCGGCCGGTTCATCGAGTTCAGCCTGCCGGAGTTGGAGCCGACGCTGAATGCGGCCTGCCGGAGCTTGAAGTTCTCCCCCCGCACCTACCGCGTGGCCGTCTTCGGCCTGTGCGCTGAGTGTGCCGCCCGCTAGGGCGGGACCGGCCTATTCGCGGATGACGACCTTGCCGCCGATCAGGGCGAAGCCGTAGAGCTCCTCGACGTTTTCGTTGACCAGGCGGACGCAGCCGTTGGAGGTGCGGCCGGGAATGCTCTCGGGCAGGCCGGTGCCGTGGATGCCGATCCCCTCGGTGTTGTTACCCTCCAGGCCCATCCAGCGAGTGCCGAGAATGTTCATCGGGTGCCCGTATTCATAGATCTTGCCGTCGGCCGGGCTGCGCCAGGCGGGTTTGACGTCCTTGCTGACGATGGTGTAGACGCCCGGCGGGGTCTTGTTGCCGGGACCCACGCAGCAGGGGTAGCGCCGGACCCATTTGCCGTCCAGATACCAGGTCAGGGTCAGTTCGCTCTTGTCCACCACGATCGCGCATTCGCCCTTGAGAACCTTGAGCTTCAACCCCTTGCGGATCCGTTCGGGCGCGATCTGGTTGATGGTGACCAGGCCCGTCCAGTTGACGCCGTACTCCCGGGCGATGCCGCTTAAATTCTCGCCGGGCTGGACCTCGTGCATGATCGCGTCGGCGGTGGGGAAGGGGCTGAAGACCAGCCGGGCGTTCAATTTCTCCAGGTGCGAAACGGTGCGCGCGCGCAGGTCGGCGGAGATGAATCGAGCGCCGTCCGTGCCCAGGGCCAGGGAGTACAAATCGCGGATCTCCTCCCACTGGCCGTAATCCGGACGGGCGCCGGCGGCCGCGGCGAAGAGCGTGTCGGCCGTGGCCAGCGCCGCCAGCCGGCCGCCGGCCGTCTGGGGGGCGGCGACGTAGGCCTTGCGCCAGCACTCGCGGACCGCGGCCTCGTCGTGGAGATAGCGGGCGGCCACGCCCTGGCGATAGAGGCTTTGGGCGAGCAGGTCCGGGTCCTTGACGCTGGCGGCGAGTTTGGCGCTCTCGCTTTGGGCGCCGGCGTAGTCGCCGGCGGCGAAGCGGGCGTCGATCCGCCGCAGCCACTCGGCGGGCGAGTTCGGATCCCCCGCCGGACGGGCGGGTTCCGCCGCCACCGAAACGGGGCTGACCTCGGCCGGTCGGGCCGGGGC
>CAYMGG010000648.1:0-1539 GCA_964389915.1 uncultured Planctomycetaceae bacterium
CCGCATCCTCACCGCCATGCCCCGCATCGCCAAAGCCGCCCTCGACCTCCGCCATCCCCACGGCGCCACACCCCCTCAACCTCACGCCCCCTCCGCCCAACCGCCCCGCACCGCTCCCCCGGCCCCGCTCCGCCCCTCACCCTCTGTCCCAGCGCCGCCGCCCGCTTCTCCCTCCTCCACACCCCCGCCCGCTCCGCCCAAGACCCAACCGGCTCCGCCGGCGCCCGCCGCGTCCGGCCCGGCCAACCTGGCCCGAATGGATGCGCCGACCGCCCCGCCGGCCGCCATGGCCCCGCCGCAAAAATCGCCCGCCGCCGCGGTCAAGCCGCCGGTCACGGAGATTGAAATTCCGGCCGCCCCGGGCGAGGAGGCCACCCCGGCCTGGCTGCGCCGTGAAGCGACGGCCAAAACCCTCGACCGGCTGCCGGCCCCGCCGGCGGCGCAGCCTCCAAGCGAGACGAGCGCGGCCGCCGAACCCGTCGCCGCCACCGATGGCCCGCCGCCCCTGGCCCCGGGCGAGATTTCCGGCAATGCGGCGGTCGATCCCCAGGCGCAAGCAGAAGCCATCGGTCGCAAGCTGGAGACTCCGGCGGCTTCGCCGCTCTCGGATCAGGCCAACCCGACGACCCCGCCCCCGCCGCCGGCGAATCGGCCGGCCGCCGGGGGTTCGACTCCCCCGGACCTGCCGGCCTTGCCGGCCCTGCCGAACGAACCGACGGCCGTGCCCGATCTGGGCGATCCGGCCCTGGGCAGCCAGGGGGGCGCCGGCGCGCTGCCGGCCGCCAGCATCCGCGCCGATACGGAACCGCCCGGCCTGCCGGCGGCGAAATCCGAAGCCGGCACCACGCCGCTGCGTCCGGCCGGCGCGCAGACGGGCAAGGAGGGCGAATTGCCCGCGGCTTTGAACGAAGGCGATCTACGATGAAAACCTCCCCGTTCACCGTCCGGTCCATCCTTCGTCCGGTTTTTTACCGGTGGGCGGGGGCGTGTCTGCTCGTGATCGGGCTGGCGCTCGTTCCCGCCCGGCTTCCGGCGGCCGAATTCGACATCAACGGACCCAGCATCGAACTGCGCCGGATTCAATTCTGCTCCCAATGCGGTTCGCCGCTGGCGGTGACCAACATCTCGCCCGGCGCGGCCATCCGTTGCCCGACCTGCGGCGCGGTCGAACGGCGGCTGCCGACCAAATATCTGCTCACCCGGCTGTATCAGGTCTGCCCCGGCTGCGGTTCGCGCATGGACGTCAACGATTTCCAGAACGGCGACCGGCTGCGCTGCGGAGCCTGCGGCCTGCTTCAGGTCGTGTTGCCCGAAGCGCTAAACCAGGGCCAGGATCCGCTGGCCACCGGCCGCGCCCCCGAGACCCGGATCGTGCCCGGCGAGAAGCCGGAGGTGCGGCTGCCGCCGGCTCAGGCTCCGGCCGCGGTCAACCCGCCGCCGGCCGTTCCCGAAGGGGCACCCCTGGCGCCGGCGCCCGCCCCGGCTCCGGCGGCCCCGGCCGAACCGTGCTGCTGGCCGAGGACTCGGATTTTTTCCGGT
>CAYMGG010000649.1:0-1520 GCA_964389915.1 uncultured Planctomycetaceae bacterium
ATTTCATAGCCTCGCCGACCATCTGCACGTCGGTGTTGGCGATATTGGCGGTCTTGGCCAGTACGTCGCCCACCCGACCGGCCTGATCCGCAGCCAAGCCGAAAGACCGCGATACATCGGCCATAATGGTGGTGGCCTCGCCCAGATCCAGGGCTCCGGCCCGGGCCAAGTCCAGTGTGCCGGCAATGGCGGCCAGGATCTCATTGGCCGAAAAGCCCGCCCGCCCCAGAGCGACCATGGCCGAAGCCACTTCAGCGGCGGTAAAGGAAGTGGTCCGCCCCAGTTCTTTGGCCCGATCGTTCAGCCGTGAAAAATCTTTTTCCGACGCGCCACTGACGGACTGGACAATGGCCATCTGATCGGAAAATGAAGCGAAGGTTTTGGCGGAAACGGTGAGCGGGGCGAGGGCAATAGTGGCGGCGGCGAGTAAGGTTCGACCCAAGGTATCCGTGCTGGAGGCAAAAGCCTTAAGCGAGGCTTGCGCCCGTTTCAGACCGGCGGTCAGCCGGTCATCCACGGACAATTCGACATAAGCCGCGCCGGCGCGGATGCCACGGGCAGAGGGCATGGTTGGCCTTCCGGAACGAGAAGGGTGGTTAAGGATTGGTAAAACTGAGGAGTGAATTACTGCGCAGTGGTTCCCGGATCGGGCATTGCGTACCAACCCTCCGGGATGTCGATGACACCGGGAACAGGTTTGCCATCTGCGCCCAGGACCCAGACTTTGGCGTTGCGGATAGTGGCGCGCAGGCGTACCGCCTTACCGTCGGAAACGTAGATTGTCCTGGTGAAGCAACCGACGGTCAGGCAGGCTAAGGCCAAAATCAGGCCCAGCCAGAGTGCGCTATACATATGAAACGATTTGGGCCTGTGGCTGCCGGGGTGGAAATTCTGGAACCGCCAATTTGCTAAAAGATTCGTTTTCATTGCCAACCCTCCGCCTGAAGCTTGCGCCGTAGCCGTTTTTCCAGTGCGCCCGGCGCGGCCCCGTCCTCAGCCGTATCCTGAGCCACGGAAGTCAAAAACGGCAGCAAGGCGCGCAGTAGCACGAGTAGCAATTGCCAAATCGCGTCCATGGAACTGCTCCCGAAAGATAGTTTGAAAAGCGGGCTGCCGGGCAGTTGGGGTATCAAGCTCCCACCCATTTCCCCAATGCCCGGTGGACCCGAAATCACCACTGTGGACGCCTCAGATGGTCCCGGCTTCGTCCAGGGAATTATGGACTACCTGGATGCCGTTGGTGAACTCGGCCACCTCGGCACTGGTCGCCCGGCGGCCAACCGCCTGCTCGTAGACGGTAATCACATACTTGAGCGCGGCGTCCAGCCGGGCCAGCCCGGCGTTGGTGGTTTCGTCGGGCACCTGCTTCTCCGCCAAACGGATGGCGGCGATCACCGTGCCCTCGTACTGCTGCCACAGCGGCTTGGCCGTATAAAGGCGGTTCAAGGCCCAGAGCAGCACGCCTGCCATCGCGGTGATACCGGCCGGGGAATTGAGCGCCGCCCAAACCGTCTCAACAA
>CAYMGG010000650.1:0-1510 GCA_964389915.1 uncultured Planctomycetaceae bacterium
ATCAGTTGACCCTGAGCGCCATGGTGCGCGGCCTGGGTGCGTGCGATATGGGGGTGAGCCTGCAGGCGAACGGCGCCGAACTATGGGGCGACATGGACGAGTACGACATCTCCACCTGGCCGGAATTGTCGCTGGCGGGGGGAGCCGAGGCTCAGTGTCCGCCCGCGGATCATTCGTACAAGGGCTGCTATTCCTACAACGGCAGTGATAGCTGGACGGAAATGAACTGGCAGCCCGAACTGGCGGTAGGGGGGTATTGGAGCCTGACGGCCGGATGAAAAGCTTCTTCGATACTCTACACTGCCGGTCTCTTACCCATTGCGCGACCTGCCGCGATCTGGTTGGCGGGCGCCAGTGGCGGGAGGCCATAACCGCCGCATTCGCGGTGCCGACTACGGACTGGGAATGCCCACACGGCAAAGGGTGGGGCTATACGCTGGAGAATAGGCCGGCCAGAAAGGTCGAACCGGCCATCTGCGCCTATCGTGGGCAAGAACGTCCCGATCTGCCGCACTCCGGGCCGTGCTGCTTGCCGATTGAATGCCGACATGAACGGACGTCTGAAATAGTCAGCAAACGAATTTGCGGCCCAGGAAAGTGCAAATTCTACGAGGGGGCATAATGCATGTCACCGCGCCGACCATAGCCCGCATCGATGCCGGCAAGGTGCTGGTGAGTTGGACTGGCACAGCGGGGCTGAATGCCTGGATCGAAGTGAACGGCGCCTTCGCGCATCAGGATCTGCCTTTTGCGGATACCCCCCGGCGGAAGGTCGTGACTGTACCGGCTGGTGGCATGCCCCTCGCTCTGGCCGTGCAGGAGGCCGAACCGGGTAGCGAGTTATCGCCTATTTACGAAGCCCCTACGACCGAGCCGGCCGTGCAGTTTGACGCGGTGGCCGTGGCGAAGCATTACCAGCTCTACCACCGAGGCCCGGGTGAGACAGCGGAAACCGTGGAGCGAACCCTGCCGGCGGATGAGCGGCGGCGACGTTACGCGGTGGGGCTGCACGACCCTCTGGTCCACGGTTGGCACTACTTTCGCGTCGAAAGTGTCGACGCCTACGGGCGAGAATCGACCCGGTCAGCCTGGCTCTATTATGCGGTCGATCTGCCGCCCTATCCGGCAACAGCGGTGGTGACCAAGGTCAATGGCGAGTTTGTTTTGACCATTGGTGGAATAACTCCGCCTGCCGACGAATACATACTGGTGGATAGGGCCGGAAATGAGCTGGTCGATGCGGCTGGCAACGTTTTGATCTGGAATTAAGGAGCCCATCGTATGGCCTTGACCGCCAATCGCATCCCCTTGCCGGACGGCAGTCCGGTCGGTGGACGGCAGAAGATGAAAGACGGACCGGAAATCGTGACCGCGTTTGGTGCGATCCCGAGCGATATCCGGTCGCCGACTGAAAAGGCTGTGGCCGATTACGTCTCCGCCCGCCTGAATTGGGTTACGCGGACTGCCAGTTATCTTGCCGCTGCCGGGGATCCGCCGGCCGATCTCGACA
>CAYMGG010000651.1:0-1508 GCA_964389915.1 uncultured Planctomycetaceae bacterium
TGTCGAGATCGGCCGGCGGATCCCCGGCAGCGGCAAGATAACTGGCAGTCCGCGTGACCCAGTTCAGCCGGCCGGAGACGTAGTCGGCCACGGCCTTTTCGGTCGGCGACCGGATATCGCTCGGGACCGCACCAAACGCGGTGACGATTTCCGGGCCGTCCTTCATCTTCTGCCGGCCACCGACCGGAGTGCCATCGGGCAAGGGGATGCGATTGGCGGTCAAGGCCATATGGAACTCCCTAATTCCAGGTCAACATGTTGCCGGCAGCATCGATCAATTCATTGTCAGCCGTATCCACCAGCACGTATTCGTCGGCAGACGGAGTGGTTCCGCCAATGGTCAAAACGAACTCTTCATTGACCTTGGTCACCACCGCTGTCGCGGGATAGGGCGGCAGATCGACCGCATAATAGAGCCAGGCTGACCGAGTCGATTCCCGCCCGTAGGCGTCTACGCTTTCGACGCGAAAGTAGTGCCAGCCGTGGACCAGAGGGTCGTGTAGCCCCACCGCGTAACGCCGGCGTCGTTCATCTGCCGGCAGGGTTCGCTCCACGGTTTCCGTCGTCTCACCCGGGGCTCGGTGGTAGAGCTGGTAATGTTTTGCCACGGCCACCGCGTCAAACTGCACGGTCGGCTCGGTAGTAGGGGCTTCGTAAATGGGCAATATTTCGCTGTCAGGTTCGGCTTCTTGCACGGCCAGAGCGAAGGGCATGCCACCAGCCGGTACAGTCACGACCTTCCGCCGGGTGGCATCCGCAAAAGGCAGATCCTCATGCACGAACGCGCCGTTCACTTCGATCCAGGCGTTCAACCTCGCTGTGCCAGTCCAACTCACCAGCACCTTGCCGGCATCAATGCGAGTGATGGTCGGCGCGGTGACATGCATTATCCGGCCTCGTAGAATCGGCATTTGTTTAGACCGCAGATTCGCTTATTCACAATCTCCGGTGTTTGCTCATGGCGGCATTCAATCGGCAGGCAGCACGGTCCAGAGTGCGGCAGATCGGGGCGCTCTTGCCCGCGATAGGTACATGTGGCCGGCTCTACCTTTCTGGCCGGCCTATTTTCCGACGTATAGCCCCACCCCTTGCCATACGGGCATTCCCAATCCCCAGTAGGTACGGAAAACTCCGCAGCGATGGCCTCCCGCCACTGGCGCCCGCCAACCAGATCGCGGCAGGTCGTGCAATGGGCAAAAGCCCGGCAGTGTGGAGTATCGAAGAAGCTTTTCATCCAGCCGTCAGGCTCCAATAGCCGCCCACCGCCAGTTCGGGCTGCCAGTTCATTTCCGTCCAGCTGTCATTGCCGTTGTAGGAATAACAGCCCTTGTTCGAATGATCCGCGGGCGGACACTGCGCCTCGGCTCCCCCCGCCAGCGACAATTCCGGCCAGGTGGAGATGTCGTATTCGTCCATGCCGCCCCATAACTCGGCGCCGTTCGCCTGCAGGCTTACCCCCATATCGCACGCACCCAGGCCGCGCACCATGGCGCTCAGGGTCAACTGAT